>JACOSL010000026.1 GCA_016179045.1 Fimbriimonas ginsengisoli | reverse complement strand
GTCTCTACCAGACCGAGGGCGCACTGGTCTTGAAAGACCCGGGACGGCGCGAGAACGTTCGGGCAAGCTTGAAGGCGCTCATCGCCGAGGACACCCTGCGCGAATACGCCTCTCCCGTGGAGAAACTTCTGTCGGGAATGACGGTGGTGGTAAACGAGGATCAGATCGAGGGTGTTAGCTACCGCAAGTACACGGAAGAGGGCCGTCAATTCTTCGACTTGACGGTCAAGCTGGCGAGCGAGGGCAGCGATCGCCTCTGGAAGTACAGCAAGGGCAGGGTGGGCAGCCAGCTGATGCTCGTGGTCGATGGAGTGGCGATCGCGGCGCCGAGGATCAGCCACGAACTCTCGCAAAGCGATCTCACCATCACGCAACTGCCAGAGCAGGTGCTCGTCGATATGACCGTGGACGCGATCAAGGCACGCCGGAACCCTTTGCGATGAGATTTTCCGCCCATGTTGGCCTTGGCGTGCTCAGTTTGGCCTTGGCGGGCTGCCGCGCGCCCCAAACCGCCTATCAGCCGACCGCCTCGCCGAAAGTGGCCGAGGTGGCAGCCCGCGAGGGTTTGGATCAAGACCTGTTTCCGCTCACGGAGGGCAACGAGTGGAAGTTCACCCTAGAGGCCTCGCGGATGACGAACGGCCGCGTGGGGCGGTCCGCATCCGGCATCGTGGCTTACCGAGTGACGCAAGTCGAGAAGACCCCCGAAGAGGTGCGCGCGACGGTCGAGATCAGCCTGAACGACCTGCTCACCGACCGGCAGGTTTGGCTGGTCAACTCAAAGGGCCTCTGGCAAGTCTCTTCGGGCCTTAAGCCCAACGAATTCGATCCGCCTCAGCCGATCATTCCCTTCCCGGTTCGAGAAGGCGCTAAATTCTGGTGGAAGGGGCTCGCTCCTTTCCCTAATGGCAAGGAAGGGGAGGTCAAGCTGCACGGCTGGATTCTGGGTCGCCAGGAGGTGGATTCGGCGGCAGGCCGCTACTCGGCCTACGCGGTCCAAATCGATACGAGCTATGACCAGGGGACTGATCCGGTCAAGACGTCGGCAACGTTTTGGTTCGCGCCTGGCGTCGGAATGGTGCGCCTGCAGGAACGGTTTGCAAGCAAGACCGTCTTGGCGCTCCAACTGCTCAAACTGAAAAGCCGCTCGTTGAAGCACCCATGAAGCGCTCCCTGCCATTCGCCTGCGTGCTCGCGCTTGCCATCGCTGCTTGCGGCAAGCCACCCGCCGTATCGCCGCGTGATCCTCCGAAGCCCGAGCCGGTCGCCAAAGCTCTGCCCAGCGCGCCAGTGGGCGCTGTGGCCGAGAAAATTGAACCAAAAGCGGCCGAGTCCAAGACAGCATCTTCTACAGGACCTGAACCAACGTTCCATCACGACGGGTTCACCTACTACGGCCTCGATTACAAAGATCCGATCGACTACGAACTGGTCGATTCGCGCACCAAGACCCGCCAGACCGGGTCGCAAGCGATCACATTAAAGCAAGCTCGGGCGGACGGCGCGACCTACGAAATCCATCGAACCGGCGGGCTCGCGGGGCTCGGCGATCAGACGGTCGAAGTGACGGCAACGGGCGTGCGCACGATCAGCTCGTCACTCGGTCCGCTCACCGGAGACAGCCTAGAACTCCCGGCCCAATTGCCGTCCGGCGCGCACTGGCGGTCCAAGAACACGCTGACTACGCAAGACGGGCGCAAGCTCGAGAACGACAACACGTTTAAGGTCGTGGGCACCGAAAAGCTGAAGACGAAGGCGGGGACCTACCAGGCACTCCTCATCACCTCCACGGGGACAGCCACGATCGACGGCGCCAAGAAAGTGATGAAGAGCAAGAGCTGGTTCGTCAAAGGTAGGGGCAACGTCAAGCTCATCATTTCTTTGACCGGCGGCGATGGGAAGGAGCAAACTCTGACGATCGAGGAGGCGGCGCCCGCCAAAGGATGAATGCCTTGCTGTTCGCCTTGATGCTCACGCAAGGGGTGGGGAACCCGTTCTTCCCGCTCGTCGAGGGTACGCGACTGGTGTACGACGACACTGTTCGACCGGGCGCATGGGTCACCAACGAAGTGGGCAAGTCGGAGACCGTCCGCGGAAAGCCGGCAAGCCCGATCCGCAGCACGAGCCAGGGCCAAGATCTGGGAGCGGTGTTTTACAGGACGGAGGGCGATTCGGTGCTGATCGTGGGCCACGGCGCAGCCACGCCCTATCCCCAGCCATGGCCGCTGTTTCGCCTGCCGGAAGGTAAACGAGAGGCAACGTGGAGCTACGAGGGAGACATGCCCGTTTTCGGCGAGCCGATGGCGATGCAGCTGAGCGGGAAAGCGGTTCTCGGTGGCAGGCGGAAGGTGCTCGATCGGGACGTGGACGTGCTGCTTGTCGAGATCGACATCACCGCTTCTTCGGGCGAGGTCGTCGTGAAGAACCATCAGTCGTGCATGTACGCGCGCGAAATTGGGTTGGTGGAGATGAAGGAGGTAGCTCGGGTCGCCGGGCAGCCTCGCGAGCACACCATCAAGCTTGTCCGGATCGAAACGCCGGGAGGGCGTTCCGGTTGAAGGGCATGCTGATCGCGATCGCCCTAATCGTGTTGAGCGCAGGCTGCCGCCAGTCCAGCCTGACTTCGGCCGAAGGCATGCCACTCGATCAGCTAGCACCGGCGACGACTCCAGGAACTGAGGCTGTCCTCATTTTTGGGAAAGCACCGCCCGACCGCCACTATCGCGAGGCTGGCGCGCCGATGGCGCGGCCGGTTGAGCCAAGGTCGGATGTCGCCATCCTCGCGCGCAGCCACGGAGCAATTGTCGAGTTCGATCTTCAAGCCCACGACGAGAGCTTGGAGATCGAAAGCTACGAAACGGGCAGCGCCTTTTCGCTCAGAGAGATTTCGAGCGAATCATTTTCCCCAGCTCTTCCCCTCGTGCGTAATCCAGCCAAGGCGGGTGACGCGTGGACATGGTCGGGGAGCGTGAGGCTGGGCCTTGATCACCCGGCGACCGCGGCCGTCTCGACTAAGGCCGACAAGGTCAAGCTGGGGGAAAGGAGCGAGGAGGCCTTGCTCGTCGAAGTTCAACTCAGCATCGACGGCTCCGCCGCGCCACAAAAGCTCTCGTTTTGGTTCGTGCCGGGCAAGGGGCTTGTGAAGCGCTCGGTCGCGAGCGGCACGAGCCGCCAGCCTCCGGAGGATTGAGATGGCCACCCTGCGCGCAATGTCGGGCGCGCCTCGGATCGCCCTGCTGCGGCGGATCGACTGGCCCTTGCTCGCTTCCGCCGGCATTCTCTTGGCGGGGGGGTTGCTCGCGCTCTACAGCGAGGGGCTCGGGAAGGAAGGAGGCGGTAACTTCCGCAAGCAGCTACTGAACATGAGCCTCGGCCTAGTTCCGTTCGTCCTCTTCGCCTGGCTCGATCCCGCGGCTTGGCGGCGGCGCGCTCATGCGCTCTACATTGTCAACGTGCTCATGCTCGCCGCCGTGCTCGCCCTTGGTTTTCGGGCGGGTGGCGCTCAGAGGTGGTTGAGCCTCGGCCCGATTCAATTCCAGCCCAGCGAACTCGCCAAGCTGTTCACCGTCCTCACTCTCGCCACGTTCCTTGCCAGTCGGCAGGACTCGATCCGAAAGCTCTCGACCTTTGGCCTATCGTTCCTACACATGCTCTTGCCCGTGCTGCTCGTTTTCAAGCAGCCGCACCTGGGCGCCTCGCTCGTGATGCTCGCGATCTGGCTGAGCGTATCGATAGCGGGCGGTGTGCCTCTGCGTTTTGTGTTTGGATCGGTCGCGGTGGCGGCCGGTGTGCTTGGACTGGCATGGGTGACACCGGGCGTGCTTCACGACTACCAGAAGGAACGGGTGATCGCAATGTTTCACTCGGACGTGCAGGAGAACGGCTACCAAGCTCTGAGGTCCGAGATCGCGTTTGGCGCGGGCGGGGTGTTTGGCGAGGGCTACTTGCGGGGCGAGCAGAAGCAAGGGCGCTTCATTCCCGAACAGAACACGGATTTCATCTTCACCGTTATCGGCGAGGAAGGCGGCCTCGTGGGATGCGTCTTGGTCCTGGGCGCGTTCGCCTTCTTCTTTTATCGCGTTTGGCTTGTGATGCTAGAGGCGGACGACCCGTACGCGAAGATGATAGCCGGGGGGATCCTCGGGATGATGCTGTTTCACACTGCCGTGAATCTCATGATGATTTTGCAGATGCTGCCCGTCGTTGGGCTGTGGCTGCCATTCATGAGCTATGGAGGCACCGCGCTTTGGTTGTGCATGGCTTCGGTGGGCCTGCTGCTGAACGTTCGGGCGCGGGAGCGGCCGGTCCTGTTCGGTTAGTTGAGGAGTCTTGCTCTCACCCCCCTCGTCTTTAAGCTTGTGGCTGGGCCAGATATAATCAGGCCGAACTCCGGGGACGACGACGGTCGGCCCGCGGACGCGCCGCCACGGATGGGCGGCAAGGAATGGACCAGGATGAAGGTCGACATCGGGCCGTCCCCACTTGGCAGACGGCGTCTTGAAACGGTTCGGCATGGAGCGCATCGAGCCTCGGACATCGGCGGCGTGCTTCTGATCACGTTTGCTGTCGTGGTCGCGCTTTCGCTTGCCCTATCCAACGTGGGTGTGCTGGGCGGCGCGCTTGGCCTGCTCTTTCGCACGTTTTTCGGCAAGGGCTCGTGGCTCGTGCCAGCCCTTCTTCTCGGGTTGGGCCTCAGCGTGATTCGCGGGCGCCGGATGGGCGGCTACCGATCGCTCAGTTGGGGCTTGGGTCTGCTGTTCCTAGCCGTCATCGGATCGTTTGCCGGCCCTGCGCGCGACGTGTTCGATCCGGAAATCGTGGCCACCTCGGGCGGCTATGTGGGCTCGATCGTGAGCTGGTTGTTCTCTTCACTTTTGGGCGACGCCCGATTCGTCGGCCTCGGCGCCCTCGGGCTTGTGGGCGTCATCCTTTGCGCAAATACGCCTCTCCGCCACACGGGCAGGGTCGTGCGCAACGCGGCGGAGGACGCGCGGACGCGGCGCGACATGCGAAAGAGCCGCCCCCGCGCAGTTCGGAGCGCGGTGGTTCGGATGGACGATGGGCGCCAAGCCGAGGAGCTTCGCCGCGCCCGCGTCGCCCCGATGACCAAGGAGCTCGGGCCCGCGGGCGAGAGCGCGACCCTCGCCGTCGGCACGAGCAAGGAAGGCTACGAACTGCCTTCGATCGCGCTGCTCAGCGAGCCGTCGGCCAAACCCAAGCGCAGCCCGCAGGAGATGCAGCGGAACATCGAAACCCTCGAAAGCACGCTGGAGGAGTTTGGCATCGAGGCGAATGTCGTCGAGGTAGCCGCGGGGCCGACGGTCACGCGCTACGAGATTCAACTGGGGCCGGGCGTGCGGGTCGCGCGAATCACCGCGCTCGCCGACAACCTCGCCATGAACCTAGCTGCCTCTCACGTGCGCGTCGAGGCGCCCATTCCCGGCAAGGCGGCGATCGGGGTCGAGGTGCCTAATGCCCAGCCCTCGCCGGTGAGCCTTCGCGAGGCCTGCGATTCGCGCGAGTTTTTCGACCACCCATCGCGGCTGTGCATAGCGCTGGGCCAAGACGTGAGCGGAGCGAACAAGTACGCCGACCTGTGCCGCATGCCCCACCTGCTGATCGGCGGCGCGACCAACTCGGGCAAGTCGATCGGCCTTGCCGCCATTATCACCAGCCTCTTGATGCGCAACACGCCGAAGGACCTGCGATTCGTGATGATCGATCCCAAGCGGGTGGAGCTCTCGCTCTTCGACGGCATCCCCCATCTTCTATGCCCGGTGATCAAGGATGTCAAGGAGGCGCCCGGCGTCCTCCGCGCCGTCTGGCGCGAAATGGACCGCCGGTACGACCAGTTTTCCCAACAAGGCGTGCGCAACATCGACGGCTGGAACGAGCGCGCGAGCTTCCAAGACCGCATGCCCTACATCGTGCTCGTCATCGACGAACTCGCCGACCTCATGATCCAGTCCGCCGCCGAGGTCGAGACTTCCATCTGCCGCATCGCCCAACTTTCGCGTGCTACGGGCATCCACCTCGTGATTGCGACCCAGCGGCCATCGGTGGACGTGATCACGGGCACGATCAAGGCGAACATCGCCTCGCGCATCGCGTTCACCGTTTCATCGCAAGTCGATTCGCGCACGATCCTCGATCAAAAGGGCGCGGAATCGCTGATCGGAAGGGGGGACATGCTGTTCCTTCCCATCGACGCCTCCAAGCCGCTTCGCGTGCAGGGCGCCTACGTCAGCGAGCGTGAAATCGACGCGGTCTGCCAGTTCTGGCGAGCTCAGGAGCAGCCTGCCTGCGTGCTGACGCCGGTCGAGACGGGCGAAGGCGCGGGCGGCGCGGCGAGCTATGGGGCTGGCGAGGACCTCGATGCCCTTTGGGAAGAGGCGGTGCGCTGGGTGGCCGACCGGGGCCAGGCCTCCACCTCGATGATGCAGCGCCGGTTCTCGATTGGCTTTCAGCGCGCCTCGCGCATTCTCGATCAGATGGAGGAGCGGCAGATCGTCGGGCCCCGCGACGGCCCGCGCCCTCGCGAAGTTCTCATCACCCCGCACGATGCCGACGCAATTTTCGGAGGGCAGCCGTACGGGGAGACGGGCTGGGTTGGCGACGAATAGGGCGAACCCCTCGAGCGAGATTGCACGTCACACCCCTAACGGGGTTTCGAAAAGACCCGCCGAGGCGATGAAGAGCAGTGCGCCCCGGCGGCATTGAGGAGAAGTCTTGGCGCTTCTGCTTGTGACGTTGGCGTTGTTGCCACGTCGCGAACGCTTCCTTCTGCTATGCAGTTGTCGGCGCGGACTGAAACTGTGACCCGCTCCGTGACGCCTCCCCAGGTACGCCGGGTTCGGCAAGACCTGGCAAAATTGCCTTAATTTCGCGATTGTGGAAAAGTCTGCCCCCCGTTCCCGCGTTCCTGTAAGACAATGAGCCGTAAGCCGGGCGCGGGGAGCGGGCCGGATCATTTTTGTTGGGAGTTGGTTGGATGGCTTCGGAAAAGGCCAGCCTCGCGGGCCGCGCCAGCCTGAATGAGGCTCAGCTGGCATTCTTGGATGGGGAGCAGTCGCGCGATCTTCGCGATCTCGCCCGTTCACGTATTTTGCAGCTTGGCGTACCCGCCGAAGAAGCGGACGACCTCGCCCAGGAGGTGATGGTCAACATGCTTCGCCGCCTTCCCGACTTCCAGGTGGAGCGCGGCACGATGGAAGGCTGGATCGTGGGGTTTTCGCGAATGGTCGCCCGGTCGTGGGCTCGACGCAGACGCAAGCAAAGCCGCGAGGTGCCGGTGGGGCTGGTTGTTCCGGAAATCTTGGAGGCCCGCCCGGGGCCGGTCGCATCGGACGAACTTGCGCTTGCCCTAGAAAAGTTAGGCGATGCCGACCGCGAATTGATCAGGATGCGCTACGGTTCGGGGCTGAACTCGCGCCAGATCGCGGAGGCCACCGGGCTGACCGACGCCGCCGTGCGCAAGCGGCTGTCCCGCGCTTTGGAGCGCGTGCGCCAGGACCCCTCCCTACGGGAGGCGTTTCTCGAGTGAGTCCGCTCGGGTAAACCCGCCATATGACTCCCCTGCTTCTGGCTGCGGCAATGCTCGCAGCAGGGCCGACGTTCGCGTACCTCGGCCAATCCAGCGAAGGCCTCGGCGGCTTCACCATCCGCTTGGAGGAAGGTTGGACGGCCAAGCTGCCGGGTGGGGACGTCGCCCCAAAGCTGCGCGAAACGCGGGAGCCCGAGTTTCTGGGCCCGCGCGACGCCCGCTTGCACGTCGACCGACTGCTTGCGCCCAGCCCCGAACTGCTCAAGGCCACGATCCAAGAGCTCGGCCAAGCTGAGCAGAGAAATTCAGAGGGTTTCAGGCCCCTTCACTTTCGCGGTCGCCACGGAGGGCTGTATCTGCTGGTGAGGAAACACGGAAACACCCAGCCTTACTGGGAAATAGCCAAAATGACGCTGGGCAAGGAGCTTTTCAGCTTGGTGGCCGCATATGGAAGCAAGCCGCGCAGTGCGGACCTGGATCGTCTCGAGGCGATGATTCGCTCGCTCGAGCCCTACCCCACGCCGTCAGGCTAAGGCAAAATGAGCCCATGGCCCCTCGCGCCGCGTGGCTCACCTTCGTTGCCTTCTTACCCGCCCTAGCGTGCGCCCAAGACCGCCTGCCCGGCATGCCGCGCTACGACCGCTATGACAACCTCAGGAAGGCGCTGCCCGGCCTGGTCAGCGGCGGCAAGCTCACGGTGAACTGGGCGGCGGACGGCCGCTCGTTCACCTTCGAGCAAGGCGGCAAGACGTGGACCTACGACGTGGACAGGCGCGCCAAGGTCGAGACGGGCACCGCACCGACGGCTCCCGCGAAACCGACGCCACCAGGCCGACGTCGCCCCGAGCGCGGCCGCCAATACGATACGGTGTCCTCAGCCGACCGCAAGCTCACCGCCCAGTACAAGGACCGCAACATCTGGCTGAAGGGTCCCGGAGACAAGGAGCCGCGCCAGATCACGACCGAGGGAGACGCGGCCAAACGCACGAAGGTCGGTTCGGCAAGCTGGGTGTACGGCGAGGAACTGGGCCAACGCGAAGCCATGTGGTTTTCGCCCGATGCCACCAAGCTCGCCTACTACCGGTTCGACGAATCCAAGGTGATCGACTACTACGTGACCCTCAACGAAACGGGCGTGCAGAACCAGCTCGACACCGAGGCGTATCCCAAAGCGGGCGCCCCGAACCCTTCGGTCGATCTCTTGGTTATGGATCTGGCGACGGGAAAGGCGACACCCATCGACGTTCGCTTTCGAAGCGACGGCGATAAGGATCTCGGCCACTACGTGTGGAACGTCGCGTGGGCGAACGACGGCAAGGCGCTGAACTTCTTCCGCATGAACCGGAAGCAGAACGAGATGGAACTGGTCTCCGCCGATCCCGCGACAGGCGAATGCCACGCGGTAATTCGGGAATCCAATCCGGGCGGCTGGGTCGCCGACTTTGACAGCCGGGTCGCCGACCCCGATGCGGGCACGCCATGGCCAGGCGCCAAACCGGGCGATCCAAACCGGTTCTTTTGGATCAGCGAGCGGGACGGCTACCGCAACCTCTACCTGGCCGACACGGGCGGACGCCTGAACCCCATCACCCATAACGCGTTCGACTTCGAATCCCTCGTGCGCGTCGACAAGACGAGGGGAATGGCTTGGTACACGGCGGACGACGGCGACATCCCCTACAAGCAGCAGCTCCACCGAATCCGCCTCGATGGCACCGACGACAAGCGGCTTACCGATCTCAGCCTAAGCCACACCGTCAGTCTGGCCCCCGGCGGGGGGGCGTTCGTCGATGTGGCGGAAGCGCTCGACGTGCCCCCTTCCACGCGCCTTTGCGATGGCGAAGGCCACGTGATCGACAGCCTCGCCGAGAGCGACATGAGCAAGTTCCGCTCCATGGGCCTTCGCAAGGCGGAACGCCTGATCTTCAAGGCGGCTGACGGGACCACGGACTTGTACGGCTATCTGCTCAAGCCTTCCGACTTCGACCCCACCAAGAAATACCCGCTCCTGTTGAGCATCTATGCCGGCCCCACTTCGGGCACGCGGCCCGAGGCCTTCCAACTGCCGAGCGACGAAACGGAACTCGGCTTCCTCGTAACGTGGCTCGACGGGCGCGGCACGAACGGGCGGGGGCGGGCCTTCCGCCAAGCGGTGTATCGGAAGCTGGGGGTCGTGGAGATGGACGACCAGGCGGCGGGAGTCAGGGCTCTCGTCAAGCGGCCCTACGTCGACGCCTCGCGGGTGGGCATCCACGGCACGTCGTACGGCGGCTACGCTTCCCTGATGGCGATCCTTCGATTCCCCGACCTCTTTTCGGCCGCCTGCGCCTCGTCGCCCGTCACCGATTGGCGGCATTACGACACGATCTACACGGAGCGGTTCATGGATTTGCCTCAGGACAACAAGGCGGGGTATGACGCTGGCTCGGCGATCACCTACGCCAACAACCTCAAGGGTAAGTTGCTGATCTACTACGGCACCGCCGACAACAACGTCCATCCGTCCAATACACTACAGTTCATCAAGCTGCTTCAGAGCCAAAGCAAGGGCTTCGAGGTTGCGGTCGGGCCCGACCTTGGCCACTCCCCGGTGGATCGCCGTAAGATGATGGAGTTCTTCATGGACAACCTAATGCTCAAGCCCAAGACCCCGTAGGGACGCCATGCCCGAATTGGAGTTCCACCCCTTCCTCCGCCAGTGGGTGATCGTCGCCGCCGACCGGCAAGAGCGCCCATTCCTGCCCTCGGCTGGCTCATGCCCGCTCTGCCCGACGCGCGAGGGCGGGCCGCCGACCGAGGTTCCGCTCGCGAGCTATGACCTCGCCGTGTTCGAAAACCGCTTTCCGTCGCTTGGCGGCCCGCCCTTGGCGACACCTGGCGCGAAGGAGTCCACTGGCTCATCTCAACCAGTGCGGGCATCGGGCGTGTGCGAGGTCGTGTGCTACACGGATCGGCACGAAGGCTGCCTCGCCGACCTGCCCCCGCGCCAAGCGGGCAAGCTGGTGCGGGTGTGGCGAGACCGCTATGAGTCGCTGGCCGCGCGCGAGGACGTGCGCTACGTGTTTATCTTCGAGAACCGGGGCGTGGAGATCGGCGTTACTCTAACCCATCCGCACGGCCAAATTTACGGCTATCCGTTCATACCACCCGTGCCCCTCGCCGAACTCGAGGCGGAGAGGGCCCACGTGCAAAGCACAGGAGGCTCGCTGTTTGGCGAATGGCTGGCGTTCGAGTGCGAAGGCCAGGCTAAAAGGAGGGTTTGGACCGATGGCACGACGGTCGCGGTCGTGCCGTTTTTTGCGCGGTACCCCTTCGAGGTGCACGTCGCCCCCCTGGAGCAGCGCCGTTCGCTGGCTGTGTTGAGCGAGGGCGAAATGGATTCGTTAGCCGAGGGACTGCAGTCGGTGGCGCGAGCCTACGATCGGCTCTTCGACTCTCCGATGCCTTACGTGATGTCGATGCACCAAGAGCCCGCCACGCCTGGGTACGAGCACGCCTGGCTGCATGTCGAGTTCACGCCGATCCGCCGCGACGCGTGGAAGCTGAAGTATCTCTCCGGGAGCGAGACGGGGGCCGGGGTTTTCATCGCCGACATGCTGCCCGAGGACGCGGCCGCGAGGCTGCGGGCGGTCATCTAGGGCTCTCGGCCTGCCTGGTCACCCTCCACTAGCCCCTCCCTCAAGGGAGGGGCTGTTTCTTCTCGGGCTCGCTCGCGCCCTCCGGGCGCTCGCTCACCTCTTCCCTGTCCGCAACGCCATCCTTGGCGCTGCCCGAAGGCCATCCAAAGCAACCGGCCATCCACCGCGAATGTGGCTCCCGCCCCGTTCCACACCAGCCAGTGGTCGCCTAATGATTCCCTCCCCTGCGATGCGGGGGAGGGCGTGTCAGCACAGATGGAAACCTTAGCGAACTCGGGTGGAGGCTGACGCGTGCTTTTCCCAAAGAGGGCACTCCATCCGACCTCGGCAAGCTTTCGGAAGTTCCCCCCAGAGGATCACGCGGTCAGCGCAGCCGTGGGCCATAGAAGTTCGGGGCGGGCCACGATCGTCTCGTCCCGATCTGGACCGACGCTCACCACCGCCACCGGCGTCTCGGTCGCCTCTTCCATGAAGTCCAAGTAGGCGCGCGCCTCGGCGGGCAGATCGATCAAGCGACGGCAAGCGCGCACGTCGCCCTTCCAGCCCATCATCGTGACGTACTCGGGCTCGGCGCGTCCAAAGGCCTCCGTATCGCACGGCACGTGCCCGATCCGAGCCCCGTCCAGCCGGTAGCCGGTCGCCACCTGCACCGAATCGAAGCCGCTCAGAATATCCATCCGCGTCACCACCAACCCGCTCATGGAATTCAGCCTGCAAGCATGCCGCAAGACGACGAGGTCGAGCCAACCGATGCGCCGCCCGCGCCCGGTGACGGTGCCGTATTCCTTGCCGTGCTTGCGGATCCACTCCCCGACCTCGTCATGAAGCTCGGTCGGGAACGGCCCCGCGCCCACCCGGGTGGTGTACGCCTTGCACACTCCGAGCACCCCGTCGATATCCCTCGGGCCGATGCCGGTGCCCAGGCATGCGCCGCCCGCGGTCGGGTGGCTGGAGGTCACGAACGGGTAGGTGCCCGAATCGAGATCGAGAAACGTGCCTTGCGCGCCTTCGAAGAGCACTCGCTCGCCCGCGCGCACCGCATCTTGCACGAGCACGTCGGTATCGGCGACCATGGGCGCGATCCGCTCCGCGTAGCGGGCGTATTCGTCGTAAAGCGGACCGATCTCGATGAGCGGCTGCCCGTAGAGGCTGAGTTGCCGGTTCTTGGCTTGCAGCACCTCCTCGAGCCGGCGGCGCAAGCGCGCGGGATCGACTAATTCGGCGATGCGCACGCCCTGCCGGGCGACCTTGTCTTGGTACGCGGGGCCGATGCCGCGGCTGGTCGTGCCCAGCTTGCCCGCCCCCCTGGCTTCTTCCTCCAGAGTGTCGAGCAGGCGGTGGTAAGGAAAGACGACGTGGGCGGCGCCCGAAACCTTGAGATCGCCGATCTCGGGGGCGGTTGCGCGCGTGCGGTCGAGCTCTTCCAGCAAGCCTTTCGGGCACACCACCATCCCCGCGCCGAGCACGGCTGTCACCTGTTCGTGAAGGATGCCGGACGGGATGAGTTGGAACTTGAACTCGCGCCCGTCCGCGATGACGGTGTGGCCCGCGTTGTTGCCTCCCGCGAAGCGCACCGCCATCGATGCGTCGGCGGCAAGCACGTCGACCAGCTTGCCCTTGGCCTCGTCGCCCCATTGGGCGCCTACGATCACCAGAGTCGGCATAATCCCTGTTCCTCCTTTCGGAGGACGCCGCAAAAGAAAACCGGCGTCCTCGCGTTCGATGTCGAGGATCCGCCGGCGTAAGTCGCCGTTGAGCCTTATCTCAACCGGTTCTAGTATATCACGGTCTTTGGGGGGAGCTTTGTGTGGCGGTGCGGTGGCTCTGCGGTGGCTCGGACTCAATCGAGAGCCTTGCTATGGAATCGGCGGCTGCGGCCCCAGCGACAGTAGTGGTGGAGGGTCCGGATTCGTTCTCTTCACGGGCTCGACCGTGACGTCCGCAACTGGCTCGCCATTCTTGCCCATCTCCCAATAGTGCTGCACTTCCCAGTGCCCGAACCAGCCGTCGTCTGCTCGCAGCAGCCAGGCCGGATCTTGCTCAAACCTCCAGACTCGAGCGTCCTTTGGCATTGATTCGGCGTCGGCCGCATCGTGCAAATCCTTCCCGGCCAGTGCCGGATTGATTTCGCGCGGATGCGAGCGGTCCTCGCCAAACGAGAACGGCCCGAAATTCGGAACGTACGCGGCAGCCCAAAGCTCCTTTTCGCCCCGCACGTCGATCAGCGGGATCTTCTGAAACCAGGCTCGCCGAATGGAGTCCGGATAGCCGAGTCGTTGCATGATCTCCGGGAATAAAGCCGTCGCAACGAAGCTCGGCAGCGGCTGGTGGCGATCCAGCACCTTCTGGCGAAGCCACTCTGCCAACACCTGGCGGCGCTCGGTCTCAGCCGTTTCCTCTAGGTGAATGTACGGACGAGGCGAACAGAGCAGAATCGCGAGGCCGAGCGGCACTCCCATCAGGTGGGTCACGACACTACGTCCTATCGTTCCTCCCAAGGCTTTCTGGGAATGGGCAACAAGGCCGATCCCGCGCCAAACGAAAGCCTCGACGACTGCCGACAGCAACCCGAATGCGATGAAAAGGATGAGCACGGTTGGAAACGGGTGCGGATTCAGTCGTGACCCCAGGCTCCAAGTCGCCAGAGATGGCATCAGCCACTGCGGCGCGAAGGCGGTAAATGCGTTGGCAAGTAAGGAAGCGAGCAGGCTGGCCCACCATCTCCATCCCAACCAGCGGCCCAGCATCCAAGCCTCGAACGCCACGGTGACGAGCACATAGGCAACCCAACGCCGCGAGTCGAACATCTCCAGCGCCGGCCCCATGATGTAATTGGGAAACGCCGCCGGGATGCACAGGAGCGTGACCAGAACGGCCACTAGACGATAGGGCTTCGCGTGTACTCTTGCTTTAAGCCGCTGGCCGTGGGAGGGTCGGACTATGGTCGAGCATGGCATGACGTTGCCCGAACACCCTCCAACCGCTCCGAGCCATGTCCGACAACAGTTCGACAACCGTTCGACCACCGTTCGTCAATCGTTCGACAATCGTTCGACAACCGTTCGACCATCGTTTGACTCAGTCGTGCAGCTTATCCACCCGCTTCGCCAACTCGAAATCAAACGGCGAGATGCCGCCCACGGAGTGGGTGTTGACCGCCACCTTCACCTTGCGCCACGTGATGTGGATGTCGGGGTGGTGGTCGAGGTCCTCCGCCTCGCGGCCCACCTTGAGAGCGAAATCCACCCCCAGCAGGTAGTCGGTGAAGTCGAACGTCTTGGTGAGCTGGCCTTCTACCAGCGTCCAGCCGGGGACGTGGGCGAGGTCCTGCTCGATCTCCTCGTCGCTGAGCTTTACGTGTTCCAGCGTTCTCATGCTTGCATTGTACGGCTTAGCCGACCGCATTGGGCCGGCAGAGCTGTGCGCTGCGACCGGATGGCGGCTCGAAAGTACGCTGCTTCGCGGTTACTGGGTGCATCCTTTGCCGGCAACGCCAAGGATGGCGTTGCAAAGAGACCAGGCGATCGAGCCCCCGGGACGGGGGCGAGCGAGCCAGGGAAAACGATCCCCCTCCCTTGAGGGAGGGGCAAGGGGGAGGGTGACGGGCAAGGGACGAGTGACTTGCGGCTTCTGAAGGCCGAACCTTTAGTACCGCGCGGGGGAGTCGGGCGATGGCTTGCTGGAGACCATATGGAGGTGGTTCCTCTTAACCCCAAAAGCACGCGTCAGCCTCCACCCATCCCCTGTTCGACCACGCCCGGACTGACACGGCCTCCCCCGCACCGCAGGGGAGGGAATCGAGGGGTGCGCAACGCGAGTCCCGTCGCGAAGCGGCGGGTAAGATCAAGACCCGACCGGCCCGACTCCGAGGCGAATTCGCGCCCGCACGCAGGCGACCCGGCCAAGGAAACAGACGATGACGTCCATCACCCCCACCTCCGCCCAACCCGTCGATCTGAGCCGCGCCGGAGCGGTCCACTGGAACCCGAGCGTCGACGAACTCGTCCGCCACGTGCTCGAACTCGACGGGGGCCAGCTCGCCGACAGCGGCGCGGTGAGCGTGCGCACGGGCAAGTACACCGGCCGCACCCCCAAGGATAAGCACACCGTTCGCGAACCGGGCTGCGAGGCCAACATCTGGTGGGAAAACAACAACCCGATGGCGCCCGCCGTGTTCGAGCACCTGCGGGAGCGGGTTCACGCCTACGCCGAGGGCAAGACCCTCTATGTGATCGACACATTCGGCGGCGCCGACCCGGCCTACCGCATCGCGGTGCGCTTCATCCTCGAGCGCCCCTACCACGCGCTGTTCATTAAGCAGCTTCTAATCCGACCGACCGCGGAGGAACTCAAGGCGTTCAAGCCGGAGTGGACGGTGGCCGACATGGGCCGGATGAAGACCGATCCCACCACCGACGGCGTTCGCGGCGATGCGACCATCGCGCTGAATTTCGCCGAAAAGCAGGTGCTCATCGCGGGCACCGAATACGCGGGCGAAATGAAGAAGTCGGTGTTCACGATCATGAACTACCTGCTACCGCTCAAGGGCGTGATGAGCATGCACTGCTCGGCCAACATCGGCAAGGCGGGCGACACCGCGCTGTTCTTCGGCCTATCGGGCACGGGCAAGACCACGCTGTCCGCCGATCCCGACCGACGTCTGATCGGAGACGACGAGCACGGCTGGACCGACACCGGCGTGTTCAACATCGAGGGCGGCTGCTACGCCAAGTGCATCAAGCTGAGCAAAGAGGGCGAGCCGCAGATTTGGCACGCGATCCGGCATGGGTCGGTGCTGGAAAACGTGGTGCTCGGCCCCGGCGGCGTGCCCGATTACAACGACGACAGCCTCACCGAGAACACGCGCTGCGCCTATCCGGTCGAGTTCATCGCGGGCGCGGTGATTCCCAGCGTGGGGGGCCACCCAAAGAACATCGTGTTCCTCACCGCCGACGCGCTTGGAGTGCTGCCACCCATCGCCCGCCTCACGCGAGAACAGGCGATGTTCTATTTTCTCAACGGATACACGGCCAAGGTGGCGGGCACCGAGGCGGGGGTCAAGGACCCGACGGTGGCGTTCTCGACTTGCTTCGGCGCTCCGTTCCTGCCCCTGCGCCCCAAGGTATACGCCAACCTCCTGGGCGAGAAGATCGACCGCCACGGCGCGAAGGTTTGGCTGGTGAACACGGGTTGGACGGGCGGGCCGTACGGAACCGGCCACCGAATGAAACTCGCGCACACGCGGTCGATGATCGCGGCCGCCTTCAGCGGGGCGCTCCACGAGGTCGAATTTGCGACCGACCCGATCTTCGGTTTGCACATCCCAACCTCATGCCCCGAGGTGCCGGGCGAGGTTTTGAATCCGCGCTCGACGTGGGCGGACCCCGAAGCATACGACCGCAAGGCGCGCGAACTCAAGGGCCAGTTCGACGAGAACTACAAGACGTTCGCCTAGGCGTTCTTTGCCCTGAGTGAGAGCCATTCGCGGGCGGCATCGATGTCTCCTCTAGTCAGGTTGTGCCCGGCGGGCATCCACCGATGATCGACCTCCGCGCCGGCTTCGCGCAGGATAGCGGCGAGGGCTTCGGCCTCGGCGCGAGAGACGATCGGGTCCTGCTCTCCGCTCAAAATGAGCACCGGCTTGCGATCGAGTGAAGGCAAGGGTTCAGGTCGCCAGACGCGCTGAGCCCGGATCGCAACCACGCCGGCGAGAGCTTCGGGGCGCGCGAGCCGCACGTGCACCCCCATATTCGCCCCGTTCGAAAATCCGACCGCATAGGGTGGGGCAAGGCCGTTCCCGGCGCAAAACGCCTCCAGCCAATCGGCAAGCTCATGAGCCCGCCGCTCGACGTCCTCGAGATCAAACACTCCCTCGGAGAGGCGCCGAAAGAACCGCGGCACGCCCTCCTCCAGCGACTGCCCCCGCGGGCTGATTATCGAGGCGTCGGGATCGAGCGCCTGGCCCAATGAGACGAGGCTGCTCTCATTCCCGCCCGTACCGTGCAGCATCAGCAGGGTGCGGGCACCCTCAACCGGCGAACGATGGAAAATGTGGACGAACGCCTCAGACAAGGTTCGCCTCGGGCAGGCGCAACTTCGGCAGACTCCGTTCGATTTCGGCGCGCAAGTGCTCGTGAAACGGCGGCAGCGTGAGGGAGGAGCCGAGCCGTTCGAGCGGTTCGTCGGCATTAAAGCCGGGGCCGTCGGTGGCGATCTCGAACAGAACCCCTCCCGGCTCCCGAAAGTAGATCGAGCGGAAGTAAGTGCGATCCATCACCGGGCTGACCCCCGCGAGGGCTTCCTCCAACAACCGCCGCCATTCAAGCTGTTCGGCCTCATTCTTCGTTCGGAAGGCCACATGGTGGATGCTGCCGAGAGCGACCCGCCCGTGAGGCTGCTCGGACGCCTCGACGTTCACCCAAGACTCTCCGACCTGAAAACGCCCTGCGTCCGCGGTCGCTCCGAATGGACCGTCGAGCAAGCCTTCGGTAGGTTCCGGATGTCGCACGCGAAGCGTGACTCCGGAAATCCGCCGGATGGCGTGCCGCTCGTCGATGCCGGCACCCGTCCACGGCACGCCGATTGGGGCGCTTCCCTCTTCGATCTCAAGACCCAAGCCGTCCGGGTCGGAAAACGCGATCACGCCGGGCCGAATCTCCCGAACATCGACACTGGCGGCCGACAGCCGATCTTGCCAAAAACCTAACGCGCCGGTGGGAACTTCAAAGCACATGGAGACCGCCTGCGGCGGGCCGGGACGCCCATCGTAAGCTCCCGGATAGGCGAAGAAGGTGACCGCAGACCCCGGCGAGCCGACCGCGTCGGAGTAATACAGGTGGTAAGCGGTGGGGTCGTCGAAGTTCACCGTCAGCTTGGTGAGGCGCAGGCCCAGCACGCCGGTGTAGAAATCGACGTTGCGTTGCGCGTCGCCGCAGATCGCGGTCACATGGTGGATGCCGAGCAGTTTGGGCACCTTAAGTCCTACGTCGCCTACCGCTCGTCGGGCAGCACGATGCCCTTGAGGATCACACGCTGGGCGAGGAGAAACACCAAGAGCGTGGGTAGGGCGGCGATGGTGAGCGCAGCCATCATCACCGCCTTGGGCGCGCTGCCTTGAAGCTGATAGATCCACACCATGAGCGTCCAGACCCGCCGGTCTTGGGCGACGAGGAACGCGTACATGAACGCGCCGTAGGCGCCCATGAAGGCGAGGAGGCCCATGTAGCCGAGAACCGGACGGCTGAGCGGCAAGGCGAGCTTGGTCATGAGCTTGGTCTCGCACGCGCCGTCGATCTGCCCCGCCTCGAAGAGCTCTCGGGGGAGGGAGTCGAAGAAGCCCTTGAGGAGATAGATCATGTACCCCGAAGCGGCCGTGGGCAGCACGAGCGCTGCGAACGTGTTGAGCAGCCCAAGGTCTTTCAGCAGCAGGAAGGACGGGATCATCGCCACCTCGCCCGGAAAGGCCATCGTGGCGAGCAGAAACACGAGCAGCTTGTATGTCGAGCTGAGAGGGAAGCGCGAGAGAGCATAGGCCGCGAGGGGGTTTACGGTCAACTGCGTGGCGATCGCGAGCAGGCAGAAGATAAGCGTGTTGAGGAGCACCCGGCCGTGCAGCGCTACGTAGTCGACCACGTAGGCATAGTTTCGGGAGGCGAACTCGGTCCTGATCAAGGAGGCGTTCGAGGCGACCCAGGCGCGCTCGGTCGCCTCGATCGGAAGCGGCGTGCCAGCGCCGATCGCGGAGCGCCATTGAGATTCGACGGTCGAGGCGGCAAAGCGTGCGGGGAGGCGCTGGCTCACGAATTCGTCCCACCGAGCGCGCAACCGGGGCAAAGCCAACTCCTCGAACGCCTTTGCGGCACCCGCCACTTCGGGCGGCACTTGGTCGAACTGGTTGTGGGTTTGGGTTCGCCAGAACTCCTGAAACATGCGCTGGGCTCGGACCGGAATCCGAAATTCGGCGGGCAGCGTGGCCTTAAATTCAAGCCACTCGAGGAACTTGCGGTCTCGCACTGGCGACCAGTCCCGCCTCTCGAGTTGCTCCTGGGGCGCGACGACCTGTTGAAAGGCGCCGTTTTGCTCGGTGTATGCCTCGTTCAGCCCCTCAACCGTCCCGTAACGCCCGCGCAGCCAAGCTTGGTACCGGATCGCCAGCCGCCCCGTCACCTGGTTGGGCGCGGTGCGAAAGCCCGCCATCCACGAATCGAGCGGCAAGCGCATCAAAAACGTACCGTAGGCCTCGACTTGAGCTGCCGTGGCATCCCGTCCGATGCGCGTGCTCCTGATCTGCGAGGCGTCGCCCGCGTATTTGTCGGCAAGAAACTTCGATAGCAGACTGCCCTCGTCCAGCTTGCCCGCAGCATCATTCGAATCCATGTTAGCGAGATAGGCAGGGACGAGCCGGTTGTCGTTCTGGTCGGTCGGCCCTTTGAGGCCAGTGGCGACCATGAGCACGAACGGATAGAGGGTAGTCAGCGCGCCGAGCGCGAGAGCGACGTACACCGTCAGCATCGCCAACCGCGCCCTTGGGCGCTTCCTTCCAACCCTCCCGACCAAGCTCATTCGCGCTCTAAGATAGCCCAGCGCGCCGTTCCGACCGTACGCAGAGTCGGCAACCCCGCAATATTGCTAGAAACCCCGTATTATTGCTGGGCTCCCCTGTTAGACATACCTGGAAATGAACCTGTGTTGTTTGCCATGGCCCGCACCACAAGGAGATGCGGGCAAGAACATCGGAACACGGAGGAACGCGATGTCTTTTAGAGTCAATACCAATGTGACGGCGCTTACCGCGCTGCGTAACGTTTCCCTTACCAACGACCAGTTCAGCCATTCGATCACGCGGCTGTCGACCGGCCTTCGGATCAATTCGGCGGCCGACGATCCCGCCGGGCTGATCGCCTCGGAGAAATTCCGGGCTCAGATTGCCGGCATCGGCCAGGCGATCCGCAACTCACAGGACGGCGTCAACTTCGTCAAGACGGCGGAAGGCGCGCTCGACGAAGTTAACGGGCTGCTCAAGGATGCCCGCGCTCTGGCGGTGGCGTCGGCCAACACCGGCGTGCTGAGCGCGGCGCAAGTCGCCGCTAACCAGACGCAGGTGCAATCGATCGCGAACTCGATTTCGCGCATCGCCGCGCAGACCGAGTTCGGCGGCAAGAAGCTCCTCGACGGCAGTTCGGGCGTGGTCGCTTCGATCACGAACAGCACGATTCTCTCGTCGCTGACGCTCGGAGGCACCTTCGGCGGCTCGAACATCGGGGCCAGCGGCGGCGTCGATGTGGCGGTCACGCAGGCTGCTACTCAAGCCAGCATCAACTCGAAGGCGCTCGCGACGGCGGGCACCGCGGTCGGCGTGACCGGGTCGTTTACGATCAACGGCGTCACGTTCAACGTCGCCTCTACGGACACGGCGCAGCAAGTGGCCGATCAGATCAATCATGCGAGCGGCCAGACCGGCGTCGCCGCGTTCTATGACGCGGCGGGCACGCAGATCACGATCCAAAGCGTCAGGTACGGTTCGGGGCAGACGATCAATCTGTCCGATGCCAACGGGGTGTTCCTGGCTGCAGCCGGTTCGTCGAGCGCTTCGGGTACCGACGCGCTGGCGACGGTGACGATCGGGGCTCTATCGGCTCTCTTCACCGGTTCGCTGAACGGCACCGACGGCCTCACCCTTTCAGACAGCGACGGCAACTCGCTCAGGCTGACGGAAGGCGGAAACGCGGTGGCTGCGTCGGCGACGATGGGCCAGGTGAACGTGGGCTCCGCCCAGTTCCAGATCGGCGCGAATGCGGGCCAGACCACGAGCGTGTCGCTGGGCAACTTCGCGGCAAGCCAGCTCGGCCAAGGGATTGCGGCCGGCATCAACATGTCCAACATCGACCTGACCACGGGGAGCGGCGCGAGCACAGCGATCCAGGTCATCGACAAGGCGATCGACGACGTCACGAAAGCTCGTGGCAGGATGGGCTCGTTCCAGCGGAACGACCTCGAGTCGAACATTCGGTCGCTCGGCGCCGCCCAGGAAAACCTGACCTCCACCGAGTCGATGATCCGCGACGTGGACGTGGCGGCGGAGATGACCAACTTCACCAAGCTGCAGATTCTTCAGCAGACGGGCATGGCGGTCCTTGCCCAGGCCAACGCCGCGCCTCAGGCGGTGCTCGCCCTGCTGAAGTAACGCGACCTTAGACCTATCGCCCCTCCAGGCCGCCGGTGAAAGCCGGCGGCCGTTCTCACTTGGCTCAGCGGGGCGTTCGTGGTGGCGACATCCGCAGCGGCAGCAGGTTGTCTCGCTTTCCGCCGCCGGCGACGATCTCTCCGGTCAGGTCATACGGCTCCGCCCCCGTGATGCGGACGGGAACGATTTGACCTGGACGCGCCTCTCCCGCGACCATGACGAGGCCGTCGATTTCGGGTGCATCTCGATGAGAGCGCCCGACCGACCATCCGTTCTCTGCGCTATCGACGAGCACGCTCAGTTCCTTCCCCACCCAGTCGCGATTGATCGAGAGCGAAATGTCTTGTTGCAGGCTCATCAGCGTGTGGAAACGATCCTGTTTGACTCGAGCTGGCGTCTGACCGGCCATGTCGTGGCTAGGGGTTCCCGGCTCGCGGCTGTATTGAAACGCGCCCACACGATCCAAGCGAGCTTCACGGAGAAAATCCAGAAGGTAGGCGAACTCGGCAGCGGTCTCGCCGGGGAAGCCCACGATGAAGGTCGTGCGGATCGCCACTTCGGGCAACGCCGCACGCAGCTTGCCGAACAGGGCAAGATACTTGTCCCCGCAGCCCGGGCGTCTCATTCGACGCAGCACATCCGGGTGGACGTGCTGAAGCGGGATGTCCACGTAAGGCAGCACGTTCGGCAGGCTCGCCATCGCATCGATCACTTCATCGGTCAAGCGGCTCGGATAGAAGTACAGCATCCGGATCCAGTCGATCCCTTCGACTGCGTTGAGTTCGCGCAGCAGCCTCGGAAGGGTGAACTTCCCATAGATGTCGTAGCCGTATTGGGTTACGTCTTGCGCGATTAGGTTTAGCTCGCGCGCGCCGGTCGAAGCGAGGAACAGCGCCTCGTCGAGCACCCTTTCGAGGGGCTTACTTTGGTGCGGCCCGCGGAAGCTGGGGATCGTGCAAAACGTGCAAGCGTGGTCGCACCCTTCGCTAACCTTGAGGTAGGCCGACCACGGTGTGCCCGTCCGGGCTCGGGTTTGCACGTCGGCCCAGCGATGGTGTGGCGGCCCCGACTCGATCGCAGGTTGACGCCCGTCGAAAACGCCGCGCACGATCGCGTCGAAGCGGCCCATCTGGCCAACGCCCACGTAGGCATCGGCGCCCGGCGCCGCCACGGCCATCCTTGGGCCAAGGCGTTGGGCAAGGCAACCCGCGACGACCACCTTGCTTGTTAAGCCCCTCTTGCGATCGCGAACCGCCTTTCGGATCGCAGCGATCGACTCGGCCTGGGCGGCCTGCAGAAAGCCGCAGGTGTTGATGAGAGTCAGGTCGACTCGGTCGGCGGCCCCGTCGAGGCGAAAGCCAGCCTTAGAAAGGACGCCCGCGATCTCCTCGCTGTCCACCTCGTTCTTGGCGCAACCTAGTGTGACGATCCGCACGGTGCGGCGCGCATTCGGCATTGCGTCAAAGAGCCCCTATGGCTGGAAGTCCCAGAGGTAGCGCCCCCGGTCGCTAATGAAGCCACCCCACTGGTCCTTCACTTCGCAGCCACCGGCGAGATCCGCCGTCTTCACGACCTTCGCGCTTCCATCCGCCCGAACGACAGTAACCGTGCCCGAATGCCATGGCCACGCACCACCGAAGACGTAGGTCGAACTCTCCTGCGGTGTCCACCCGGCGTGGGCGGCAAAGACCTGGCGCGAAGGGCCAGCGACCGTGGCAAGAAATGTGTCGACCTTCGTGTCGTTGACGACCTCGTACCGGCAGGGCGGGATCACGAGATAGTTTCCTCCGCCTTGCGGCCGGCCATCGACCACCTCGTGCACGGTATCGACGAAAAGGAGGGTCTGCGAGGCATTGCTCAGCTGTGTGTACATCCGGGGCTGAACCTGCCACACGCCCCCCTCCTTCACCGGGGGCGCTAAGTAGAGATAGTT
Organism: Fimbriimonas ginsengisoli; assembly: GCA_016179045.1. Lineage (GTDB taxonomy): Bacteria > Armatimonadota > Fimbriimonadia > Fimbriimonadales > Fimbriimonadaceae > JACOSL01. The sequence continues at coordinate 53,778 of JACOSL010000026.1, read as the reverse complement.
GTAACCGAGGTTCGACCGCATCGAAATATCGTAAAACCGTTCCGCCGAATCGACGGGCGACAGCGATTCATCGAAGGTGCCCTCAGCCGCGCTGCGGCTCGCGACGTCGGCCGGGCACCGGAAGATCTTGAGATTGTTCACGTAGGGCAGCAAGAGCTGAACCCACGTCTTGTCGTTTTGCGAGGTGGGCGAATCCACCTGGTAATTCGCGGGCATGTACCGGTCGTCGTAGTCCTGCAAGTAAAGGGACGTGGCCATGGACACCTGCCCGAAATTCACAACGCAGACCGTCCGGCGAGCCTGGTCCTTGGCTGCGATGACGGCAGGGAACAGCAGCGCGGACAGTGTGGCGATCACTGCCAGCACGACAAGGAGCTCCATCATCGTGAACGCGTTACGTCGAGTCAATTGCCCATGATCATTATAGCAACGACCTCTCATGTGGCAACCCCCAGATATCGACGCCGCCAATCTGCGTGAACCCAACCTGCGCGTACCACTGCTTCAGCGAGGCGTCGCATTGGAGAATGACAGTCTGGTGTTTTTGCCAGGCCATGGCCTCGATCGCCAGCATCAAGTCCCTGCCCCACCCGCGACCACGCAGTGACGATTTGACACACAGGTTATACACGCCGAGAATTTCCTCCGGTGAGCAAGACAACATAGCGGCCGCCGCCAACTCGCGACCATGAAAGAAGGAAACCAACTCCAGGTCGCGCGCATTCACGATCGTCTCCGCCAGCCGGGCTCTGTAATCTGCGGTCTGATTGCCGAAGAACTGCCATGCCATGAAGTGAGCGATTTCCTGGCGGCCCTCCGGGTGCGCCAGGGGGCGTTGAACCACAGGTGCGAACTCCTCTGGTTCCCACGCCATTTGGACGAGACGCGTGCGGACCTTAAAGCCGGCGAGCTCGAGGCAGTTGTGGCTTGAAAGAAGCGCATCGAATGTGTAGACGTTGAAATTGGGGCGCTCGCCCGCCAACTGAGCCAATCGCGATGCCACCTCCGAACTCAGTTTGACGTTAGCCGCAAAATTGCAGATCGGGTGTTCCCACTCGGCGAAGCAGGCGGTGAAGCCTGGCTCGTGCCATATGCGAGAGCCTGGACTGGCGGCGCCGAGCGTGAAGTACGTAGCGAGCAGGTTCGCGGCCGCCACCTCGGCGAGAGTGGAGGTGATCACAAGACAACACTCCACAGCAGGCCCACGCCGGGCCGCTCCGGTTTAAGCACAAAGCCCGCCGATACTCCCTTCTCAAGGGGTACACCAAGGAACAGCCGCAAACCTCTGGTTGTCAGGAGTAGCGTCGTTTGCAGCGAATGAGCCCCGGGCCGCGCCACATCGAGACCGAGGGCGACGTTGGCGCCGTCCTCGGTGGCAAGCTCGACGCCGATTCGCGCGGTCGGCGCGGAGATGCGCTCTGGAGCGGTGTAAGCCCGGCGGCTGAAAAAGGCATCGAAGAAGGAGGCAGCCTCGCGAAGCAGGCGGCGCTGGACAAACACGCCTCCATAGTGCCCGGTATCCAGCCAGACGGTTTTCGAGGCAGGCAGGGCCGCGCTGAGCTCGTCGCTAGCGTGCCGCGGGATGACGGTGTCGTACCGGGCTCGAATGACCAATGCGGGCGAATTCGCCCGACTGGGCAGAAAGCGGAGGGGCTCGACCGACGCCAATTCGTCGCGCACGCTTTCCTCCGTAAAGCCGTTTCGGCGCATGGCCTCTCGCTCGGCCACCACGCGCGAGCTATGCCAGAGGATGTGGGCGAGGTCCGCTCCCCCCAGCATGAACACCGCAGCGCCGAATCTAGGCTCTAGTCCAAACACGGTTGAGGCGACGATCGCGCCAAGGCTCGTGCCCGCTATCGCCATCGCATCGGTTCGAATTTCCGGCCGAGCGGCCAAAAAGTCCACCGCGCGTCGAACATCGAGCACCGCCTGGGTCATCGTGTCGATGAGCGCTTTGGGATCGGGTTGGATCGCGAGCGCGCCGGAACGGCTGCCCTCTGGAGTGCGCTCCAGGTGGTACGGCAGGCTGATGTACGCGCCCGCGATACCGCGGCGAACAAGTTCTAGGCAAAGGGCGCGCTCGGCGCGGAGGTCGGTGGCGCCCCAATAATGGAGCGCCAGCACCACGGGGGCCGGCCCACTTGGGGGAAGGAAAACGCGAAGGGTCACCGTGTCGTTCACCGGATAGGGGCTGGCCACCGGACTTGGGAAGGTGGCGACCATCTCGGTGCCCTTGCCCGCAGGCCCGACGACCCGCCAAGGCTCGAAGGCGATCTGCGGAGGCGGCTGCTCGATTGCGGTCTGCGCGAAGGCGGGGCCACCGGCCAGCCAGACGCATGCGGCCAACGCACAGGTTGCTCTTCCAAAGGGTCCAATGAGCACAAGCTTCCTTGTACCCCGGAGCGAGCCGTTGGCGCGGATCGAGGCCCAGGCTCCACTGGTACACTCGCAAGCGTGCCTGAGCCGACCTTGAGCCTTGTCGGCGCGGACCGGAGCGAACTGGCCGCCCTCCTTGAGCCCAGGCCGGACGCCCCGTTGCGAGCCAAGCAGATCGCTCGCCATATCTACCAACGCGGCGCGAGTGATTTCGATCAGATGTCCGACCTGCCCGCCGAGTTGCGAGAGAACTTAGCCGCTCGCACGCGAATCATGCCTCTCGAAGTCGCCAGCGAACTAGAATCCAGCGACGGAGTGCGCAAGCTTCTGGTGCATGGCGGGGACCACCAAGTGGTCGAATGCGTGCTGCTTCCGTACGAGGACCGCGTCAGCTGCTGCGTCTCGACCCAGGTGGGCTGCCCGATGGGGTGCCGGTTTTGCGCCACCGGGCTCGGAGGCTACGACCGCAACTTAACCGCGGGCGAGATCGTTGGCCAGGTCCTCCTGCTCCAGCAACGGTCGAGCCGCCGAATCTCGCATCTGGCGATGATGGGCATGGGCGAGCCCCTGCTCAACCTGCCGAACCTTCTCAAAGCCCTGCGCCTGCTCCATGACGAGGTCGGCATGAGCTATCGCAATTTGACCGTCAGCACCGTTGGGATCGTGCCTCAGATCGAGGCTCTCGCCGAGGCGAAGCTGCCAATCCACTTGGCTCTCTCGCTCCATTCCCCTCTCGACGAAGTGCGCGACGCGCTCATGCCGGTAAACCACAAGTGGCCGGTGGCCGAGGTCATGGCCGCGATGCGAAGCTACCAACGCGTTACGGGCCGAAAGATCACGATCGAGTATCTGCTGATCGGCGACATCACCGACACGCCCGAGCAGGCCGCGGCTCTCGCCCGCCTAGTTCGGGGCGTTCCGTCGGTGGTCAATCTCATCCCGTTCAATTGGGTGGACACGGGCGAGGGCTTCAAGCGACCCGACCGAGGGCGCGTTCGTGCTTTCCGAGGCATTCTCGAGGCGCAACGTGTGAACGTGACCGAGCGGGTCGAGCGCGGACACGACATCGCGGCTGCTTGCGGGCAGCTTGCCGGCCAGCATGTGGGACGCTTTGCCAGGAGGCACGGGCCATCCGTATTGCCTGTCCTCTCCTCGTAGCTCTGGCCCTCGCAGGTTGCGGAGGCGGAGCCTCCGCTCCCGCGCCCAGCCAGCCCGAACAGCCCCTCCCTCAACAGGTAGTGAACACGACGACGGGCGATCTCACCGAGATGTCGGATGACCCGAAGCGGGCGCCGATTTGGACCGTCCGTTGGAAGACGGCCCGCATGGACTACAGCGAAGGCCAGCGCCCGGGAGCAGATATGCAAGGGGTCACGGGCACGATTTACAGAGACGGACAAGCCGCCAGCACCTTCGAGGCAAACGAGGGGCATGCCAGCAAGGGCTCCGGAGTTCTCGTTCTGCGCGTCCATGTCGTAGTGCATTCGAAAGATCCCGTTGCGACTATGACTTGCGACGAACTCATCTGGGACCCGACTAAGGGCTTCCTGCGGGCCAAGGGCGCGGTGCGGCTGGAGAATCCAGGGTACACCCTTGGGGAGTTCCAAGAGCTGCTTGCCACCCCCGACCTACGCTCGATCAGCACGCCTGACACCTTCCAATCCAAATGAAATCCACCCTCTTCCTTGCCTTCCTTGGCGCAACGGCCGTCGCCTTCGCCCAGACGAGGATCAACTTCAGCGACAAGTCGGGCAACATGACGATTCGCAACTTCACCAGTTGGTCAAGCCGGATGGGGGACAAGGACCACATGCACTTCAAGGGCGCCGGCAAGCCGCTGCATGGCACCTGGAAGGAGGAGAACGTCGAGGTCGATTGTCAGCAGATGGAGGGCGACGCCCAGCGCCTCGAAGGCAAGTTCCGGCTGACCCACGCCGTGCTGACTGGTTCGGTCAAGGTGGTGCAAATCAAGGGCGCCCAGACCGTGACGAGCTGGAGCGACACCGCCGTGATCGACCGTGAGGGCGAAGTCACGCGGATTGAACTGACCGGACGCTCGCGAATGGAGTCACAAGGCCCCGGCAAGGGCGAGTCCTCCAGTGCAAAGGGAGACCTTGGCGCCCTTGTGGTAGGGGAACAAGGGCTGCGGACCGCAACGCTGACCGGCAACGTGAGCCTGCAGATGAAGCGCGTCGGCTCGGATGGCCAGCCGCTCACCCTAGACGGCAAGTGCCGACGACTCGACGCGGACTTGGTATCGAGCCCCGCCACATTGACCCTCAGCGGCGAAGTGGTTCTGACCGGAAACAATCCGGCGATGGCGGGGGACGCGCACGCCGACAAGGCGGTGATCACGCTCGACGCGGACCGTCAGCCGGTAGGCATCGATCTGACCGGCGAGCCGGGACAGACCCGATACAGCGAGCGTGGCAAGGGTTGAAGATCGTCGCGCGCGATCTCGTAAAGAGCTACCGGAAGCGCACCGTCGTGCGCGGTGTGAGCTTCGAAATCACGCAAGGCGAGATCGTTGGGCTGCTTGGGCCGAACGGCGCGGGTAAGACGACCACCTTCTACATGACCACCGGGCTCGTGCGGCCCAACGGCGGGACCGTGCATTTCGACGACACCGACGTGACCGGATGGCCTATGCATCTGCGGGCGCGTGCCGGCGTCGGCTATTTGCCGCAAGAGCCCAGCGTGTTCCGGAAGTTGAGCGTGGAAGACAATCTAAGGCTCGTGCTGGAGCTAAAGGGGCTCGCCCGAGATGCGATCGAAAGCCGAATCACCAAGCTTTGCGACGAACTGCACATCTCCAAACTTCGCCACCAACAGGCGGCGGTGCTTTCGGGAGGCGAGCGGCGTCGAGTCGAGATCGCGAGGGCGCTTGCCACCGAGCCTAAGTTCATCCTCCTCGACGAGCCCTTCACCGGCATCGATCCGGTGACGATCGAGGAACTCCAGTCGATCCTGTTCGCCCTCAAGGCGCGCGAGATCGGGATCCTGATCACCGATCACAACGTGTCCGCCACCCTTCGAATAACCGACCGGAATTACATCCTCATCGACGGCGAGATCATAGCCAAAGGGACGGGCGCCCAGATCGCCGCCGACGAGCACGTGCGCAAGCACTACCTGGGACAGCAATTTCGCAGCGAGGCGGGCGATTGGCCGGAGGATGGCGACGCCTGATGCGCTTTCTCGGCCTCAGGCAGATCGACCGGCTCGTCATCCAGGAGTTGGTTGGCCCGTGGCTCTTCGGGGTCGCCATGTTCACCGTCCTGATCGTCGCCGCGACGTATCTGTTTCGCCTCACCGATTACGTCGTGCACGGCGTCGCGACCGCGACCGTGTTGGAGCTGACCGCGCTCATCATCCCCTCGGTGATGGTCAAGACCTTCGCGATGGCGGTCCTGCTCGCCACCCTGCTCGCGTTCGGGCGCTTCAGTTCCGACAGCGAAGGCGTGGCGCTTCGCGCCTCGGGGGCGAGTGTGTACCGGATGATGCGGCCCGTTGCTCTGTTCGCCTTCCTCGTGGCTGCCATTGCCTTCGCGCTCAACGAAACGCTCGTGCCCACCGCCAACATCCGCTTCATCGCCCTTCAAGCCGACATCGCAAAGAAGCTCGACGTCAAGGCGATGCAGCCCGCCGGCCAGCCTATCTACCAAAGCGGGCGGCTGGTCGGTCAGATGATGGCGGCGGATTTCAACCTGCGAACGCAAACCCTTCGCGAGGCCACCGTCGTGGCCTACGACAAGCGCGGCCACGCCTCATCCACGCTTCAAGCAAAGGAGCTGGAGTTCGATTCCGCGCAGTTTGAACAAGGCGGCGGGTGGCGCATCCGGGGCGGCGCGACCCTCACGTCCGCCGATGGTCGAACCGTGATCCACATCGACGACCAGGCCTGGCCACGCGAGGTCCCGCGCCTGAATCTGACCCCCGAAAACCTTCTCGCCGCGAGGGGGCGCGATACCGATAGTTTCAGCATGACGGAGGTGTTGGAGCAGATACGCAAGGCGAAGGCGGAGATGCAGGTGTCGACGGAACAGATCGCCAACCTCGAGTACGGGTACTGGAACAAGATCGCGCTTCCGCTCGCGGCGATCGTCTACGGCCTGCTCGGCGCGCCCCTGGGGATTCGAGGGCATCGAACGGGCACCGCCGTCGGCTTCGCGCTGTCCATCGCGATCATCTTCGGCTACGTCACCCTCGCCAACCTCATGAACGTGTACGCGATGGGGGGTCAGATTCCGCCCTACCTGGCAAGCTTCAGCCCCCTCGCCATCGGAAGCCTGTTCGCGGGCGTAATCATGTGGCGGAGGAATCTCTGAGGCGCGACCCGTGAACCTAACGAGCCTTGCCCTGTTGTTCCTGATGGTCGGGCTTGGAGGCTTGATCGCATTCCTTGCCGATCGGCTCGGTCGCAACCTTGGCAAGCGCCGGCTGAGTTTTTTGGGCCTCCGACCTCGGCGTACCGCCGAGCTTTTGACCACTCTGGCTGGCGCGCTCATCCCGCTGCTCACGTTTGGGGCAATCCTCGTCGCCAGTTCCGAGGTGAGAATCTGGCTCCGCGAGGGGCCCGCCGTCATCGCCGAGCGCGACCGCTTGAACGCGGAGCGTCGTCAACTCGACGCCGAGCTCGCGCAGCGCGAGCGGCTCCGCCGCGAGGCCGATGCCAAGCTCGTCGGCCTCCGCGAGCGGCTCGTGCGCTCGAACGCGGAGATCGAGGCATCGAGCCGAAAAGTGGCCGCTCTCGCCAAGCAGGTGCAATCGACCCTCGCCTTGCTCAGCGCACAGCGGCGCAAGCTCGCCGAGGCGCAGGCGAGGACGGACGACTACGCGCGCAAGCTCGACAGCCTCAAGAAGGACATCGACGCCAGCTACCGCCGCAACCACGACCTCGACGCCGAAAACCTCAAGCTCAGCAGGGCGCAAACGGCTCTTCGTGCGCAAAAGGATCAACTAGACGCGGACGTGAAGTTCCAGAAGGAGCAGGCAAAGCTGGCCAAGGAGGGCTTCGAGCGCGATCTTGAGACCTACCGAATCAGGATCGACGAGAACAAAGCGACCATCCAAGGTCAACGCGAGGAGCTTGATAGGCTGCTTAAGGAAATACAAACGAACGTGGCCGCGTTTCGCCTGCAACCGCTCACTTATCAACGCGGCGAGGAGGTCGCGCGGATTCCGGCCGGAGCTCATCTCAGCAGCGAGGAGGCTGGAGCTCTGCTCTCCGCATTGATCTCGAAGGCCGAGCAATCGGCGGCGGGTCGAGGCGCGGCCAAGAGCCCGCAGGGCCTGCCCGCAGCGGGACTGCTGCCTTATATCAAAGACGGCCACCGGGTGACCACCGAGGAGCAACGCGATGCCATAGTGAGCGGAATGACGGGTGCGCGGGATCCGATCGTGCTCGTTGCCTACTCGCCCGTCAACACGTTCGTCGGTGAACCGGTTGGGCTGGACGTTCGCGCTTATCGAAACCCGGTCGTGTACAAGGCGGGCCAAGCTGTGGCCGAGGTGCGCATCAACGGGAGGCACACGGTCGAGGCAATCTTCGAGGAGGTCACCTCCTTCTTGCAGAACACGGTGACCCAGAAGGTGCGCGATGCGAAGATGATCCCAATCGAGAAATCGAGCGAGACGCTTGGCCAAGTCACTTTGCCGGAGCTAAACAGGCTGGTGAATCTGATCAAAGCCACCGACCAAACGATCACGCTCATAGCGGCGGCGCAGGACGAGACGCGCGCCTCCGGGCCGCTGCGGCTAGAATTCCGCATCCGATGAACGCCAAGACGGTGCTCGCGGTCGATCCTGGCAGCTCGAAATGCGGCCTGGCGGTGGTGGAGCGCGACGAGCAGGGGGGTATCCACCTGCGTTGGCGCGCGATCGTGCCGCGCGGCGCCCTCGAGGTCGAGGTGTTGGAGGCTTTCTCCTCCGTTCCCTTCACTCTGGCGGTGGTGGGCGCGGGGACCCGCTCCAAGGAGGTGGTCACCGAAATCCGCGAGGTGCTGCCGAGCATGGCGGTGCTCGTGGTCGATGAGCGCGACACGACGATGCACGCGCGCGAGCGCTATTGGGAGCACAACCCGAGGCGTGGGTGGCGCAGGCTGCTTCCCGCCACCTTGCAGGTGCCGCCCGATCCGGTGGACGACTTCGTCGCCCTCATCCTCGCCGAGCGGGTGCTCGGTGAGGGGCACTAGGAGGTACGGCAATGCCGGCCCTATTCTCACTCTTGATTGTTGCCCAGGAGGCTTAATCTGCGGGAAGCCATGGATGGCGTCGCCCCAGAAACGTTGCCTCTAATTAACCGCCTTGGCGTCCTCCGCCGCTCCCAGACTCGTATCTAGAGTACGCTTCGCGTGACGGGGCATGGCACCTGAGCGGGCGAACGCCTCAAACAGCCTCGATCTGATCGAGCCGGACCACTATGACCGTGCAGTTGTCGCTGCCGCCGCCCTGAAGAGCTTGCCCGACCAGCTTCCAAGCCGCGTCCGACGGTGACTCATGCCCGAGCGTCTCGCCGATCTGCGCATCCGCGACGTGATTGATCAGCCCGTCCGAGCATAAGAGGTAAACGTCCCCTGCCTGAGCAGGCTCCACGAACACGTCTGGCTCGACGCCCTCCTCGGTGCCGATCGCGCGGGTGAGCACGTGCCGGTAGGGATGGTTTTCCGCCTCCTCGGCCGTGATCATGCCCTTGCGGGTCGCCTCTTCCACCCAGGTGTGGTCGAAAGTCATCTGGCGAAGCTCGCCGCCTCGCAGCCGGTAGATGCGCGAATCGCCCACCTGCACTAAGTAAGCCTGATCCTGAAGCAGCACGAGCACGCTGAGGGTCGTGCCCATCCCCTTGCGCGAGGGCACCGCGCGGCCCACGTCGTTCACAAAGCGATTGGCAGCGGCGACGGCGGCGCGCATCGCGGTTTCGGGCTCGGTAGACGGGTGGTGCAGGTACACGTCGATGAACGTCTTGGCCGCAAGCTCGCTCGCGATCTGGCCCGCCGCGTGGCCGCCCATCCCGTCGCATACCACGAATATCAGCCCTCGCGAAGCCAGCACCGCCCGATCTTCCGTGACGAAGTACTCGAACTTGTCCTCGTTGTTTTCGCGCACGCGGCCGAGGTCGGTCTTGCACGCAACCGTCACCCACGGGATCGCGCGAAGCTCGCTGGAAGCTACGAGGGCTTCGGTCGCGTATTCGGCGGTGATCTCTTCCATCCCTAGGCCTCGTTGACGCGAACCCGGAACTCGAGGCTGCCGAGCCGGATGACGTCGTCGGGGGTGAAGCGAGTGCGCATATTGGGCGCAAGCTTGGCGTCGTTCAGCATCGTGCCGTTCGTGCTGCCCACGTCGGTGACGTAGAGCCCGTCGTCGGCCACCTCGATCACCCCGTGCTTGCCGCTCACGTACGGGTCGGTGATGGAAACGTCGTTCTCAGCCTTCCGCCCGAATGTGTTCATCCCTGGCTTCAGGGCGAACTCCTTACCCTCGCCAAAAAGGGTCGCGGGTGCGGTCTCGATCGCAGGGGGCGTCGACATTGCGGCCGTCTTGTTCGAGCTTAAGGCTTGGGTCGCCCTGCCGGAGACGCCGCCGGGCATCGACAGCCGGAGCTCAATGCCGCCAAAGCTCAGCGTCTCCCCGCCATTCAAGGCCACCTTTTCCCCCTTCGAGAGGGCCTTGCCGTCCACCTTCGTGCCGTTCGTGCTGCCCAGGTCTTCCAATGTGAGCACCCCATTATCCGAGGCGATCTGCGCGTGCCTGCGGCTCGCCCGCCCGTCGCTCAGCATCACGTCGCCCTCACGCCCGATCATATTGAGACCGGGGCGGATCGGGTGCTCGCGCCCAGAGCTCTCGACAAGCACTGGAAGCTGGATGGCGGGCGCGCCAAAGGCGTCGCCTGGCAGCGCGCGGTCGAAGATCAGGCCGCAGTCGATGCAGAACATCACCCCCGCCGGGTTGAAGGTCTTGCAGATCGGACACTGGATCGGCTTGATCGTAACCGTCGCGTTGACGGAGGGGGCGGTGCCGAGCAGCGTCTTGTTGGGATCGACGCTGGGGGGTGAGCCGAGCTGGGTGCGGTTGGGATCGCCCGAGAGCAGTTGGGTCTTGTTTGCGTCGCTCACGCTGTCTCCTACGAGACGTATGATGCTTCACTTGGAGCCAAAAGTGCGCGGGGGCTAGCCTTCTGGCAACGTCGGCTGCCCACCGAGCCTGGTAATAAGGGCGTCCTGGGATAGCCCTTCGAGCCGAATCCGCTTATCGCGCGAGGTGTGGCCGGAGATCACGCTCACCCGGCTCTTGGCGAGCCCCGCCGCCTTGGCGACCAGGGCGCAAACCGCCGCGTTGGCCTGCCCCTCGACGGGGGGCGCGGTGGTCCAAACTTTGAGCGGGCCGTCAGGCTGGAGTTCGAGCCGATTGCGAGCGCTACGGGGCGTGACTCGGACCGCGATTTCGCAAAACGGTTCAGGCGTTGGCGGCATCGTCCGGGACGCTGTCGACGATCTCTTGAATCGGATCGGCGGGCTTGGCTTCCGCGGCGGGCGCGGGCGCTGACTTGCCCTCGCCTTCAACCACAGTCAATCCTCGGTTGGCCTCGGCCAGTTCGCCCAGATAGTGCTCCAAGAGACCGGCGAAGCTCTGGATGAACTTCTGCTTGTCCAGCCGGATGCGCTCGATCTCCCAGCGAAGCTCTTCGAGCAGGGCCTTCCCACGAGCCGTCTCTTCCTCGACCTGCTTCTGCGCTTCGGCCACCGCGTGTTCGGCCTCTTCCCGGGCGGCGGCGCGGGTTTCCTCCGCCGCGCGCTGAGCGATAAGCAAGGTCTCGCCGAGCGAACCCTCCTTCGTTCTGAGCATCGCGAGCTCGCCCTCGAACTGGGTGACTTGTTCTTTCAGCTTGCCGATTTCCGCTCGGTTAGCCTTGAGAATCGCGTCGACCTCCTTCGGGTCGTAGCCGCGAAATCGCTTTTTTGGGCCGGTGTCGTTGAATTCCATAGGGCGTCAAACGAATCGCTCGCCGTTGTTTTAGGGTAGCAGGTCTTTGGTGGGCTCTGGCTTCCCGCGGGCCAAGAAGCTGTAGGCTCTACCGGGATTCGCTCCCGCAGTTGTCATCGGCTGATTTGGGGCCCGTCTCAAGGGTCACCCGCAACGGAAGCCCCCTCGGCGCTCAGCCCATGACGACAGGCGAGCAGCCGCGAACCCACCTCCCGCACGGGCGCGATCCAGAGATCGTGCATCTTGGCCCAGTCACGCACGAGCCGTTCGTGCTCGAAGGAATCGCACCGGCCAGGCTGCCCGCCGAGGCGTCCGATGCGAAGGATTTGCCACCCGCCGCATAGGCGAGCCACCTGGAGCGCCGCAGGCGCGTCCGCTTCTTCCAGTGGGTTGCTGGCAAGAGCTTTGGGGTCGAACTTCGCCGCCGTGATCACCTCGCGACGATCGGTGCGCACGAAGCGGAAGTGCTCCTGTACCACGGGCAGATAATCGCCCTCGCCCGAGGCGGTGGACCAACCAGGCAGGGCAAACGACTCGGGCTCGACGCCGACCAGCCCTTTCAGCAACCGCTGGGTCATCCTGAGGTCGGCTTGCACCATCGGCAAGGTCCAGTTGAAGAGAGTGCCGCCGTCGGAGGCGCCGAACAAGCTGTGGCTGCCGATCTCGTGACCCTCCGCAGCAAGCGCCTGCCAGGCACGGGGATCGTCGAGCAACCTCGTGGGGCTGACGAAGAACGTGGCCTTTAGACCAACGTCGCGCAGTAAGGGCCACACTTCCGAAAGGTGTTCGGGCCACGCCCCATCGTAGGTGAGCGAGAGCGCCCATCGCTTGCCCTCCTGCCAGGGCGAGCCATCCGAGTCGGGCATAGGTGGATTATGCCCGAGCCGCTAGGCAGATTAGGGTCTCAGGAAGCGTCCGTCTCTTTCTTGAACGAGAACGTTGACGTGTCCATCGGAGCCTGGCCGGACGCGATCGTCAGTTCTTGGCCGTCTGCCGAAAGCTCTAGGATGAGCGGCTTGTCTGCATCCTCCGCTTTGGCCCCCATCTTCTCGGCCTGCTTCTTTGCCTCTTCGATGCTCATGCCCCCCACTTTCGTGGCCACGAGCGTAACCTGCTTGGCATCAACGCTCCATGTGCCCTCCATTGGCATGCCCATGTTCATTTCGAAGGTCTTGTCTGCCTTGAATTCAAGGGAGATCGTTGCCAACTTATCCCGGGTGGCTCGGTTTGGCGTCAGGTCTCTTGCCATCCTCACGCCTCCCTTCCACTTTCCAACGAGTTTGCCCTCGATCGAGCCGCCGCATCCGGCTAGCGCGACGACGCTAAGGAAGGCGAAAACTATGTAGCGGTGCTTCATAGCCCACAAGGATACTTGGCCTTCGCCGCCGCATCACGCGGCTTCTTTCTTAAACGTGAGTTCTCCCATCCCCTGCTTTGAGTTCGCGTCGGGGACCACCTTCAACTCAGTGCCATCGGCGGACACGTCCAGCACCATCGGCTTATTGATATCTTCGTTTGCCTTCGTTTGGCCCATTTTCTCGGCCTTCGCCTTTAGGTCGTCGGTCGACATGCCCATCGCCTTCGTGACATGCAGCTTCACCTGCGAACCCTCCAAAGTCCACGTGCCTTCGATCGGCACCATCATCGTCATCACGAAGGTCTTGTCCTTCTTGAGTTCGAGGCTGATATTGGCGAGCATCGCCTGGGCCATGGCGGCCATCGGGTCGTTCGCCTTGTCCTTAGGCAGATTCGCGGTACCCTTCCACTTTCCGACGAGTTTGGCCTCCATCGAGCCGCCGCAGCCGGCGAGGGCAACAGCGAGCGCGAGAAGGAGGGCGGTGACGATTCCGAGATGCTTCATGCGCCCAGTATAGGGGTTTTGCCCGGACAAGGCAATATCTCGCCGGTAAACTCGCCATGCCGAATGCCCAGCTACCTCGCCAGCATCGGGATGGAGGTTCACGCCGAGCTCGATACGCGCTCGAAGATGTTCTGCCGCTGCCCGGTGGCCTTTGGCGGCGAGCCGAACACGCGCGTGTGCCCCGTGTGCCTGGGCCTGCCCGGCAGCCTGCCCGTGCCCAACCGGGCCGCTACCGAAATGGTGCTGCGCACCGCGCTCGCCTTGAACTGCACCATCGCCACCAACTCGGTATTCCACCGCAAAAACTATTTCTATCCCGACCTACCCAAGGGCTACCAAGTGAGCCAATATGGCGAGACCAACCCCATTGGCTACGCGGGCTGGATCGACATTCCCAAAGCGGACGGATCGATCAAACGCGTGCGCATCCGGCGCGTGCATCTGGAAGAGGACACGGGCAAGCTCATGCACCTACCCGCGGGCGGCTCGGGGGTCGATTTCAACCGCTCGGGCGTGCCGCTCATGGAGATCGTCACCGACTTCCCACCCGACATCGAATCGGCGGAGGAAGCCAAAGAGTATCTGGTCCAGCTTCGCAGCACCCTGCTCTACCTCGGCGTGTGCGACGGCAAGATGGAGGAGGGCTCGCTGCGATGCGAGCCGAACATCTCGGTCCGACCCGAGGGCTCGGCTGAATACGGCACGAAGACCGAGCTGAAAAACCTCAACTCGTTCCGCTCCGTTCAGCTTGGAGTTCGATACGAGATCGAGCGCCAGATCGCCGCTCTCGGGCGCGGCGAGCGCATTCGGCAGGAAACGCGCGGCTGGCACGAGGGGCGCGAGGAGAGCTTCCCGATGCGCACGAAGGAGGAGGAGAACGACTACCGCTATTTTCCCGACCCCGACCTCGTGCCGATGGCGTTCGACGAGGCGATGCGGGAAAGGGCGAGGACATCATTGCCCGAGTTGCCGCTCGCCAAGGCCCGCCGCTACGCCGAACAGTCCGGGTTGAGCGCTCAAGACTGCGCCTTGCTCACCGCCGACCAAGCCTGGGCCGAGTTCTTCGAGCAGGCGGTGGCGCTCGGCGCGCCGCCCAAGCCCGTGTGCAACTGGATGAACTCCGACTTCGCCAAGCGGCTGAACGAGGACGGAATCGGTTGGAAGGCATCGAAGATCACGCCGGCCCACTTGGTCGATTTGGTCAAACTCATCGAGAGCGATGCGATCAGCGGCAAGACGGCCAAGGAGGTTTTCGCCGAATCCTTCGAATCCGGCGAAATGCCCTCGGCGGTCGTGCTGGCAAAGGGGCTGGTTCAGATCAGCGACCGCGACCAGATCGAGGCGGCGGTGCGGGAGGCGATCGAGGCCAACCCAGCTTCGGTTGCGAAATACAAGTCGGGCCAAACCGGGGTGGCCGGATTCTTCGTCGGACAAGTGATGAGGGCGACGGGCGGGCAAGCCAACCCGGGATTGGTGCAAGAGGCGGTCAAGGCCGCGTTGGAGAAGGTATGAGAGCGACGTTCGTGTTCGTCTTGGTGGTCGTGGCGACTCTTGCTTGTGCGCAAGGCGGCGCCGAGCCGAGTCGGGTCGATGCGATCATGGACGTGGCGTTCAACTGGATGGACCGCCAAGTGGACATCTGGTATGAGGACGGCGACTACCCGCGCGACGTGCAGCTGTTGCGCATGCAGAACGCGCTCAGGCCCTCCGACTACGGCATCGCCGACACTCTGGGCTACATGCTCGAGAACGTCGAGCGCATGGACGAGGCGCTTGCCGTCTACGTGGGGTTCCGCAAGGCCAATGCCGCCCAGGCCGATGGACCGTTCCCGGAGGCGAATTTCTACTTTCAGCAGAAGCTTTACGCCAAGGTCCCCGCGCTCCTCGAGCCTTCTTTGGCTCTGAAGCCGCATGCAAACAGCTTCCGGGTGCTTGCTCATTCGTACGAGCGGCTGAACCTCTTGAGTGATAGCGAGCGCGTTTGGAAAGCCTATCTGGCCCTTGCGCCGGGCGACGACCCCGCGCGCAAGAACCTCGCCCGGGTGCAGCAGAAGTTGAAGTCGGCTCCCACCGGGTCGTGAGCGCCTTATGATTTTTGGCGCTCTTGTCGCGCTCCAGGCAGCCAGCCCGCTGCTGCTGCGTACTGCGATCGGCGATCTCACCCCGCCCGGCGCCTTGCCGCTTGGGGGCTATACCGCACGCGGTGGGCGGCTCTCCAAGCCGGGAGGCGACAGGCTGTTCGTGCGGGTGGCAGTGCTTGAGCAGGATAAGACGCGCCTCGCGATCGCCTCATGCGAACTGCTCACCGTGCCCGAGAGCCTGGTTCGGGAGGTTCGGTCGCGACTTCCGAACGGGGTCGAGTTGTTTCTTTGCGCCACCCACACCCATTGCGCGCCCGACAGCCAGATGCTGAACGAGCGGATGACGTTCCCGGTGCCGGGGATCTCCACTTACCGGCCCGCGATGCTCACTTGGTACGCGGACGCGGTAGCCTCGGCGATCCGTCGCGGGCTAGAGGCCACTCCGGCAGAGCTGAGGCGGGTGAGCGTGGCGGCGGCGTCCTTGCCCCTGAACAGGGGACGTCGGCCGGGGGCGAAGCCCGATCCGACCGGCTACTTGGTCGAGGGCCTGACCGCCGACGGCGCCACCGTGCCGATCTTTGCCTGCTATGCGGCGCACGCGGTGTTCTACGGGCCGGAGGAGATGCATACCCGTGGGGATTGGCCGGGGGCGCTGGCGCGGTGCATCGGCGCGCCCGTGCTGATGGGGGCGCTCGGCGACGTATCGCCCGCCGCACCGGGCGCGACGCCCCGCGAGCGGGTGGACAACTTCGTGGGGCGGTTCTTGACCGGCATCGCAGGCGCGCCGAGGCGGATCGCGTGGGTGTCCGAGCAGGGTAACCAATTCCCCGACGCCGCGGTGCACTTGCTGGTTGGCCGATCCCATGTTGCTCTTGACACCGTATCGCCGCACCCTACCTTTGCTCGCGTATATGGGACGACCGATAGGCTCGCCAGCACAATCATCGAGGCGTTTGCGCCAAATGAGGCTTATTTGTCTGCTTTCCGACTCGGAAGACTCGAATTCGTCGGCGTTCCCGGTGAACCGTCCTCGGGGCTCGGCGACGCCATACGCACAGGGCTCAGACCCACTTTGGAACAGGCCACCGTACTGGTAGCGAGCCACGTCAACGGTTGGATGGGTTACTTGCTCTCCCCGCAAGACTATGACCGGGGCGGCTATGAGGCCACACTGAGCTTCTATGGGCGACTGGAGGGTGAGAGGATTGTCTATACGGCGACTAGGGGATTCTGGGCGATCTTCGTCAGCTTCCTCACTTGGGACCCTTCCGACAGTCCGTAGCGCGGAACGGCCGTACGGGGTCGAGTTGTTGAACGGGCCATGAAGCGGCGCTGGACGGTTCTGCTCGCGTCCGCCCCCGTCGCGCTGTTCCTCGGTCTGGGCTCGTTGGCGCTCCTCGCCCGACCGGAGTACGTGCCGCCCGGGAGCCGGATGCACGTGGACGACTTCGCCGCCTACGCCCTCAAGTCGCGCTCAGTCGCCAAAGTCGGGGGCGTCGCCGCCCCCGCGGGCAAGGCGTTCTATCTAATCGATCTGCGCTTCACCAACGAGGCGAAGCGAGTGAGTTTCGACTACCGACCCGAGTTCGTCGAAGTGGCCGACGACCAAGGCTGCGGCCTTCGCCTCGCGCCGGAGGCACGAGCCTCACTTGGTCCGGCGGAGGCCCACCTGGATGCGGGGGAGAGCGCCAAGCGGACGCTCGTCTTCCTCGGGCCAGCCGACGCCAAGTCGCTGAAGATGGCGTTCGTGCTTGGAGGCGGCGCGGGGGCGGCGATCGACGCGGTGCTCTTCGGCAACCGACAGACGGTTCTCGAAGTAGAGCGATAGTCCGGAGGGGCGCTCAGGAAGTCCTCCCCTTGAGGCAGGGGGAGGAAGCGTAAGCGGCTCGTCCGCCGAAGCCCGGCGAAGGCGGAGGCGCACGCAGGTGGAGGTTCATTGGCACGCAACCACTCCAAAAGCACCTCCTTCCGACCTCGACATGCCTTCGGTCGACTTCCCCCTGCGCTGCAAGGGGAAGATGCCCGGACTAATCGTCGTCACGCGTCGCTCGGCACCGGTCGCCTGCGCCCGCACCCTCCCCTCGATCCCCTCCCTCAAGGGAGGGGAGTTACTTTTTCTGGCTCGCTCACGCCCTCCGGGCGCTCGCTCACCTTTTCTCTTCGCAACGCCATCCTTGGCGTTGCTGGACGGGGGGTGCAGCACGGGCGGCGAGAGACAACCACCGAAATCACCTCCTTCCGACCTCGGCAAGGCTTCGGTCGCCTTCCCCCTGCACGGCCAAGTGAAGGTGCCGGGACGGGGGCTCCAGGACCTGCCACACCGTTGGTCGCCGCTCCAATTCCCTCCCCTGCGGTGCGCGGGAGGGCGTGGGAGTTCATATAGCGTCGAGTCGAGAATGGGTGGAGGCCTCCGGGCGCTTTGGCGTTCAACCGAAAGCAGACCTTCCGACCTCGGCGAGCTTTCGGTCGACTTCCCCCTGCGCCGCAAGGGGAAGGGCTTACGGAGTAATCGTCGTCACGCGTCGCTCGTCACTGGTCGCTTGCACCCCCACCCTCCCCTCGATCCCCTCCCTCAAGGGAGGATAGTTATTTTCTTTGGCTCGCTCGCCCCGTCCCGGGGCTCGCTCGCCGTTCGTCTCGTGGACGCCATCCATGGCGTCCCGGAATCGACGCAACGCAAGGCCATGCACAGCCATAGCCACCGCAGAGCGACGCCCCTAGCTCGCCGCCGCCCGTGCGTACTCGCCGCGCATCACCCGGTCGTATTCACCGGCCTGAACCCACTGCTCCAGCTCCTGGGCGCGGTGCACCGGCATCGGATGGGTCCACATCGACGACATGAGCAGGAAGATGAGCACCTTACCGAGCGATTCCGCGAGCCCCGCCTCTTGATAGGCGCGGGCTTGGTCCATGAACGCGTCGCGGTTCATTTCGTGAGATAGGCGGTTGGGGCCGGCCGTCATCCTCAGGTTCGTATCGAGCGACAAATCGAGCGACTGGCTGACCAGCAGCCCGGCGCGATCGGCAGAAATCTCGGCTTGCCGAAACCACTCGTACAGCGCGATCAACAGCCCCACGCTAGCGACATCGCCCAACCCGAACGTGCGCCGCCCGATCAGGTCGAGAAGCGGGTGCAGCACCCGCGCCACGCTCATGTAGAGGATGTGGCCCGCCTTGATGTGGCCCAGCTCGTGGCCGATCAGGTGGTAAAGCTCCTCGTCGCTCAGGGTTTCGACGATCGACGAGCGGAGCGTGATATACGGCCGCTCCACGCCTCCCGCGAACGCGTTGGGGAACGGGTTGCTGCCGATGTACACCTCGGGCATAGGCATATCGAGGATCGCGCTCGATTCACGCGTGATTTCGTACAGCGTCTTGTATTGGTTCGGGCCGCAGCGCACCGAGGTCGCCATGTTGAAGCAGTACAGCCACCGGTCTAGGCCGACCTCATAAAATTTCTGGACGACGGTCGGCAGCAGGGGCACCTTCTTGAGCTTGTTCAGAGCCCAGTGGTCCGTATCGGCGACGAACGCCTCGGCGGGCAGGCCCTTGAGGATCTTGCGCTTGGCCATTACCCGAGCTTACGCACGGGGGCGCGCCGGGTTGCGCGGGCCCGGGCTGAATCACCTCCCTTGCGAGACACGAAAAAAGCCCCGCCTTTGGGAAGGGGGCGGGGCATGCGTTTGGACCAGCCTTGCGCCGACTCTGTCGGTCGGCCTTCTCCTGCTTATGGGGATGATGGCTTCGGCTTGTCCTCCGCTACGATCCACCCATCTTCTGCCTGCGCAGAAAGGTGGGAATGTCCAGGTCGATCTCGTCCAGTTCGATAGGCGCGGGGCTGCTGAAGGGCGACATGCGCGGAGAGGCAGCCGGCTTCTCCGCGTTATCGAAGAACACTTCCGAATCGGGCAGGCGCGCGATGCCCGGCACCATGCCCGCCGCGAGGAGAGTGACTTGCACCTCGCCATCGCCGCCCTCTTTCATCACGTGGCCCATGATGATCTCGGCGTCGTCGGGGTCGGTGAACTGCAAGATGTAATCCATCGCCTCGTGGGCCTCGCCGATGCTGAAATCGGGCCCGCCGGTGACGTTCACGAGAAGCCGCTTGGCGCCTTGAACCGTGGTCTCGAGCAAGGGCGAGTTGGCGGCCGCCATCGCGGCCATGCGCGCACGTTGTTCGCCAATGCCCTTGCCTAGGCCCATAAGGGCGACGCCGGCGTTGCTCATCACGCTCTTCACGTCCGCGAAGTCGACGTTGATGATTCCGGGCAGGAGGATGATGTCGGAGATGCCCTGCACCCCTTGGCGCAGCACGTCGTCGGCGAGGGCGAAGGCCTGCTGCATCGTGGTGCGCTTCTCGGCGATCGCGATCAGCTTGTCGTTCGGCACCGTGATTAGGGTATCGACATGCTCCTGCAAGCGAGCGGCGCCCTCTTCGGCTGCGCGCCGGCGGCGCGGGCCCTCGAACAGGAACGGCTTGGTCACGACGCCCACGGTGAGGATGCCCATCTGCTTGGCCATGTCGGCCACGATAGGAGCCCCGCCCGTGCCGGTGCCGCCGCCCATGCCGGCGGTGATGAACACCATGTCCGCGCCTTCGAGCTGGGCGGCGATGGCTTTCTCGGATTCCCGAGCGGCGGCCTCACCCACGACCGGGTCTCCACCCGCGCCGAGGCCCTTCGTGAGCTTTTCGCCCAGTTGAACGCGGGTGGCGGCGTGCGAGAGGTTGAGCGCCTGCGCGTCCGTGTTCATCGCCACGAACTGCACGCCGACCACGCCCTCCAGGATCATGCGGTTGACGGCGTTGCTGCCCGCACCGCCGATGCCAAATACCTTGATGCTCGCCTGGTTTTCGAAAAGGTTGTCCGGTTTCATAGAAGTCGCTGACAGCCAGACGGGAGCGTTGGACCTCCTCGTCAGAGAACGGACGACGCACCGGCGCGAAAGGGAGCTTGGCGAGCTAGCGAGTGGCCTCGGCCGCGATTGCCTCCGCGTATCGGCGGCTTGCGCCAGCATTCTGCTTAACCAGCTCCCGCGCCGCCGCGCCCATCTTCTCGCGCTCCTCGGGGTCGTCTAGGAGCTGCTTCAGACTCGCGGACAGTTCTTGCGCGGTAGAACACACGCTGCTGGCGCCGGCGGCGAGGGCGCTCGCGGTGACGTCGGCGAAGTTGTTCATGTGGGGCCCGTGCAGCACCGGCTTACCGCATGCCAGCGGTTGGATCAGGTTTTGCCCGCCAAGCCGGTCGAAACCACCTCCGATCACGACCACGTCGGCGATCGCATAGAGGCCAGATAATTCGCCGTATGTGTCGAGAATCAGATAGTCGCCGGTTTGGCCCTTCGAGCGCAGCGCGACCTGGCCGAAAGCCTGCTCCACTGCCGAGGCGAGGGCGGGCGCGCGCTCCAGATGCCGAGGCGCATGGATCACGGTGAGATCGTGGAGGCCCACCGCTTGGATCGCCTCGATGACGAGCGACTCCTCCAGCTCGCTCCGGGTCGAACCCACGACAACCACCCGCCGCTCCTTCGGGATACCGTAGTGCGCACGCAACTCTGCCGGGTTCGCCGCGGCGCCTTCGAGCGCCTCGTCGAACTTGCAGTTGCCCATCACTTCGACGCCCTGCGCGCCGAGAGCGCGCAGACGTTCGGCGTCGCGCTCGCTTTGGGCGAGCGTCCGGTCGAGCATCGCGAGCAGGCGGCGATAGAAGAACCGAAGCCAGCGGCTTCGCCCGAACGAGCGGTCGCCGATGCGGCCGTTCACGAGCAACGTCCTCGCCCGGCACGCTCGCGCGGCCCAAAGGAAGTTGAACCAGAGCTCGGTCTCCATGATCGCGACCGCCTTGGGGCGAACGCGGCTCATCGCGGCCAGTTGGAAGCGGGCCACGTCGATTGGGAAATACACCAGGTGATCGTAGAGGCCGGCCGCGCGCTCGCGCGCCGTCTTGTGGCCGCTGCTGGTGGTCACGCTGAGCGCGATCTCCCAGCCGGGCAGGAGGTCGCGGAGCTCGCGAAGAATCGGAAGCGAGGCCACCACCTCGCCGACCGAAACCGCGTGAAACCAGATGCGGTGGGCGTCGGGCAGCGGCTCGATCGCGTAGTCTCCGCCACGCTCCTTCCAGTTCGGCTGCTCCTTTCGTCGGCGCGTCCGAAGCCACATCCAAGGCAGCCAGAAGACCGCCGAGAGCGTGAGGACAATGTTGTAGAGCAGGAACATCAGCCCGGCATGGGGCTCGCCGCGCTCATTCCGCCGGCGCGATCACGACCCGCCGGTTCGGCTCCTCACCCTCGCTGTAGGTGGTGACCCCGGCCATGCCGGTGAGCGCCTTATGAACGACGCGCCGCTCGAAGGCGGGCAAGGCGTCTAGCACCGCCTCCTCGCCGCGCGAGTTCACTTCTTTGGCGATGCCGAGGGCGAGCTTGGTCAGCGCCGCTTCGCGCCGCTTGCGGTAGTCGTTGCCGTCAAGAGTGGCGCGCACGCCGTTGGCGTACTTGCGCGAGGCGATGATGTTGAACAGGTACTGCATCGCGTTGAGCACTTCGCCGTGCTTTCCGATGAGGTGGGCGACGTCGGTGCCGTCGATCTCGAGGGTCACGTAGCGGCCCGACATCTGCGTCACCTTAACGTCGACGCTCAGTTCGCCTTTGGCGAGGAGGCCGGTGAGGAGGTCTCTAAGTTGCTGTGCCTGCGTATCGGTTGCGACGACTTCGGCCTCCTGGATCGCCGGGGTCGCGGCTTCTGCGGCGGGGGCTTCAGGCGCCTTCTTGCCTCGCGGCCTGGCCACTTTGGCTTCCTTCGCGGGCGCTTCTGCCAGCTCTTCGGGCGTCGCAGTCGCGGCGACTGGCGCGGCCGCCTTCTTGGCGACCCGTGGGGCCCTCGCAGGCTTGGGGCTCTCGGCGGGCGCTTCGACGACGGCGGCTTGGGCGGCCACCTCGGCGCGCAAGCGCACCTTGCCTTGGCCGAACAGGCCTTTGCCCTTGGTTTCCTCGATCACGGTGATCGAGAGGCTGTCGGCGTTTACGCCGAGCTTCTCGCCCGCCAATCGGGTCGCTTCTTCGATGGTCTTGCCGGTCACTTCGATGGTCGTCATTAGGTCCCCTGACTTTACTCGCTTCGGCGGTGGTTCGTCGCGCTTGCGACTACCGCCTCTTCTTGGGCTTGTGGGTCGCCGGCTTGCCGGTCCGCACCTTGCCGTTGGTCGGCAGCTCGGGCTTGGTCGCGCCAGTGTCTTCCTGCCGGCGCTTCTGATCCTCCATCTGCTGCTCCATCGCCTTCATGATCTTCTCGCGCCAGCCCCCGGTTTTCACGCTCGGAGCGGGATACACCCCGCCGGTGGGCGAATTGACTTTCACCAGGGGCGGCAAGGGGCTGCGGTACGCCCGGATCGCCTGCGCGGTAGCGAGGATATTCGTGAAGGTCCAGTAGAGGATGAAGGCGGCTGGAACGGGGAACGCGCCAAAGAGCATCGAAGCAGCGAATACCACCGAGATGCCCACGCTGATCAGGCGTTGCTGGCGAGCGTTGCTGGGGTCGGTGATCGGCATCAGCAGCGTGCTGACGACCATCGTGATCGCATAGAAGATCACGAGCAGCTTGTCCTCCATGCCAAGGTTCGGCGCGAACCAACCGTTGGAGATATCGATCGAGGGGTTTATCCACAGGAACGTGCCCTTCTGGAACTCGAACCGGTAGCGCAGCATGAACTGGTACACGGTGAGAAACAGCGGCAGCTGGATCAGCGCGGGCAGGCACCCGGCGTACGGGTTCATCCCGTACTCGCGGTACAGCTCCATGGTCTTCAGCCCCTGGGTCTGAACGTCGTCCTTGTACTTCTCTTTGATTTCGCGGGTGAGGGGCTGAAGCTGGCCCATCTGGCGGCCCCACATGTATTGCTTCTGGCTAAGCGGATACACGGCGGCGCGCACGAGCACGGCGAGAATGAGGCACGCGAGCCAATAGCTGAGGCCGGGCCGGGAGCCGCTCATCCGGACGAGGAAATCGATGATGTCGTAGCCGGGCAGGATGCCGTAGGTGAGATCTCGCTGATTCGCCTGGCTCAGCGTTTCTCGCGCGTGATCGAAGAGTGCTTGCCCGGTCCAAGCCACGTGCTGCCCCGGCATCGGAAAAGTCTTCGCCTGCCAGATCGGAGTGCCGCGACGAGCTTTGTACTCGCGCTCGAGCCCCTGGTAGGCGGCCTGCATGCGGCTGAGGTCGTGATACACCTGCCCTTCTCGCAACTGGCAGTCGGAAGTCAGCAGGGCCACCTCGAACCGGCGATCGTCCGCGTCGCCCTGGGTGAGCTTGCCCCCTTTGAACTCCTCGTCGATGCGGCGGTCGACGGTCGGCCGCAGGCCAGCCATGTCGAGGTCCCGCGCCTTTGCGTTGAGATCGCGCATGGCGGCGACGAGCACCGTCGAGGTGCGGGCATCGGGAGCCTGCTGGCCGCGCATCATCCATAGTTGCAGCGCCAAGAAGATGATGATATAGGGCAGGAGCATTCCTGCGATGTTCGGCTTCCGGGCGGGCTTGCTCATGAGGTCCTCGGCGCGCGATCAGGGAACGGGGTCAAAGCCCCCCGGCCTGAACGGGTGGCAACGGCATATCCGGCGAAGGCCCATCCAGCTTCCGCGCAGCACGCCGTAGCGGCGGATCGCCTCCTCGGTGTAGCGGGAACAGGTGGGTTGATAGCGGCACATGGAGGGCATCCAGCGGAAAGCGGCTCGATAAGCATGGATTAGGAAGACGGCGGCTCGTTTGCCCATCTGGCATTCATCCTCTCGAACAGCAATCCGATCTCGGCCTGCATTTCACCGTGCGAGGCTTGCGCCGATTTTTCTCCAAGCAGCAATACGTAATCGAGGTTCCGGGCGATTCGCTCGACCATCGCGGCGAGGATCGCCTTCGACCTGCGCCTCACCCCGTTCCTGCGCGCGATGCAACCGATCTTTCGCGCCACCCCGATCCCGATCAGACCCTCTCCACGGTCCGCAACCAGCTTGCCCAACGGACCGCTTGTGGCTAGGCCTTGAGTGAGGATGTTGTCGAATCGAATCCGACGAGGGCCCCTGACTATGCCGCCAGCCTCGACCGCCCGCGAAGCCGCCGGCGCTTAAGGACGTTGCGGCCGTCCGTGGTGCGCATCCGGATGCGAAATCCGTGCGTTTTGTGCCGCTTGCGGTTGTTGGGCTGGAACGTGCGTTTCATCGGATGATCGTGCCCTTCGCCTGAAGTCGAACTTAGATTGTACCCTGAGCGGTCGTTCTACTAAGGATTGGGGGTTCGGGCTTGGGAAGTTTCAACGCTGGCTTGTCAAAGCGGCAGATTCGCGTGTACTCTATGTTCATGGTGCGTCGCTGGGTCCTCGCGTGCACGGCTCTTTTTGCCGCGCTTTCGCTCTTCGGTTGCGGAGGCCATGGCGCGGGTGCGGGCGCCGGAGCCGGAGGCGCGACGCCGTTGCTTCTCGACATTATCTGGCCGGCGCGCACGCGTCAGGTGACAGCGCCCGCATCCGCCCTCTCTGTGCGCGTTTCGCTTCCCGGTGCGCTCAGCGGAGGCGGCAATCTCCTTTGGTCGATCGACCGAGACGCGGAACTTGGCGTTCATACGGTGCACTACATCTCGCCCCAAGCGGTCGTGCCGGGCGATTATCGCCTCACGATGACGTTTTTTGCTGAGGCGGGAGCCGCGTCGACGCTGGACAACCCGATAGTGGGCACGGTGAATGCCAACGTTACGGTGTTTCAGGATGGCGGCGGCGTGCCGACGGTCGAGGCGCAGGCCACGATCGTTGCGGTGACCGTACTGCCCTCGCAAAGCACGGTCGTGGATGGCGGCGCCGCTCAACTCTTTGCAATTGGCCAAGACTTTCATGGAAACCTGGTCGCAGTCGAGCCGGGCGCGATAGCTTGGGCGAGCCTGCGCCAAGACCTGCTGACGGTCACTCCCGATGGGCTGGCGACTTTCGTCAGTCCCGGAATGGCTCAAGTCGTGGCAACGATCGATAAGGTCACCAGCGCACCCGGCGACGTGCGGGCCGCATCGCTCGTGACCGTGGCGGTCGATCAGGCGCCGTCGGTTGCCGTTGCCACAAACGGTACTCAGCAGTTCACCGCGACAGTCGCCAACGATCCCTTCAGCCTTGGGGTCAGTTGGACCGTGCAAGAACAGGGCGGCGGGACCATTTCCCCCACCGGCCTTTACACGGCCCCCGCTTCGCCCGGAACTTTCACCGTGGTAGCAAGCAGCATTTACGACCCGTTGGTGAGCAACACCTGTGCGGTCGTCGTCAGCTAGGGCGAGGAAAAACGACAGAAGTCCGGGGATTTGCCGCAAGCGGCAAATCCCCGGGTTCGTTTAGTGCGGGGCGTCAGAACCCCAAAATGTTGTAGCCGCTATCGACGTAGATCACCTGGCCGGTGACCCCACGGCCGAGATCGCTGATCAGATACACGGCAGCGCCGGCGACCTCTTCCTGGCCGAACCGCCGCTTGAGCGGCGCGCGCTGGTGCACCGTTTCGATCATCTCGGCCAGGCCCTTCACGCCGCGCGCCGCCACCGTATTGATAGGCCCAGGGCTGAGGGTGTTCACCCGGATGCCCCGAACGCCGAGATCGACGGCAAGGTAGCGCACGGAAGATTCGAGGGCAGCCTTCGCCACCCCCATCACGTTGTAATTCCCGACCGCGCGGACGCTGCCCAGATAGCTGAGCGTCAGCACGCTCGCATCGTCGGCGAGGACGGGCTCAAGGGCCCTACACACCCGGACGAGGCTGTAAGCCGACACTTCTAGCGCCAGCTTGAACCCCTCGCGGGAGGTGTCGATGAATCGGCCCGCGAGGTCATCCCGATTGGCGAACGCGGCGCTGTGGACCAGGAAATCGATCTTGCCGTACTCGGCGGCAACCTGCTCGGCGAGCTGGTCGATCTCTAGATCGTCTTGGAAGTCAACCTGGTGGGTCTTGAAGCGCTCGCGCCCTTCGACCAGCTTGCGCACGCCCTCGAGCATCCGCTCGTTCTGGCCTCCGACGCCAACCGTGGCGCCGTGCCGATTGGCGAGGTCGGCGATCGCCCAGCCGATGCTGTTCTTGTTGGTGACGTTGAGGACGAGGCCCGATTTGCCTTCCAGAAGCATGGGCTGATTATGGCGTGGGCACGCCAACCCGCTCTTCGATCTGGCTCCGCAGCCCCTTGATCCGGCTCGGGTCGGCGCTCAGCAGGGGCAGGCGCACGGCGCCGCACGGAAGCAACCCGAGGCTTTCGAGCAGGGCCTTGTTGGTGGCGGGCTGCGGCTCTGCGCGAAGGGCCTTGACGACGGGGAGTGCGAGCGCGAATTTCGTTTGGGCGGACTCTCTTGCAGGCACGACGGAGCGTGCCCCTCCCATGAATTCGGCAACGATCTGCGACATCCAGCGCGGCACCACGTTCGCGACGCCGCTTATCGTGCCCGACCAGCCCGCCTCGAGCGCGTCCCAAAGCAGGGTTTCGTTGCCCACGAACAGGCACTTGCCGTCGGCCAGAGCAGCGCGGTATGCGGCGAGGTTTTCCGCCTTGCCGCTGCTGTCCTTGACTCCCGCCATTCGCTCGTGCTTGGCGAGGCGACCGAGCAGAGCCGCGCTCAGTTCGATGCCCGTGCGCTGCGGGAAGTTGTAGACGACGATGGGCAGGGCGGTTCTCTCGATCAACGCGGAAAACCACTGCCCGATTCCTTCCTCAGTTGCCTCTCGGAAGTAGCCCGGGGGCATCACGAGGGCAGCGGCCGCGCCTGCTTTGCGAGCTTGCTCGCAAAGCCAGACCGCCTCCTCCAGACTGGATGTTGCCACTCCGAGCAGGATGGAAAGCTTGCCCGCGGAGGCGACCGCGGCGCGGATCAGGTCTCGCTTCTCGTAGGTCGAAAGGCTCGGCCCTTCGCCGTTGGTGCCCGCCACCACCGCCCCCGCGCAGCCACTCGCCTCAAACCAGGCCAGTAGGCGCGCGACGGCGGGCAGATCGACCGCCCCGTCCGGGGTCATCGGGGTGACGGCGGCGGGGTAAACGCCGGGGTTGAGCACAAGGGGGATTATGGAGCTTAGCTGGGGGGCGCGCAATATGCGCGCTTGAGCCGACTCTTAGGATCACTCCGCTGATTGATGCGCAAGCCACCCTCCCCCTGACCCCTCCCTCAAGGGAGGGGGAAGCTCTTTTTCTCGGCTGCGCTCACGCCCTCCGGGCGCTCGCGGCGACCGCCACTCCAGCTCAGTTCACGGCTCGTTTCCCTCCCCTGCGGTGCGGGGGAGGGCGTGCGAGCCTACAGGGAACCGATGCGAGACTGGGTGGAGGCTGGCACGCGGCCTTCGCCCGAAGCGGAAACGCTTAAGCCACCCACCCCCCGGCCCCCTCCCTCGAGGGAGGGGGAAGTTCCTTATCTTGGCTGCGCTCACGCCCTCCGGGCGTTCGCTTGCCAGTTTCTTGCCGGACGCGATGCAAAGCCACCGCAAGGCCACGCAAAGCTCAAGCGGGCCTACGCCCCGCTTGGCTGCTCGCCTTCCACGACCTGCAGCGCCGGCCTCAGCGGGCGGCGCACCTCGGCAAGGAGCGCCAGAACCGCCTCCTCGGTGGCGGCGACCTGGACGGTGCGCGGCTCGCAAGGCACGAGCAGATCGCCATCTTCCTGGCAGTATTGGACGGTCACGGTGAGGGGAAGCAGCTTCATATGGGGCGGATCTCCAGGTTCGGCTCGGCGGGGGTGACGGTTTGCGTTCCGGCCGCGCGCACCGTCTCCACGATGAACTCGCGGACTCGGCGAACGAAGTGAGCGCCCGCACCTTCCGGGTTGGGGACAGAGGCGCCATCGTCGTCGAGCAGCGCCGCCTGGTAGCCGTAGGCCTTGGCGAAAGCCTCGACCGCCTGGTCGAAGGCGGCGTCGGGGGTGAATTCAACGGTAAACGTCATCGCGATCTCCTCGCTTAGGGGCGTGGTGAGGAAGGTCAGCAACATGCCCAAACTGGCGGTGCAGACACGATGCCACGCTAGTAGGTGGCTAGGTGTTCGTGCGTAGCCCCAACGCCTCGTCCGCTGGTTTCAATACCGGCGAGCCTCGTTCTCGTGAGCCAGCGTGAGCGAGTCGTCTCCCCAGCGCGGTGAGAGGTCTCTCGACACGGGCGTAAACTGCTTGGGCCACAGCCCCCAGCGCCGCCACCGAGATTACGAGCTCCACCCAGACGTAGACGGCGCCGTTCGTGGCCGCGGCTCGGGCGAAGGTGAAGGTCGCTAGGAACACCAGGGCGAAGATGGGAAACTCAAGCAGGTAATACGTGTAGCTTCGATCTCCCATGTAAGTGAGAAAGCGATACCACCAGGCTCCTCGCTTGGCGAAGGCGCGGCCACAAGCCGCGTTTCTAACTAGAAACAGGAAACAAAGCGTGGCCAGCGGGTAGCCCAACCCGTGAACGAGCCCTCCTCGATCCACGCTGACATTTGGCGGCCCCATCATTGCTAGCGCGACCAAGGCTGCGAGTAGCCACCAAACCGAATCCAAAGGGCGCAAGCGCCCGGGGTCGACGTGAAATGGCCATCGTCGTTTCTCGTATGCAATCCCAAGAAGCACGCCCACTGCGGGGCAGTCGAAGCGCCATCCAGCGATAAACCGCAACGTGGCGGGGAAGAAACCCAACCAATGCGGCTCGACCAAGCAGACCAGTCGCACGACTAGACAGGATACGGTGACGAAGGCCGCAATGGCAGTGAGACCGCCGGTGACTCGTTCTCGGCGCCTGGCAACAGCATTAAGAACCACCAGAGCAAGGCCTGTCGCGACATAGAACTGATCCTCGACCGACAGGCTCCACATGCCTCCGGCGTAGTAGTTCGGGTGATTCAGGGTCAGGAGGAAATATCCGCCAGCAATGCTTAGCCCCTCTTGGGCAAACTTGTGCAGCGGCGGCTCGTACCGGCTCACCAGCTCAGGCGGGAGGGCTTGCAAGGTGAACACAAGGCGCACGATAAAGGCGATTGCAAACGCGACCAGCACGCCGGGCGTGAGTCGGAAGACGCGCTTGATGAAGAACCCTCGGACGTCGAAGTCGTGCCGGATGAGAGAGTGCACGATGACGAAGCCGCTTATCACGAAGAAAAGTTCAACGCCGATGTAGAAGGGCAAAGTGATGCTCAGCCTTGATAAGCCGAGCAACCAGGCCGTGATTTGGACGTGCTGAACCAGCACCAAGAGGATCGCGACGCCGCGAAGCGCCTGGATGTCGGCGAACTGCTGTGTTCCCTCGCGATCGCTCAAACCCATTGCTGAAAGGACATTATGCGCCGACTCCTCATGAGGGCAGCCAGTCCAACCAAGGCTCGACGGATTCGGGAACGACGAGCAGATCGGTCCAGCCTCGACCCTCCTGAGCGTGTGCGCAGAAATCGCTGGCGTGCTCGCGAAGGATCTCACGGTCTACAAGCCGCTTGTTCGCGTTGGGGGTGTTGGCCTCGCCCATCGCGATGACGTCCTTCGCTGTCAACTGAGGAACGTCGAACACCCGCCCAATGCTGAACAGCGATTCAAGGAAGTCGGCTGGTGCCATCGGGCCCGTTAGCGCCGACGGTGTGAATTCAGTGACAATCACCACCGGATACTTGCGCATGTACTCCGAACAGCCGGTGATGACCAAAGGCTCGTACCCCTGAGTGTCGATTACGATTACCGCTGGGCCGGCAATAGCATCCCTCGCCGCAACGGTATCGAAGCGCATCAGTTCAACGACTGAAGTCAGATCACGGCCGCGCGCTAAGTCGTCGAGCAGTTTATCGTCCCTGGAAAATCCGATCCTGTGATTCAGAATGCCGAAAGAATCCACATCCGAAAGTGCATATTCATAGGTCGTTACGATATGTTCCAGCCGGTTCATGCGTACGTTGACGGGCAAGAGCTTCGCGGCTAGGCCCGGCTCGAAGCCGAAGGCGCGACAGGGCAACTTTCGTTTGTCTATGAAATCGGCAAGCGTCAGCAAGTGGGGGCCGTAGTTCGCGCCTACGTAGACGAGATTCGTAGGCCCATGCCGACAAAGGGAGGCGACCGCTGCCGCAATGGCGTCGTACTCGTGGAGCATGGAACGAGCGTCTGAATTTCTTACGCGCAGAACCTCGGACACCACTTCGTCTGGTCTCATCGACCTTTGAAGGCCCCGCCTATCGCTGGGGCATTCCCGGTAAGGAATATCGTCGTCGTACATCATCAAAAAGAAATCCGCAGGCCGCGTCAGGTCGACGTTCTTACCGAAAACCGCAATGCGACGCACTTCCTGAAGGGCTTGCGTCATCGCTTCGGCATGGGCGCCCCACGACTCGGCTCTCAGCAGCTGCATTTCCTCCCGCAACCGTTGCAGCTCCCCCTCCAAGGCACGTGCGCGAACCTCCACCGCGTTCTTAGCGAGGGCATTGATGTACGGAGCAAACAGACCCTTTAGGTAGGCCTTTATCATGAACGGGCCAGAGTATAGCGCGGGCCTTGGGCCTAGTCGAAGCGGGAGACGACGGGCTCGCCACCGCTGGGTTTTGACCCGTGCTTACGAAGGCCCCATCTTGCATTACACTAGAGGTCGTGCGGTATCCGCTCGTGGACTACGCTCGGCTCGGGCTTGCGCTCTCGGTCATGCTCACGCATACTAGGAACGAACTTCACCTTTGGCCCTCCGATTACGCTCCGAACTGGGCCGTGCCCGCCTTTCTTGCGATTAGCGGCTACTTTGTGCTCGCTTCGTTTGAGCGTTCAGCTTCTTGGCGGGAGTTCGCAGTCAAACGGTTGCTGCGGGTGGGTCCGGCTTTCGTCGTGAGCCTGTTGCTCATGTGTGCTCTTTTTGGAAGCGTGGGGTTATGGCAATCGACCCAGGCCTACCTAACTTTCGGCTTCCGGAGGGAAGCCCAAGCGAATGCCCCTCTCTGGTCGCTCAGCGTCGAAGAGGTCGCCTATGCGTTTATGGCGGTTGGGGTGGTTGTCGGTTTCTACCGCCGCCGCTGGCCCATTTGGATCGCGCTTGTCCTCTCGCTCACTCTCGTGACGCTGTACCAGGCGCTGCCATCGACCTCCGATGGGCCCGCATTTCGGGTTACCTCGGTGATCGCGTCTTTCTTTGCCGGCTCTTTGGTGTATATCTACCGCGGGCGCATACCCCCGCTCGCGGGCTTCGTCAGCCTCTGGCTGGGCCTTCTGCTGACGTTCCATTTGCGCGCGCCAGGTTGCGCGCTGATGGGCGCTGGGCTTGTGGCGTGGCTGACGGCGTGGACCCCATCCGTGCCGAAGATTCCGGACTTGTCCTACGGCGTATACGTATATCACTTTCCGCTCGTACTCGCCTGGCGCGAGGCTTCGCTCCCCTGGGCTCTGTACCTCCCGGTGCTCGGCGTGCTCTGCCTCCTGAGCTGGTATCTGATCGAGGCCCCGGCGCTCTCGCTCAGGGCTGGGCGGAGCGGCGTCCGCCCGCATGACCCATTGGTCGCGGAGGCGGGGTGAGGCTGCTCGACGCTGCGTGGTGCATCCTAGGCGCTGCGGCTAGCTCCCAACCCAATTCGCGCATTGCCAACTGTTCGTGCCGTCCGAATACAGCAGGAAGCCGTTGTACAGCGTGCTCGTGCTGACGCTCGTCTTGTTGTTGATCGTGTCCGACCCCGCGCGCTGCACCGTCATCGTGCGCGTCGTATCCTCGCCGATCAGCAGGATCGTATATAGCTGGCCGGGCGGGACGGCATTCGCAGCAGGCAGCGTCACGGTCACGTTCGAGCCGGATGCGGTGATCTCGCACGCAAGATCGGCGGTCACCATCGTGAGATTGCCCGTGTTCGTCTTGCGCCGACGCCCCTGGGTGGGCATCCACCGGCTCGTGCCGCCCGGATCGGTCCCGTACAGCCACCACGCCTTGTTGGCGGTGTCGTAGACCAGAGGCGACGCCCCCGTGTACGCGCTCGCCGCCCCCGTCGGCAGGCCCGCCATGTTGGGCATGTGGGCGAAGCCGTCGACGGCCGAGGTGGCGAGGGCCGAGCCCGTGCCGTTGAGCACCGCGTTGCCGTTGGCGGTGAATTGCTGGCGTGTCGTGAGCGTCGAGGCGCCCACCGAGCAGGTTCGCAATAGGATGTCGGTGCCAAGTTTGCCGGAGGCCTGCGCCTCCGCCGCGTTGAACTGGATGTTGCCGCAATTCACGCGGGCGCCCGAGCCCTGCCAGCTAGAGACCGAGATGGCGAACATGATGTCGCCGTTGCCTGGGTAAATGTAAGGACCGACGAACATCTGAGCGCGGCCTTGAGGCGAGACGCCCGTGGTCGCGCCGCGCAGGGTCAGGAGGCAGTTCTTATTCCCGTCGGTGGCGACGCTCAGCGTGCTTGCCGCGCCGACATCTTGCATCGTGGGCTGTCCCGAAGCGCTCAGGCTGAAAAGGATGGTGCCATCCGAGCCGACCACGTTGAGCGCATTCCCGCTCTGGGCCGCCGCCAAGCCAATGTACACCCCAACCTGGGCGCTTGTCGGCGCGGCGTGGATGCGCCCGAGCAGCGAATTCGTGCCGAGGCCCACGCCGAGTCCGGCCGCTTCGAAGCTGGCAAACAGGTTTTGGGACGCTCCGCCGCCGCCTTCTCCCAGATACAGGCGGTGGCCGGTAGCGTCAGTGCCGATGCCGCAATCCCCGCCCGTCAGCCCCGAATAGAACTGGCTTGCGCTTCCCTCTTTGCCGAAGCGCACCGAGCTGCCGGCGGACCCAACCGCGACATAAGTGGGCGCGGTTGCAGCCGAGGCCTCGAAAGTCGCCACAAGCACCCGCGACGCGGTGGGGAGGCCGAGCACCTGGAATTCGCCGTTCTGGAGACTGGGGCCGGACGGATTGCCCACCGCCACGAGCGCGCCCGTGTTCTGGAGCATCGCGTCCGCCGCCCAGTTCGTGCCGTCGTAGCGGAGCGTGTAGCTTGTCGTGCCCGTCGGCATGCCAAGCGTTGCGGTCGTGGTGCCGCTGAGCGTGAGGCCGCGCGTAACCGCGAGCAGCGAGGCGATGTTCGCCCAGGCCGGGTTGGCGCCCGCGCCGCCGGTCACCATGAGCTGGTTGGCGGTTCCCGCCGCGAGGGTGGACATCGCGCCGCTTGCATCGATGTACGGCACCGCGCCTTGGGCGGCGGCGTGGAGATCCGCGCCCGTTCCGCCGTGCGTGAGGCTCAGCGTGCCTGAAACATCGGAGACTAGCGCGACGACACCGGCGGAAGCGGCCGTCACCTGGCCTTGCGCGTTGATCGTGATGTCGGGCAGGTGGTACGCCGCCGCCCCGACCCCGGTGGCGCGAAGCTGGCTGCTGGTGAGGGTGGTTTGGGGCATGGGCTAGTAGTAGTAATCGCAGAGCAAGTCGTCGCCCGCGACCGGGGCCGCGGCCATCGTGATCGTCGCGGCGCTGATCGTGTAATCGTTGCTCGCGCCGGGCTGCAGCAGCACTCCGTTCAGGGCAAGCCGCTCGGTGGCAGTGGCGGGAGTGTGAAGCAACACAAAGGTCTTGTTCGAACCGTCGATCGCCCCCGAAGGCGCCTCCCGGATGGCGAGATTGCTGATCACCCCGATGGGGGGCGGGGCGTAAGTCTGCCCCGCGCTTTGCACCCAAGCCGAAACCGCGCCCCCCACCTCGGCCACCGCCCGGAAGCGCATCCGGATCGTGCCGCTCGTGATCGTCTGGGCGACCGTCGCGCCGTTCCAGGTCGATCCCGACGTTCCGTCCGGTCCCAGCCACGTCGCGCCGCCATCGTAGGAGACCTGCGATTGATAGGTCTGGCCGGGGCTGGGCACGCTCGCGGTGTAGATCGCGCGGAAGGTGAGCACCTCGGTGGCGTTCACGTACGAGATCGCGACGAGCACCGAATCGGGGGCGGTGGCGGTGGCGTTCGGGGGCGCGACGAAGGCTTGGTTGGCGCTTTGCGTCCAGCCGGACACCGCGCCCATCCCCGAGACTGCTCGGCACCGCGCCATCATCGAGCCGGAAGAAAAGGCGGGGGCGGTGAAGCGCGTGCCCGTGTTCGTGATGCCCGACCAGGTCGCGCCCGCGTCGGTCGATGACTCCCAATCGTAGGTCTGCACCGCCTGCGGGGCGGCGGCGAAGCGGGCCTCGAAGGTGAGACTCTCCGCCCCGGACGCGTTGTAGGCGGTGGCGACCGCCGCCACGCTGGTGGGGGCGACGGGCGCGTTGTTGGTCTGATATGGGCTATGGGGCGCGGCGATCGTGATGGATTGGGCGGTGACGTCCACAAGCGCCTCGCCAGTCGAGAGCACCTTGACGTCCACGACCTCTCCGATCGAACTCGGGTCGACGGGAATGCGAATCTGCGCGCCATCGCAAAGCGCGAAGATCTCGCCCGCCGAGTGCCCGCTTGTTGGCGAGGAGCGCTGCCCGCGTAGGAGCGTGCTGAGACGCCAATCGGCCCCGCTCACGAGCGAGGCGTGCTCGAATCCGAGCAGCTCCGCGCCCATGTAGGCCCGGTTGACGCCGTTGTAAAGCTCCTTCTCGGCGCAGTTGGCGAGCGGCCCGCCCATCGCGAGGGTCACCGTGGGCTGATTGGTGGTGTCGAGGCCGCTTGCGCTCGCGAGCGCCCCGTCGGCGGTTCCAAACGTGCCGCGCCGCCCGACGTGCCCGACGAGTTGATAGGTCGTGCCATCCAGGCTGAGATACACGTCGCCGCCGCGCCAGGCCGAATCGCCATTCGCCCAAACGTAAAAGCCGGGGCTGGTGGCGTCGGCGTCGCTCAGCTCGATGCCGGAATACAGCCGGAACGTGGAGGGCGAGACCTTGCCGGTGGGCGGTGGGCTGGTGGCGATCGTCACCGCGCCCGTATCGGCGACCGCGGTTTGGGTGAGCACGGCGGGGTCGTCGGCCACCACCTCGAGCTCGATGTGGCTCTCGCCGGATAGGCGCATGCGTACTATGCGCCGCCTTAGCAGCGCGCCCTCGCACGAGACCAAGATGGGATCAGCTGGGGCGAGTACGAGATAGCCGAGCGGAAGGGTCAACCGCTCCTGGGACTCGGCCTCCAGCCAGGCGGTCTGGGCGAGCGTCGCGGCAAGGCGCAGGGCCTCGGTGGCGCTCATGGCGAGCCCGGAGCGGAGGGTGGTAATCTGGTTGGTCGCGGCTTCGTGCAGCTCGAAGGTCTGGCTGCTCTGGTCGAAGCTGCGGTCTTGATCGACGTATTCGACCGTGACCGCCTGGGGCAGGGCGGCCCCGTCGACCAAGCTGCGCTCGATCTTCGGCGCTTGGGGCGTCTCCGTGCCTTGCCGGGTGAAGAAGCCGAGGTCGCTTTCGGCGATCGTGAGCACTGCGTCGCCGCCCCGCGCGACGAGCCTCAGAACCCCGTCGATTTCGGCAAGGTCCGCGCCTTTGGCTTGCAGAATCTCCTCCACCGCCCCATCGAGCGGCCCGCGCCCGGCGAGCACGTAGCCGGTGATCGCGCTCGTACCGGCGCCTAGGTCCAATTCCCCGGTGGTGAGCCCCGCCATCCGGCACAGATCGCCGATGAGCGAGCCGACCGTCACCGCGTCGGTATCGTATTCCAGCACCAGGTTGGGGATGCGGTTGCCGAAGTCGCCGAGCGGCATGTCGTTGATGACCGCATAGGCCAGGCCGCGGTACGCGGGCGTGGCGCTCGCGCCGAGAGCGGCGACCATGGTTGCGTCTTGAGTTTGGCTTTCCGAGCCGGGATACCAGGCGAGGGTCAGCTTCTGGTTGGTGCTGTCGGTCCAGTCATAGACCACTTTGTCGTCCGCCCAAAGCCGCTTGGGGAGGATCGTGCGCGTGACGAATCCGCCGTCGGGGCAGAGGATCGAGCCCTCGGCGAATGCCACCGCGAAGGTGGCGGTATAGCTGGCGCTGCTCGTGCCCCCCTTCTTGCCGCCCGAGCTGACGGTGTGCTCGACCAAGGTGTTGCCGGCGACGTCCGTCTTGACCCAGATGACGTTGCCGGGCGCCTTGCCCTTGCCCCATACCCTCGGGATTGCCGCGCCGTACTGCGAGCCGGAGGCGCGCAGGTCCGAGAGCAGGCCGCTTGTGCCCGCGCGGTTCTCGTTGGCATCGATAATGGAACCGACCGCAGTTCCGATCTGGAAGCCTTTCCACGCGCCGCCCGGCCCGAACGCGGAGCCGACCGCCGCGCCAATCGCGCCTACGAAGAGTGTTGCCATAGGTTATTTCGATAGATTGCGGTGCCGCCAAACGCTGTGGAGGCGGCTGAGCCACCAGCCGTTCATCGGGTGCTCGACCACGCACCGGAAGCTGGGCGAATCCCAGGCGTGGAGAATCCAGCCCGGCTCCGCGCCTTGCGGCGGTCGGGTGAGGATAGCGAGGTGGTTGCGTTGGTAGCGAGTGGCGAATTCGAGCACGTCGCCCTCTCTCATTTCGTCCTCCACCGGGCGGAAGGCCTCGCCCCCGAAGCGGGCCATGATGTCGGTGAGATCGCCCGGGCGTTCACCCTCTCTTGCGTTCGCTAACGCCTTCGCCGGAGCTACGGCGGCCTGGCCGCTCACGCTTTCTCCCCCATCTAGGGGGAGAGGGTCTGGGCACGCCAGCCCCGCCTCGCGGAACACGCCCACGATCAGCCCGCCGCAGTCGATCCCCTGTCCCTTCACGCGCCCGTCGAGCACGAACGGCGTGCCGAGGAACGAGCGGGCGATGGCGATAACGTCGGAGGGATGCATGTTCAGGGCGCGGGGGGGTGCGTTCCGTAGTGCCCGAAGACACTCCCCTCCATTCGGGAGCGAGGGTGAGGCGGCTCTGCCGTGCCTGCGGGCATCCCACACCTCCGCCTTACGGCGGAGGACCACCCCCCGCGCGGCTTCGCCGCACGACCCCCGCCGTGAGGCAGGGGTGATCTATTTTTCTCTGGGTCGCTCGCCCCTTCCAGGGGCTCGCTCGCCGTTTTCTTACCGGGACGCCATCCGTGGCATCCTTCGGAAATCCTGCAGAGGCCGGCCTCCGGCCTTCGCAAGCGGACCGCGATGCCCTTGGCGCCTACGATCGTGGCGTTTACGAGCAGGTCGGCGCCTAACACTCAGCAGCAATCGTCCGACCACCGTTCGACCATCGTTCGACCATCGTTCGACCACCGTTCGACCATCGCTCGACGTATCCCTACCCCGCCGGGCGGCCGGTGCGGGTGATCACGCTCGTGCCGGGCAGGTACGGTTCCCCCCGGAAGTTCAGCACGTTGGCGAACTTGTCACGGCAGGTGGCCAGCCGCCGGTCGCAGCCCGCCACCAGCAGGCAAGAATCGCCCGCCGAAACCGGCCACGGGAACTTGCGCGCGAGCGCCAAAGAGGCATGACCGCCCGACAGTGTGTGGGTCTTGATCTCGCGGCGCAAGCCCGCGTTCGCCCCCGAAGTCAGCCCGAGCGTGCCTTGGTCGAACACCCCGCTAACCTGCGAATCGCTCGCCACCAGATGAAAGGTGTCCGCCACCGATAGCACGGTGGCCGAGAAGGTGAAAGTCGCGAGGTTCACGCCGCATTGGGCATCGCCGAGGCGGGCGACGCGGCATTGAGGCTGGACGAGATCGCCGCGCTCCTGGCGGAGCGCGCTCGCAAGGGATCGCAACCCGAAGCGAGCCGTACCATCCGAGAGACTCGCCTCGGCAATCCACCCGGTGAACAGCAGGGCCGCGCCCATCGAAGGATCGGCCCAGTTCGCGAGGCGGATCTCCACCTTCGCTGCGTGATACAGCCCGGCGAGCACGTCCGCCTCGGCGACGCGCCCAGCCGCGAGCAGCACTTCGGCCTCCAAGTTGTCGACCCCGACGCCAACGTTCTGCTCGATCGCCGACAGTTGCCCGGCGTCGGCGGGCTGGTAGGCGAGACCGCCGACCTCGATGGGCAGGTCGTGGTCGGTGAAGCCGAGGGTCAGGCCGTCGGAACGGACGACCTTCACGAGGGTCGCCAGAGTTGGCGATGGTGAGGCGAGGTGCGCGAGGAGTGCGGATGGGATGGTTCGTGGCATGGTGTTTGGCGGGCGGTCCCGAATGCAACTGGGGGTGTCAACGGAAGTGGCTGGTGAGCTTGAATCACCCTCCCCCTACCCCCTCCCGTCAAATGAGGGGCGGTCCGAAAGCCATGCAAAGCCACCGCAGAGCCACTGCAAGGCCAAGCAGAGCAATCTCCGCGCTTAATTCCGGCTCTCGGGCGGCGGTCCGCCGTCGGCACGCGGAGTCGCGCGGATGGTCAGCTCCGTGCGTGCCTTCTCTTCGCCGTTGACGAGGATCGCCACCGCATATTCGCCTTCGTGCGGGAAGAGCGTATCGGTCAGATCGATGATTTCGTTCGAGCGGTACACGGGGCCGTGCCCTTCCCGGGGCAGGCTCACGCGAAAGTCGATCTTGGCGTGCTCGCGGCCGTCGGCGTCCATCAGCTTGATCTCGCCATCGCGCGCCGTGCCCGCCTCGGCGTTGGTCCATTCGACGCGGAACACGAGCACCATGCGGGGATGCCGCACCGGGAATTTCGACGCGCCGATCGTGTTGAAGACCCCCAACACGTTGAGCTTCCCCTCGCGGGAGACGTTCGCCGCGTCGGCGAGCAGCGCGAGCGTGATGTTCACGCCATCCATGCTACGCGAATCGGGCCGCGCCCCGCTCACTCGCGCAGTTCGACAATGGGGATGGAATCCCAGCCGCCTATCACCCCTTCCAGGGTGGCCTCCATGCGGTCGGTGTCGAAGCGCACCGGCACGTAGAACTGGAAGCTCGCCACCACCGCCGCCCCGTTCGCGGGAGCACTCGTCAGCGTCACCACCCCGGTCGTCGCATCGACCGTAAACCCGGTTCCTTCGACGAGGGGCGTTCCCGCGACCGATACCGAGATCGCCGCGGTCGATCCGCCCGGCAACGCGGTCCCGCTCGGAATTGGCCGCGTGACTTTGCGGCTCGCCGCTTGCCCGCCGCTCGAATACGGCTTGACCAATTGGAATGTGGTGGTATGGCCGTCGCCCGTTCCGAGACTCACCCCCATGGCCGAATAGTCCCGAAAATCGAAGAACAGGAAGCCCCGCGCCCGTCCGCGCCGAGCCACGAAGAACGCCTTCAGGTCGGCAAGCTGCGCCGCCGTCCGCACGCCATAGCCGATCGTGCCCGCATGGCGCGAGGCGCCCCACTTGTCGATGCGCTGCTCGACGCCGCTCTGCGATTGCAGCACGACCGTGTTGAAGGCAGGCCCGAAGCGCGAACCTTCCATGATCTCCCACGGCAGGAGCACGGAATCGATTATCTCGGCCATGGGCTAAACGCGCCCCTTGCCGAGCGCTTGGCCGGTGCGGCGGGCGATCTCGGCCGCCGCCTGGGCGGCGGAAAGCTTCAGACCGGGGCCCGCCCCCGCCTCGACGTGAAAGTGAACGTTCTGCACGATCTGCACGCCTCCCGCCCCCGCCAGCGCCGCCCGAAGGTCGTTCGAGGACAAAATGCGCCCGCTGGTCCAAGGCACGAACAGCTCGGGACCGCGCTCGCCGACGCCGTAGACTCGGCCGGGAAACACGTCGCCCCCGCCCGCGAACCATCCGCCGAACCCGAAGTCGGCTGGAACGCCGACCTCGCTCGGCGCGGCGCCGCCTCCGCCGAAGGAACCGATCAGCCCGCCCAGGAGACCGCCATCCGATCCTGATGACGGCGGGTGCACGATCCGCCCGATCTGATGCTCAAGCAGTTGCTTGATCTCGGAGCGTAGCCACTCCCGGGCCATGTCGCTGAGCATGCGGTCGAAGCCGCGCGCCACCGCGCTGAAGAAGTTGCGGAAGCCGTTGTTGTAAAGGTCGTCGAGCGTGGTATCGATCGCGCGGCTCATGGCTTGCGAGAGCCGCTTAACCGCCTCGACTGC
Organism: Fimbriimonas ginsengisoli; assembly: GCA_016179045.1. GTDB lineage: Bacteria > Armatimonadota > Fimbriimonadia > Fimbriimonadales > Fimbriimonadaceae > JACOSL01. The sequence continues at coordinate 13,651 of JACOSL010000026.1, read as the reverse complement.
AGGCTGCAATCGGCGCAGGTCGCCGAGCAGACGACGGTTCTCTTCGCTGAGGTTGCGGGTGTCGCCGCCAAGTCGCTCGAGCGCGGCCTCGGCGGGGCCGAGAGCCCCGCCTGCACGGGCGATTTCGCCATATTGCCTCCCAATCTCACGGGTGAGTTCCGCCGCGATTTCGCGCTGGCGAAGCGAGGAGTGCTCCATCCGCTCGTTTTCGGTCGCGAGCGGCACGAGCGTCTCAGTCAGGTACCGCCTCTGCACCGCGTCCAGGCTTTCGAACTCGCGCCCGAGGAGCTGGATCGAAAGGCGATGCGCGTCGTCGGTCGCGGTGAGGCGGGCCCGTTCGAGCCGAAGCCGCAAGGTCGAGCCTTCCAAGTCCTGCTGGGCTCGCAGCTCGTCCGCGCTCATCGGCCGCGCCCCCGCAATCGCCGAAAGCCCGCCGGAAGCGACCCACTGCATCAAATCGCGTTCGCGCCGCGCTGCCTGGTCTTGGGCTTGGCGCTGTGCGTCGAGCACGCCTTGCAGGCTTGACTGCGCCGCCGCGAGCTGTTCGACCTGCGCCCGATGGGCCGCGTCGGTGAGCTGGGCGAACGGCTTGGCGAACGCCTGGATCGAGGCGAGATCACGCGGATCGCTCGCCTGCGCCTCCATCAGCCCCAGTCGGGCGTGTTGTGTGAGTTCATCGAGCAGGCGCTCACCCTTGGCGAGATCGATGGCTACGTCTCGGCGCGCGAGCATCACGCGCAGGTTGGCGGCTTCGGCCTCGGTCAGCAGCCCCAGCTCACCCCGCGCAAAGGCATAAAGCGCCGCCTGGGTGCGAGTCATGCCCGCATGCTCGCCAAGGTCTTTAGCGATCCTTTCGAGCACTCTTGAATACGCGTCAGCCTGTTCCGCACTTTGTCGGGCTTCCAGCGGCAGCGCCCCTGGACCCAGCATCGCCCCCAAACCGGCAGTGGCCAGCCCGGGAAGCACTCCGATGCCGGGAGGCTGGCGAAAGGCAAGCGCCACCGCACGGGCGGTGGCCTCCGCCGCCTCGCGCGCCGAGCGCAGCGAGGCGCTCGTGCGTTCGAGCGCGCGCTGCGCGCTCGAGTCGTCGCCCGTAATTCGGACTTGTAGTTCTGCGATCGTCATAAGCTATCTCCCACGCTCCGCCGCCGCCTGGCCCTCCGCCCACTCCGCATCGAGCGCCGCGCGCAGCCAGAACGCGGGCCGATCAATGAGTTCCCAAGGCGCGACCCCCAAATACCGCGCCGCCCGCAGGAGCGCGTACCAGTCAGGAGGCTCGCCGAAACGTCCGCCCGTCGCTAGCCAGCGCCGGAGCGAGCGGCGCTCTTCGGTTTTGGGACCATGGCCTGCGCGATCGCGCGGAACACCTCGCCCAGCACCGGCACCGGCACCTCCAACAAGGCCTCAAGCGAGGTTGGATATGGCTCGCCGTCTTCGCCCTCCAGGTCCCACGAGACGAGCAGGCGCGAGAGGGCGTCGGCAAGCGCCTGGGCGGGGGCGGGGCCATCTTGCGCCTCGCCAACGAGTTGCTCCACACGCGGCGTGTAGGCCTGAGGGCGGAATGCGCCCTTCAGCACGCCGGCGGGCAGCGCCACCTCGAACGGCAGGGTCTCTTTGCTCAGATCGGCGAGTTTCATAGCTTGAACGGCCTTGCGATAGAATGGCTTGGCGGCGGGGGAATGCAGTACTACGTTTGGGGGAGCGACGGCAAGCGGTACGGGCCGGTGGATGTGGCCACGCTCAACCTATGGGCTGGCGAGGGGCGTCTCAACTCGGCGACCACACTGGAGACCGAAGACGGCGCCCAGGTGCGGGCAGGCAGCGTGCCAGGCGTGATCGCCGAGGTGACGAATCAGCCTCCGATCGAGTCGCCGCGTTATGCGGCCTATCCAAGGCCGAACACTATACCTGGGGACGACGGCGCTAGGGAGGTGACGGCCTCCTGGATCTGGGGCGTAGTCGGGTTCATTTGCTGCATGCCCCTCGCTATCGTAGGACTCGTTACAGCGAATCGAGCAATCGAGAAGGGCAATTCCGGCGGAAACGCGCCAAGAATCTTCAACATCGTCGTACTTGCCCTATTTGGCTTAACGGTGCTTGGGTACGGCGCATTGCTCGCCGTTGCCCTACTCGGAGCGGCCAGCGGCGGCCGCTAGTAGGCCGCAACCCCGTTGCGCAGGCTGAACACATAGCTCTTGCCCCAGGCGGCATCATCGACCACCTCGAGCTCGTAGCCCACGCAGTAAACCCCCTGCTCGTCCTTGAACTCCTTGAACGCGGAAACCTTCACCGCAGCGTCGAGCTGGAACCGGTATGGCGTGCCGCTCGAACCGATTGTGAGCGCCTTGGAGGCGGCCGCGATGCGCAGATACTTGGTCGCGCCCGAGCGGGCGGTCGATAGCAAGGCCACGCCTTGGGCGTCGGCGGCCAGCAGCAGGTCGAGCATTTCCTTGGGCTCGGTCTCGGCGTAGCCGGAGAACGCCCCGAGCGAGGCGTCTTGGGTCCAGAACGGCTTGGCCCGCTCGCCGAACGACCAACTGGCGTCGAAGGCGCGAAGCATCTGGGTGCCACCGCCCCCCAGCGCCGAAGGGGAATCGGCCAGATATAGGTTAACGTCGCCGGGCAGCAAAGGCGCGTTCGCGTGCTCGGTCAAGCCGCCCTGCGTGGTGAGGGCCACCGAAACCCCGCCACCGGTCAGCCCCGAGCCGTCCGCCTCCAGCAACGCCACCGCCCGGTGGCCGAGCGCCCCCACGAACGTGGCCGTATACGGCCCGCCGCTCGCGCCCGTCACCTGCACGTTGCCCGAACCCACCGTGGAAAGCGCTTCCAACGCGCTTTGCATCGTGGAGCCGCTAGCGGCATGGTCGATGGGCGCGGTAGTGGCCTCGTTGAAGCTGAGCGTGAAGGAGCCTGCCGAGGGGGAGCCGGTGAGAGTGATCGTCTGCACCTCGTTCGGCCCTTGGGTGAGGCTGATGCTATCCAGGGTCGAGGTCTGCAGCTTGCCGCCGTAGAGGTGGCCGCTGATCTCCACGTCGTCGCGCGTCATCTTGAAGCCGAGCGCGCTCACGAGGCCGTAGGCGAACCGCTCGCAGCCGTCGGCGCTGCCGATCTCGCAAGTGAGGGTCGCCATCGCATCCGGCTCCTGGCGGTTGGAGATCCAGGCGTGCTCATACACGCCGCCCGCCTCGGCGGTGGTGGCGCGGTTGCCCACGAGCGATTCGAGCAGGATGCCGAGCTCGGTGTAGTTGGCGAGGCCGCTGAGGTTGGCCTCGGTCCACTCTTTGGCGAGGGCGGAGACCGCCTTGCGCTTGAGGCCCTGGGGGCGATATTCCTTGAACGCGCCCATCGGGCGCGGGGCGAGGGTCGCGGCCTTGAGGCGCATCGTGGCGGGCACGGCGGTGCCGTGCGTGCTCTCCTTGCCGATCTGGACGCCTTGGGTGAGGGTGAAACGATCTGCCATGGGTTGGTTCTCCTGTTACGGGCCGGAATTCTGGTCGCCCCTCCCTCGATGGGAGGGGGTAGGGGGAGGGTGATTCGGAGTAGCGACGAGCGAGGGGAGATGAACCTGGAAACTGCTCCGAAAGCGCTACCATGGCCGCGCAAGGGTCGTCAACGGCTCAGGTCCCAGGTATCCGTCGGGCCGCCAGGGATGGCGGCCACAAAGAGAAACGGCGAGCGAACGCCCGGGAGGGCGTGAGCGAGCCAAAGTAAATCTTCTCCCCTCCCTTGAGGGAGGGGATTGAGGGGTGGGTGGCTAACGGCCCACTCGTTTCCGCGCCCTGCCGCCCACGGGAACGAACCCCCTCCTCTGTTCGCTTCCGCCGTCGCCGGAGCTTTGGCGGACAAGTCGCTCACAGTTCCTCCCCCTCTTCGAAGGGGCGGATCTGGCGGGTGGCATGGTCTTAAGCGCGTGCCAAGACCCTCACGCCCCAACGACCGTAAGCCGATACAGCCCCCCGAGGTGGGCGTAGTCCACGCCGTTGTCCCCCAGCTCCAGATACTCCACCGGCGTCTCGCGCACGCACTGCGCCACCACGCCGTCCACGTTCGTGCCGCCCGCCGCCTCGATGAGGCGGTCGATGCGGTCGGCGATCGGGCGGATCGCGATCAGGTCGGCCCCTTGCGATACCGCCTTCACCACGAACGCCATGCGGCTCGCCACGCGGCTGGCGCCCACCGGCCGCGAATCTGGCCGCGCACCCTGCATCTGGAACACGACGCAGGGCATCGGCTTGCCGATCGGCACGCGGTAGGCGAACACCCGCCCCCCGCAAAGCGCGGCGAGGGCGGCATCGCCCGACAGCACGCCATACAGCCACCTCGCGGCGGCGGTCGTTTCGGTTGGCAAGGGATTACCTCCGGTGTCAGAATTCGCTAGCCCGTAACGGGTATGTTCGGCCCATGCAACGTCCCGCCTGGGTTCTGGAGCTGTCAAAGGTGTTACCGCTTACGGTTGAGGCAGCGTGCTACGAAATCAAGAGGGCCGGGTCGAACGCCGCCTCAATGGCAACGTTGACACTGGCCGAACTCGCCCGCCAATCTGATTTGGCGACAAACGGTGTGTATCTCTTCTTCAAGGGAAGTGACTGTGTTTATGTCGGCAAGGCGACCAGCCGCAGCTTTATCGACCGCATCCCGGGACACCTGGATTGGGCCCGTAACAGGGCGCCAAACGAGGATGGCGAAACGGTGATTGGGACGTGGATGGCTACACTTCGCAAAAAGCTGTTGCGCAAAGGACAGATGGATAGTCTTGAGTTCGCGCTCGGCCTGTCCGTCCTCTTGATTCCGGTGCTCTCGACTGACGGACTTGAACTCCTCTCGAAGTGCAAAAGACTGAAGCGCTGCGCGTGCGCGGGCGAGCGTGGAGATGCGCTCGAGATAGTGCTTTTACATGGAATGAGGCCCTGCTTGAACGACATCCGTACTAGGCGCCCGTTTGATGCGGGCGAGATACTCGAGCGGGTACTAAGACGAATGGAGGATGCTGCGAGAAAGAATAGCGTGGCCTGTGAATCGTAGATCAACTCGTCGGCGCGATAGCCCTTGGCCACTTTTCGCCATGATTGGGTTCTCAGACGGGCGGGAAGCCCGCCTTCCCTTCCCGCAAATCGGGCAGCGATTTGCGAAGGCTCTCGACCGCGCGGCGATACGCTGCCCGGTCCCAGCTGTACTCGCTGGCCAGATCCCACGCTTCTGCCCGCGTGTCGGCTGCGAACGGCCGGTCGGTGATGTGAAACGGCTGGACGACGACAAGTTCGGGACCGATCTCGGCGATGAGCCGGCCAAACCGCTCTGCATCGTCCATCGGCAGCATGGGTGTGAGACAAACGGCGACCCGAATCCCTGCCGCCCGAAGCTGACGAACGAGTTCCAAGCGCCGCTCGATCGAGGCGCACGATGGCTCGAACGCCCGGCGTACGGAATCGCTGTCGGTCGTGATGCTCACCCCGACCCGCAGGGCCCGGAAGCGCCCGAGCAGATCGAGGTCGCGCGTAACAAGCGGGCTGCGCGTTTGGACGACCAGCCGAGGCTGGCGGAATGGTTCGGCCAGCGCCTCTAGAATGTCGCGCGTCAAACCCAGCCGGGCTTCCACCGGCTGGTACGGATCGGTCGCCGAGCTCATGTAGACGCGTGCGTCCGCCAGATTGGCGCGCCGCACTTGGCGCGGGGCGTCTATCTTAACCTTAACCCACCGGCCCCAAGTTTCTCTCAGATCGCGCCTGCCCACGAATGCGGCGGCATAGCAGTACGAGCAACCGAACGAGCAGCCAACGTAGGGATTCAGCGAGTAGTCGTATGCGCTGAGAAACCCGCCCGTCCGCGACAGCACCGACGCCGCGCTGGCCTCGACTGTCGCCTGGCCCACCCTCGTGGGCAAGCTGATCGGACTAACATCCAATACTTTGCTCCTCTACTGAGTACATTATAGCCCTTCAGATTGCCTCCGAACGGCTGCTCGGCGCTTCCGGTATGACGAGTTCCACCGTGACTCGTAGATGCAGCCCGTGCCAGGCGCGAGGGAGAGGGCCACTACCTTGGGGCGCCACGGACGGCGCCCTGAAAGAAAACGGCGAGCGAACGCCCGGAGGGCGTGAGCGAGCCAAAGAAAGAGCCACACCCCTGCCGCGCAACGGCGGGGGTCGCTGAGGCGGCGAGCCGAAGCGGGGGGGTGGGGCTCCGCCGCCAGGCGGAGGGGGAAATCCTCTTGCGACGCAGAACCCGGACGGCAAAGGCCGGCAGCATCGGGCCAAATCAACCCTGATGCAGATCGACCTTCAGCTCCGCCATCGCCCGCTCGGCGGCGGGGAGCAGGAACGGCCTCGGCGCCATGCGCGCGGTGCCGAGCTCCAGATACACAGCCTCGGGCGCATCGCTCGCCACTTTCGCCTCCGCGGGCCCAAACCTCTCAACCCGCAGGCTGGCGGCGAGACGGCCGGTGTGGTCGATGGGCGGCTCGCTGGGGCGGCTCCTGGTCTTATTCGAGGAAGCCGACTGCAATTCGGCCCGGGCGGCATCGACCACCGCCTGGGCGGTTTGCTCCACCGCCTGGGCGAGGCTTTGCCCAATCATCCGCGCGGCAAGCTCGATGCCCGGTTCACCACCTGTCATTCCCATCAATACACCCCCGGACAAAGAACCGCCCCCGCCTCGTCGGAACTCGGCACCCCCTCCTCCCCCGACAAGTCGGGGCAAGAGGGGGAAGCGAACGGAATTCCTCCGCATCTGCTTCCCCCGCCTACGATTAGGCGGGGGTGGCCCCGTAGGGGACGGGGGCGGTCGATCAAGAGCTAAGCCCCCGCGACGGGTAGGCACCGGACGAGCTGCGCCAGCGGCTCGGTGCGATGCGCGTCGCTCCCGATGACGGCCAGCAGCAACCCGCTCGCGCGCAGGCGCTTGGTCGCATCGACCGCTACCTCGGCAGGGAGCAGCACTTCCCAGATCGCCTCCGGCATCGGCTCCTCGCCCCGCACGGCTAGATATTCCAGCCGCCGAGGGCGGCGCAGCCGCCCGTACGCCACCGCCTCGACCGACCACGTCACCGCCTGCCCTCCCGCCGCGTTGGGCGTCGCCGCGGGCACTAGCACCTCGATGCGCGTACGAAACGTGCGATCGCGGATGGCAAGCAAAGCCCGCACTGCGGGCGAACTCAAGAGACTCATGATTCGACCTCCGCCCTCCGGGCAACGATGCTAGCAGCGCACCGTTACGCCCCCGCGCCGCATCTTCAGAGTTAGATGAACGCCGAGCGGCTGGCGCCGTGGATCGTCGTGCTCGTGATGGCGGCTCTCATGCCGCTGCTCCCGAGCCGTCCGGCGGCGCGGCGCGTCGGGCAGGTGGCGCTCGTACTCGCCGGCATCGGTCTCCTGACCATCCAAGCCAGCGCCTCCCCCGGCTGGAAGCTGCTGTGCGCCAGCCTCCTGTTTCTGTATCTCATGAAGGGCGTGGTGCTGCTGGCCTTGCCGGCGGCTGCCGTTAGGCGAACGCCCGCGCTGCCCTACCTCGCGTTCTTCACGGTTTGGCCGGGAATGGCGATCGAGGGGCTGCAGGAACGGCGAGCCGCCACGCCATCCGACGTCCAAGGCTTCGGGCGCGGGTTGACCCGCTTCTTCCTCGGCATCGGGCTCGTGCTGATCGACGCCCTGCTCGTTAACCGAATCCCCGCCCTCGCGGCGGCCTGGATCTGCGTCGGCGGGCTGCTGCTCGCCATCCACCTCGGATTTTCGGAGGTGCTGACCTGCCTGATTCGCCTCGCCGGACGGCCGGTCGATCCCCTCTTTCTCCAGCCGGGCAAGAGCATCAGCCTCGAAGATTTCTGGAGCCGGCGCTGGAACCGGCCGTTCGTCGAGATGGATCGCCGCCTGTTCCTCCGGCCCCTGATGCGGATGCTTGGCCGGGGCGGCGCGATGGTCGCCGTATTCCTCATCTCCGGCCTGCTGCACGAGATGGCGATCAGCTACCCGGTGGGCGACGGGTGGGGCCTGCCGAGCGGCTACTTTCTGCTTCAGGCCGCGGCGATGCTCGCGCAGAACAAGCTGCGCATCCGCTCGCCGCTCTGGACCTGGGGCTTCGTGCTGATCCCCCTCCCGATCCTGTTCCACCCGCCGTTCCTGCTCGGCTTGCCCCTCGAGCTCGTGCGGCTGCTGCATTGGGCTCTCGCCGCGCGCCCGGCCGAGTGGTATCTGAACATCCTGCTATGGGCAATGCCAGCGGCCCAGTTGCTCGTGCTCGCCGCCAGCCGCCAGGTTCCGGAAAGGCTGAAGTGGGCGGAGGAGCTGCCGCGCCTGGGGCCGTTCAACCGCAAGCTGATGTGGACCTACGGCATCTTCGTGGTGTTCACGATCGTGGCGTTCGCGGTGGTCACGCTGGTCTTGCACGCCGAGCTCATGCGCGGGGATCGCGCCGCGGTCGCCTTCGCGATCTTCGTCGCCGCCTATTGGACCCTGCGCCTGGGCTTCGACAACTTCTACTTCAAGGCCGCCGATTGGCCCGAGGGTGCCGAGTTCGTGGTCGGCCACGCCCTGCTGAACTCGCTGTTCGCGTTCTTGACCCTCTCGTACGGCATGGTCGCGTTCTGGCGAGTGCTCGGCGGCTGAACGGCTCCTGCGGAAGGGAACGATCTTCGCACCGCAAGGCTTAGCATGTTTGGGTGCCGCGATGACTCACAGTTCCAAGAAGGCATTGACGAAAAGACAGGCTAACTTGATAGTCGCCTTGAAGCTCTTCTTTGCCATCGCCGACCTTGCATTCGGGGTATGGCTCGGCGTCGTGTTGGCACCGGACATCGGCATCGGCGCGGCTGCGGTCATCGCCCTGATTGTCACTGCGGTTATCCTTTCAGGTGACTGGTTCACGACTATCCGAGCGCTCGACCGGTGGAACCCGTAGCTCGATGAGTACGACGGCTGACTCGTGATAGGATGGGGCCATGAAAGGCCTCTGGGACAGCTACGCGACGAGGATTAGGTTCGGGATCGGGATGTACGCGGCGTACGCCGCCCTCGTCCACCTGGTGTTGGGGATCGACGCCGTGCGGATGAGCTTTGCAAGCGGATCAGAGGAGTTTCGGCGATCCCTCGCCCTTATGTCTGAGAGGGGGTCCATTTCCTTGTGGACTGGGGTCATTGGACAGCTTGGCTTCTCCATCTACTTCGCGCTCGCCTTGCTGCTGCCTCTAGGCAAGTCCTCAACAGCCGACATCCCCACTGCCTCGCCCGCCCAACCTTTTGGCGAAACGGGCTGGAACGAATTCAAGCCGGTCGTCAGAGGCTTGATGACTCCAATTGCTACCTGGCTCATCTTCTGGGCGGTTTCGGCCGCTTGGGCCTCCGTGATCTACGCTCGCTATGTCGCTTTAACGGCCCACGTCGGGTCGAGTTTCGAGCCACCCCTTGATCAGACCCTGTATCCGCGGCTTCTACGCGAACTTGGCACGATTCTGTTTTGCGGTATGGCGGCGTGGGTGTTGCTCGCCAACCGCGAGAAGAGGGGGGCGAACAACGACGAACGGGCGGTAGACGCCACCGGCTGACGGCACTAGTCCGTCCGCATCCCGCCCATGTCGGGCGCGTCCAAGCTCCCCACCCGCGCCGGAGGGCGCGAGGCCGCCCCGCCGGGCGGGGCGATCCGCCCGGAGCGGCAATCCTCCGCCAGCTTGCGCCAAGCCGCGATGCGCTGCGTCCATTGCGCGCTCAACCCCGCCTGGCCCTCCGAATACCGATCGGGCTCCTGGGCAAACCGCGTGGCCAGGGCCTCCGCCAGTTGGGCAACGGCTTCTAAGTAGCCCGAGCTAGAGAGCTTGGCATCGAGCGTCTCGTCGTCGAGCAAGGGCGAGGCGGCATCGGTGTCGCCCAGCGCCAACCGGGCATGATCGCGCGGCGCATGAAGCGATGGATCGAAGCTGAAGCTCATTTCCGCCCCCCGCGCGAGGATGGTCTGACAATTGTCGAGCTGTTGTCGGACGGTGGTCGAACGGTGGTCGGAGCATCGTCAGCCTCGGCCAAATCAAGCACAGCCGAAGCCAGACGCACCGCCTCCAAGCCAACGAGCCGCTCCGCCTCCGAGCCCAGCTCCGACGCCGAGACGGGCTCGCCAGGGCGCACCAGCCGCCCGGCAAGCCCCAGATGTGAAATCGCCACGTAGTCCGCCATGGCTACACGCTCATCTTCACGATCGCGCTCGGGTAGTAGATCGCGGGGCCGCCGTTGAAGCCCATGTGGACCTCGATCAGCCGCGGCACCGAGTCCTCGCCCCGGTCGATCACCTTGTTGTACATGCCGGGCGAGGCGTTTGGGTTCGTCGCGTTTCGCGTCATCTTGAACGCGGCCACCCGCTGGCCGGCGGGCCGCTTGCCCACCACCACCACGCGCCCATCGGGCAGGAACGGCACGAACGAGCCATCGTCGGCCAGATAGCCTTCGTCGTAGATTTGCACCGTGGGCAGGGCTTCGCCGAGCATGATCTGGTTGACTTCCTCCAGGTTCAGCGGTGCGAGCAAGCCGGTCACCCGCCGCCCCGCAATGTCGTTCGCGTTGGTGTTCGAGACCAGGCTGTTGAAGGTCACCTGGCTCATGTAGGCCACGGAGCCCGCCCCGAACGCCACGCCCTTGCCCCGGCCCAACAGCCTCACGCTGCGGAAGTCCTTGAGCGGGGTAGCGGTCGCCGAGGTCGTCCACGCCACGCTCGCCGCATAGCTCTGGAGGGTGAACGAATCGCTGTGGATCACCTGCCCGTCCGGCGTCGGCACGCTGAACGTGCCCTCCGCGACGAGCGTCCAGCCGATGTAGCGCAGGCGGTCGATCGCGCGGTTGAGCAACTGGTCCTGCCGCCGCACGACGAGGTTCTGGATGTCGATCGGCTGGCCGAACGAGCCGGTGGCCCTCCCGAGCGTCAACTCCGTCTCGTCGAGCTGGATGTAGTCGCCGTACACGCCGGGCAGCATCTGATACTGCTTGATGCCGACCCGGCTAACCCGGCTCGGCTGGCCATCGAAGCCGCGCAGGCTCATGAGGCCGACGTAGTTGTCCTCCTGCTCCCACATGACGAGGGAGGCGTCGTCGTCCTCGATGGGCATGATCTCGAAGATCGCGTCGTCGAGCGTGCGGACCGGCAGCTTTTCCTGCAGGATCGCGGTCAACTCGGCGTTGGTTGGATACAGAAATGTCCCCATGGGCTAGGTCCTCCTGGGTTTGGCGATAGCGTTGCAATGGCTCTGCAGTGGCTCTGCGGTGGCTTTGCGATGGCGAAGTCGGAGCAATCGTCCGACCATCGTCCGACCATCGCTCGACAATCGTTCGGCAATCGTCCGACAATCGTTCGGCGACCCTACAGCAGACTCAGAACGCCGTCCGACAAGCTGCCGGTAATCAGCCGGCCGAAGCCTGAGAGTGCGTTCGAATCGAGGCCGGTCAGGTCCGCCGTCTTGAACTCGCCCTTGTAGTAGATGGGCGCGCTCGGATACTTCTCGCCGTGCTCGCCGCCGGTCGACAGTGTGCCGAAGGTGATGCGCCCGGCCGGGTCGGTCGCCACGTCCATCGCAACGAGAGCCCGCGCAGTCTGGGTGCCGTCGGAGTGGGCCGACGCGTAGGGCGCCCACTTGCCATTCGCCACCCCCGCCGTCGTGCGGCTGACGCTCGCGGCGGGCGAGGTGCCGCCGGTCAGGGCCGCGGTGACCGCGATCAGCGGCTGCGGCTGGTTGGCGAGGTCGGCCTGGAAGGTGAGGGTCACCGCCGAGCCGGGCAGGGCGCCTCCGCTTGCCGCGATATTGCCCGCGCCGATCGGGGTAAGCGCTTCCAGCGCGGCTTGAACCTGCGCGGCGGTCGCGTTGTAGCCGAGCGGCGACGTGGTCTGCCCGCCGAAGGCGAGGGTGATGGTGCCGCCGGTGGGCGTGCCGCTGATCGACAGCGACTGCACCTCGGAGGCGGCGGTGGCGCTGATCTGGCCGATCACGGTGCCGCCTTTGATCGTCAGGTTGGCGGCAAACGCCGCCGCGATCGTCCGGCCGTCGCCCGGCCAGATCGGATCGAGCCTTGCGCCGGTGAACGTGTTCATAGGTGTCTTCATAGGGTTTGCAGCCTCCTGATTTGGCTAGTGGGCGCTGAGACGCCCGTTCGACGCGCCACGCATCCGGGCCGCCTCGCGGCCGAGATCGCTGCGCGCGAGCAGCTCGCTCTTGCGCTCTTCGGTGATGCCTGCCTGGGAAGCGAACTTGACGGGGGTGGCGCTCAGCAGCACCTCGCCCGTCCAATCGTGGGGCGGGCGCCGCTCGGCCATTTCGCGAAGCGCCTGGCAGCACGGGCCCTCGTGGGGATGGCCTTCCTCGCTAAAGCGAACTTCGCCTCCGCCGTCGGCGAGCAGGGCGCCCAGGAACAGGCGGACGAGGTAAGGCCGGTCGACGGGCAGGAACTTGCGCCCACGGACCGATTCGTCGGCGAACTGGGCCGCGCTCGCCTCCGCCCGGCCGACGGCAAGGGCCACCGCCCGTTCGCGAAGCATCTTCAATTCGGCCTGGGCCGCCTCGTCCTGGGTGTCTGGCTCGTCAGCCTCGTCGTCGGGTGGATCAGGGGGTTCGGGGCCAACGGCATTCGGCGCCCCCGTCCAGTTCTCGGGCTGGGCAAGGGCCGCGGGCGGTCCGCCGAGCCCAAAGGCGGCGGCAAGCCGCTCCTTCAAGAATCGATGCATGGTTTCCTCCCGGGAGGCGCTGGCCTCCCCGTCGTATCGAATTTCGGGTGCGCCATTGGCGCGCTCTGCAATGGCCTTGCGGTTGCTCTGCGATGGCTTTGCGTGGCTGTGAGGGCTAACTCGTGGGCCGCCCGAAGCGACGCCAAGGACGGCGTCGCGCAAAGGATCGGCGAGCGAGTCCCGATGGATCGGGACGAGCGAGCCGAAGGAATTCAACCCGTGGGTGGCTGAGGGTGCGACACGCGACGTGAGTCGAGAAAACGCCGCCACCACCTGCGCATCGCTGATGCGCGGATGCAACGTGAGCGCGCTGCCCACCACCCGCTTGTGCCGATCGAAGGCCAGCGACACCTTCATCACATTGCCGATGAGCTCGGCCAGCCACGACGGGATGGCGAGCTCACCGTACACCTCTTGCCCAACCCGCCAGAGCCGGCGCAACTCGCCCAGCGAATGGCCGAGCACGCTGCGCAGGCGCGAGTGCTCGAGGTCGTTGGGCACCGCCCCGAACGCCGAGATGGCGGCGTCCATCTCGGCGGCGTCGATGCCGAATCCGAGGTCGGGGTAATCCCCGAGCTCGAACACCTTGCCTCGGTAGAGGACGTCGGACGGCCCGGAAATGCTGGATGGCTTGCTATTCATAGGCTGGTGTCGTGAGGCGGCGTCAAGCACCCCTCCCTCAGATTGTCCGATGCCAACACATCGTATCCAGGTCCGCCAACACATCGTATCCACACGCCCGGCGTCCGGAGGGGCATGCCGTTTACGAGTGTGAGCACTATGGATAGTCGTCGATTGCTGGTGTGTAGGGTGCTTGATGAGGGTTGGTCGCTCAGCCAGGCGTGCCGCCAATTCGGAGTGACCCGTCCGACGGGCCGCAAGTGGGTGCAGCGAGCTTTGAGCGAGGGCATTCTGGGCATGCGCGAGCTAAGCCGTGCGCCCAAGCTCGTTCCGCGCCGCACGCCGCACG
>JACOSL010000024.1 GCA_016179045.1 Fimbriimonas ginsengisoli | reverse complement strand
GTGGTCGACGCGGCCTTCGTCGCTGCCGGCCGATACCGCGCGATTCTAGGTGTGCGCGAGCGGCTCTACGACGTGGCCGCGGCGTGGCTCATTCTCGGCGAATTGGGAGCCGAGATCGCATTTGCCGACGGGGCGCCCATCAGCGCCCACGGCCTCTTGTCCGGCGATCGTATCGAGCGACCCTGGGCAGCGTTTCCACCCGGCTCATCGTTCCGGATTTAGGGTAGGGCGGCAAGGAGCGCCGCCGCCCGAACGATATCGCTTGCATCGCGGGCTCTGTGCTCCCAGACGACGCTGCCATCAAGGTCGATGACGAAGGCGCCGCCAAGTTGGGATGGATGTGGCTGGCTCATGGCGGGGAAGTGGCCGCGGGCCATTGCGGCGGCCGCTCGCGGCAAGATGCGGAGGCTAAACGCTCCCTTGGGAAGGCCGAACTCTCGATAAAGGTCGCCACCCGCGTCGCTGATCACGGCCGAATCGAGCCTGTGCCTCTGGCGGAACGCCGCCGCTTCGTCGGGCGAGCCGAGTCCAACGAAGGCCAAATTCAGTTCCCCTTCATGCGGTCGCAACTGCGCCGCTTGCTCGGCACAGAACACTCACCCGAAGTTGCGAAGGAATACGAGGGCGAGGGGCCGCTCTCGATAGAGCGAGGAGAGAGGCACGCGCCCCCCGTCGTGGAGCAGCACGTTCATTTCGGGAGCTCTCGGGACTTGCGGCACGCTATCCAGGTCTACGTGGGCACGGGGGCCGGCGTCACTTCGTCGTGCATGAGCCGGCTCAGCGGCCCAAGTTGGTCCGGATGCTTGAGTTTGCTCAGGCTTGTCCGCTCGATTTGTCTAATGCGCTCCCGGGTGAGGCCCAGGCATCGTGAGAGTTCGCCGAGCGAATGAGGGGGATGGCCGAGCAGACCGAAGCGAAGCAGAATCACTTCGCGTTCGCGCTCGGTGAGTTTGCCAAGCATTGCCGCGACGCACTCGCGAAGCAGGCGCCGATGCACCGCGTCGATGGGCGCTTCTTGGCTCTCGTCGACGATGAACTCCGCCATGCTCACCTCGTCACGTCCGGTCGTGGGGCTCATTGAAACGGTCTCGGCCAGCGTCTGGCGATAGCGTCCGACCTGCTTTGCGCTGAGCCTCGCGCTGCGGGCCACCTCATCGTCGGTTGGCGGCCTGCCGAGTGCGCTTTCGAGGCAGTATCGGGCGTTCGAGACGCGGTGGGTAAGGCCCAAGACGTAGATGGGAACCCGGATTTCGCGGCCACGATCGCAAACCGCCCGGCCGACGGACTGGCGAATCCACCAAGTCGCGTAGGTACTGAAGCGGGTTCCGCGCCTCGGATCGAACTTCTCGACCGCGCGGATGAGGCCGAGGTTCCCCTCCTGAATCAGGTCGGCGACGGGCAGGCCGCGGTTGGCGAAGCGCTTGGCAATGCTCACCACGAGCCTAAGGTTGGCCTCGATCAGACGCCGCTTTGCCACCGCGCAGCCCGACTGGGCCAGGTGCGCGAGCCGCAGCTCTTGCTCAGGCGTGAGGAGCGCCACGCGCCCGATTTGCGTGAGCCAGACGCGCAACGCATCGTCCACCGCCTCACTTCCGTGTGCGGAGCTTTCCCAGGCCGTATACAATTCTTCCCCCGCCCCGGACTTTTCCGTCGCGGCGGAAAGGCAATCCAATGGACCAATCCCCCTTGAGAGGCGCACCTAATCGTAAGTGGGCTCCTACACTATATAGCAACTTTGGAGAATTTCCAAGCGAATTTCACTGGTGAATCGGTTTGGACTTGAGTTGCCTGAGGCGCGCCGCGTATTCGACGAGCGCCTCCTCTCCCATCTCCTCAGTTCGGAGTTGGCGCAGAGAACGTCGCTCCGTATCGCCTTCCAGGCGCTCGATCGAATCGTGCACCAGTTCGGACGACAGGATGCCGATGCGAGACTCGAAGGTGAGGTCGGTTAGGACCATCCGAACAGACTCGGACTCGAGATCCGGCAGCCAGAGGGCGGGAGATCCGTCGGGCGGCGTGGACGGGAATGCGGCAAGGATAGCGGCGGCGACGGTTTCGGCCACGCGCGTCTGGAAGAGTTCTGGAAGGTGAAGGGCTTGCCAAGCCGGTTCGCGCAGGTCTTCATCAAGCAATGCTGCGAATACGATCGCTTCCGCGCCCGACAGTTCGGCGGAGGCCAACCTAGAGACCGCACCTATGGTGGGTTGCGGCGGCTGGCGGCCCGCCGAACTCGGTGGACGAAGGCGTCGCCTAGCTTCGCCCACATCGCGCCGCAACGCCCGCTGGGCCTCGATCGGGTCCTTCGGGCCGGGGAAGAGGGCGGCCAGCTTGACCAGGTGTCGCTCGATGTCCAGGTTGCTCGGAGCGCCCGCCAAGACGCGTGCAGCCTCGGGCCAGAACAGCGGGTCTTCCGGATTCGTGGTTCGCAGGAGTTCGTCGATCTCGAAATCGAGGGGCGGGACGGCCTCATCGACTGCTCTGCACAACTCGGCCGGACCGGACCGGCGCAGCAGCGTGTCCGGGTCGTCGCCCGCGGGCAGTCGAGCGACGCGCACGACTAGGCCCTCGGGAGCGAGCACATCTATCGCTCTGCGGGTCGCTTTGAGGCCCGCCGCGTCGCTGTCGTAGAGGACGATGACTCGCTCGCACCAACGGCGAAGTAGCTTGGCGTGGTCTTCGGTGAGGGAGGTGCCAAGCGAGGCGAGCGCGGCGGTCAGGCCCGCGCGATGGCACGCGATGACGTCGAGGTATCCCTCGACGAGCACGGCTTGGCGGGACTTTGCGAGCGCGTCCTTTGCCCGGTCGAGCCCGTAGAGCACCCGGCTCTTCCGAAAGAGCGGTGTATCGCCACTGTTGATGTATTTGGGCTGGCCATCTCCCAGAAGCCGTCCGCCAAAGGCGACCAACTCTCCACGTTCATCGCGGATCGGAAACATGAGGCGACCGCGGAAGCGGTCGAAATAGCCTCCGCTTGAGTCTTGATCGACCAGAAACAGCTTCTTGCATTCGGCTAGCGGTTGTCCGGCGCGCTGGAGCGTGGCGGCAAGGGCGTCGCCGTGATCAGGCGCATAGCCGATCTCCCAACCCTCGATCGTCGCCTCGTCCAAGCCACGGCCTTCGGTGTACGCGCGAGCAGTGCTCGACCGTCCGAATTCGCGCCGAAAGAACTCGAGCGCGGCATCCATCGCGCTTCGATCCTGTTCCTGGGATTCCTTGGGCCGCCCTCGACGTCGAAGCTCGACCCCCGCGAGTTTGGCGAGTTGGCGGAGTGCCTCGCTAAAGTCCAGATTTTGGGTCTTCATGACCCACGTAAACGCGTCGCCCTTTTCCCCGCAAGACCAGCAGGTGTAGCGTCCCAGCTCTCGAGAGACGTAAAACGAGGGATTTCGGTCGTCGTGGAACGGACAGAGGCCCTTCCAATGCTTTCCCGCGCGGCGCAGGCTCACCTTTTGACCGACGAGATCGACGAGGTCGATCCGCGACCGGATCTCGCGCAGCTCTTCGGCCACGGCGGCCTAGTTCTTACTTGCCGCGACCAAGATGCCGGTCACAACGTGCGGCTTGTCCATCCCGAGCCGGTTCAGTCGGAACACAACCTTGTTTCTCAGCAGGTAGCGCATGGTCATCGTGTTGCCCGCGATCTCATAGCTGTCGGGCATGCCGTAGATGCGGATGACCTTCAGCCACGGCGTTCCGAAGGTGACCCCCTTCTTGGTTCTAACCTTCTGGTTCTCCAACCCGATCGCTTCGATCTGGACGACGCGGTTGCTCTTGTCGAGCACAAAGCCGTACTTGCCGCCGCCGTGCTTGTAAACCCAACGGCTGTAAAAGTTGCTCGTTCCCGCATCGCGGCCCGTCTCGAGCGGGGGCTCGGGGATAGTCGCCTGGGCAGGCGTCGGCCGCCGGGTTTGGCCGCCTGCCGCGCCGCGCTGCATTAGGGTTTGGTCTCCGAAGTCGAACGGCATCTCGGAGTCGTTGCCGCCGCGGCCGCCGCCTCCGCCTCCGCCTCCTCCGCCGCGCCCACCACCGCCGCCACGTGCCGCGCCGCCACCACCGCCGGCGGGAGGCCCTCCGGCCGCAGGGCCGGGACCAACTGCGGTGAAGCTAACCCCGATTGGAAGAATCTCATCGGGCGCGCCGTAGACGTCGAGGAGCCGAAAGGCCGTATCGTATAAGCGGATGCCCACCAGGCTGGTTTCCGCCTGCGAACGCCTTTGCGGCAGGGCCGATGGCGTAAGCGAAAGGGCAAGCGTGCCCAAAACGAGGGTCTTCCACGGTCTCAAGTTCCGGTCTCCTTGTGCGCGGCCTTGCGCCGAGCGTTCTCTATTATGGACGCCAACCATGATGGACGGGTCACAAGCACCCTTCGGTTGCCGATTCTCTCGGGTATACCGCCGTAGACATTCATGTGGTGAACGATCTTATGGCAGCAGGTTTAGCGGTTTCTTCGTCGGAGTTCGATACCAAGGTTCTCCAGTCGGACCTTCCCGTCCTCGTCGACTTCTGGGCGGAGTGGTGCGGACCCTGCAGGATGATCGCTCCCTCGGTCGAGCAGCTTTCTGGTGAATATGCGGGGAAAGCGCACGTCTACAAGGTCGATGTGGACGCGGACGGGGAGATCGCCTCGCGCTACGGAGTCATGAGCATCCCCACGCTGCTCGTATTCAAGGATGGCAAGGTCGTCGACCAGATGGTTGGCGCCGCCCCAAAGGCCCAGATCGCGGCGATGATCGACCGCGCGATTTAGGCTGGGACTTCGACCGCCGTTTCGTCGTGAGCGAGCCCCATCATAATGGGCCATGCCCGTCTCGTCGCCCGCCGCGCTTCGCCATCGCTTCCCGCTTGACCAGGTCGATCCTGTGATTGCGGCCCTGATCCGACGCGAGGAGCTGCGCCAAGAACACAACCTAGAACTCATCGCGAGCGAGAACATCGCGAGTCTCGCCGTGCGCCAAGCGATGATGAGCGTCCTGACCGACAAGTACGCCGAGGGCTATCCCGGCAGGCGCTATTACGGCGGCTGCGACGTGGTCGACGAGGTGGAGTCGCTAGCCATCGAAAGAGCCAAGGCACTCTATGGCGCCGAGCACGCCAACGTGCAGCCCCACAGCGGGGCACAGGCGAACATGGCGGTGTACTTCGCGTTGCTCAAACCGGGGGACACCCTCATGGCGATGAACCTCGCCCACGGCGGCCACCTTACGCACGGTTCGCCTGTGAACTTCAGCGGGCAGCTATACAACGTGGTTCCCTATGGCGTGCGCGAGGATACCGAGCAGATCGACTACGACGACCTGCGTTTGAGGGCCCGAGAGCACCGGCCCAAAATCATCGTGAGCGGCGCCACCGCTTATTCGCGCCAGATCGACTTTTCCGCCTTTCGATCCATCGCGGACGAGGTTGGGGCACTGCATTTCTGCGACATGGCCCACTACGCGGGCCTGATTGCTGCGGGCGAATATCCATCGCCGATACCCCACGCCGATGTGGTCACAACCACGACGCACAAGTCGCTCCGCGGCCCTCGCGGCGGCATGATCCTCTGTCGAGAAGCCCTTGCCAAGGAGATCGACAAGGCCCTGTTTCCAGGCGTCCAGGGTGGGCCGCTGATGCACATTATCGCGGCGAAGGCGGTTTGCTTCCACGAGGCTGCCACGGAAGAGTTCAAGGTCTACCAGCGCCAAATCCGCTTGAATGCGGCCGCTCTCGCGGCGGGTCTCATAGATGAGGGCTTCCGCATCGTAAGCGGGGGCACCGACAGCCATCTGATGCTCGTGGACTTGCGCCCTTTTGCAGTGACCGGAAAGGTCGCCCAGGCGGTGCTCGATACGGTGCAGATCACCACGAACAAGAACGCGATTCCGTTCGACCCGGAGAAGCCATTTGTCGCATCCGGCATCAGGCTGGGCACGCCCGCGGTCACGACCAGGGGCATGGCCGAGCCTCAAATGCGCCAGATTGCCGGCCTCATCGCACGCGGTCTAAGAGCCAACGAGGAGGCGGGTGCGCTCGAGGCCGTGCGCCTGGACGTCGAGGCATTGTGCGCCCAGTTTCCGATCCACCAGGTTTAGCTGTCGTACTGGTGTAACCTCGCGCCATGCCCAATCGGCTGGCTGCCGAGCGCTCGCCTTACTTGCGCCAGCACATGAACAACCCCGTGGACTGGATGCCGTGGGGCGACGAAGCCTTCGTGCGCGCGGAGAGCGAACGGAAGCCGATTTTCCTCAGCGTCGGCTATGCCTCTTGCCACTGGTGCCACGTGATGGAGCGCGAATGCTTTGAGGACGAAGAGATCGCAGTTCTTCTCAATCGGAACTTCGTAAGCGTCAAGGTCGATCGCGAAGAACTGCCCGAGGTGGACGAAGCCTACATGCTCGCCGTTCAACTCACCTCGGGTCATGGGGGCTGGCCGGCAAGCGTCTTCCTGACCCCAGACGGCAAGCCGTTCTTTGGCGGGACCTACTTTCCCAAAGAAGATCGTGGACGGGCTGCCGGATTCCGAACCGTGCTCACCCGCTTGTCGGCGGAGTGGGGGCGCGACCCCAAGGCGATTCAGGCGGCGGGGGAAGAACTGGCGGTGGCGCTAGCGCAAGTGAGGGGCCGCCAGTCGCCCGGCACCTTCGCGACGTTTGACGAGGCCCTTGTCGAGCGTTGCGTTCAGACCCTGCTTGCGGGCTTCGACACGACCAACGGAGGGTTTGGGGCGGCGCCCAAATTTCCCCCTCATGCCGCCATCGGGTTGCTATTCGAATTGGCCGCCTCTGAAGTCGGTTCCGAGGAGCTTAGGTCGAAAGGCCTCGCGGCCGCGATCCTCACCCTCGACAAAATGGCGCGCGGGGGCATCCACGACCACGTCGGCGGCGGCTTTCATCGCTATTCCACCGACGCGCGATGGCATTTGCCGCACTTCGAGAAG
>JACOSL010000016.1 GCA_016179045.1 Fimbriimonas ginsengisoli | reverse complement strand
GGCCCAAGCAGGCGATCCTCGCCGTCGCCCGCAAACTCGTCATCGTTTGTTGGGCCATCGCAAGGCGAGCCATCTTCGGCCTTCCATACACTTATCCCACCCCAGCCTTGACTTGAGAACACAGCATCTCCGTCGTGCCCGTTCGGGGCCATGCCGGAGCACGGGCTGAGGTCCATGCCACCCTGTCCGCACGACCGCTCGGGCGTCAGTCGCCGCCCATGAGCGTGCCCGCCTCTTCGCCCTTGGCCGCCCTTAGCAGGGCCCCGGGATCGTTGAAATTGAGCACGATCACGGGCAAATTGTGCTCCCGGCACATCGTGAACGCGGTCTGGTCCATCACCGCCAGGCGCTTGGTGATCGCCTCCGTGTAGGTGAGGGTGCCAAAGCGCACCGCGGCGTGGTTCTTCTTCGGGTCCTGGTCGTAGACGCCGTCCACCTTGGTCGCCTTGATAAGGCATTCCGCCTCGATCTCCAGCGCGCGCAGCACGGCGGCGGTGTCGGTGGTGAAATATGGGTTGCCGGTGCCGCCCGCAAACACCACCACGCGGCCTTTCTCGAGGTGGCGGATCGCGCGCCGCCGAATGAAGCTCTCCGCGACCTGCGCGACCTGGATCGCGCTTTGCACCCGCGTGGCCACCCCTTCCACCTCGATCGCCGACTGCAAGGCGAGGGCGTTCATGATCGTGGAGAGCATGCCCATCTGGTCGGCGACGGTGCGGTCGATGCCGCCCGCCTCGCTGAACACCTCGCCCCGGATGAAGTTGCCGCCGCCCACCACCACCGCGGTTTCGACGCCGGCCAGGTGCACCGCCGCGATCTCGCGCGCGATGTGGCCGATCACCTTGGGATCGAGGCCCGAACCCGCCTGCCCGCCGAGCGCTTCCCCGCTCAGCTTGATCAGGACTCGACCGAAGGGGCGTCGCGAGACCAGGGCCCTAGCCCCCCTCGCCGACAGCCAGCCGCGTGAAGCCCACGATCGTCGCGCCGCCATGCTCTTTCAGGTACTGGCCGACGCTGATCGCGGGATCGCGGTAGAAGGGCTGCTCTAGCAGAACCACCCGCTTCAGATACTCCTTGTTGATGCGCCCCATGGCGATATTCTTCGCGATCTTCTCATCCTTTCCTTCGTTGATCGCGCGCTGGGTCTCGACTTCCATCTCGGCGTCGATCTTCGACTGGGGTATCTCATCCTTCGAGATGACCTCGGGCGGGAACGCCACCGCCTGGATCGCGATCTGGCGGCCGGTCTCGAGCGCCTGATCGCCCTCGCCCGCCACTTCGACGATCGTGCCCTTGAGCTTGTCGTGGTGGATGTAGGTGGCAAAGCGGTTGGCGGTCGAGAGATGCACCGCCTTGCTGAGGCGGATGTTCTCGCGAATCTTGCCCACCGCCTCTACGATCACCTCGCCCACCGTCTTGCCACCCGCTTTCGCTTTGAGCGGCTCGGCGCCGGGGTCGGAGGCCAAGAATGCAGCGGCGAGCTGCTGGGCGGTCGCCAAAAAGCCCTCGTTGCGCGCAACGAAGTCGGTTTCGCATTCGAGCACGGCCGCGCCCGCCGTCCTGCCGTCTGCGCTGACCGCGATAGCCACCACGCCGGCGGCGGTCGAGCGGTCGGCGCGCTTGGCGGCGGCCGCCTTGCCCTTCTCGCGCAGGATGTTCTTCGCCTTTTCGAAGTCGCCGCCCGCTTCCTCCAGGGCGGTCTTGCACTCCATCATGGGCGCGTCAGTCTCCTCGCGCAGGCGCTTGACGGCCAGGGCGGTGTACGTCGCGGTGGACATTACTCCTCTCCTCCGCCAAAGGCGCGCAGAAGCTCTTCCTCGACCGCGCCGAACTCGATCACGGTGCCTTCGGTTGGCTCTTCCATCACCTCGCCCTCTTCGGTCAGGGCGCCTTCGGTGAGCGCCTCGTCGATCGGCCTCGCCTCGAGAATTACGTCGCTGATCTTGCTTGTGACCAGGCGGATCGCGCGGATCGCGTCGTCGTTGCCGGGGATCACCACGTCCACCTCGTCGGGGTCGCAGTTGGTGTCCACGATCGCGACGATCGGCACGCCGAGCTTGCGCGCCTCGCGCACCGCGATGCCTTCCTTGTTCACATCGACCACGAACATGCAGGCGGGCAGGGCGCTCATGTTGCGGATGCCTTCCAGGTAGCGGTTGAGCTGGGCGCGCTCTTCGCGGCGCTGCAGCGCCTCCTTCTTGGGCAGGCGCTCCATATAGCCCTCGACCTCCATGCGGTCGAGCTCCTTCAGCCGGCTGATGCGAAGCTGGATTGTCTTCCAGTTCGTGAGGGTGCCGCCGAGCCAGCGCTCGCTGACGAAGTACTGGCCGCTGCGCTGGGCGGCCTCTTTGATCGCGGCTTGCGCCTGCTTCTTGGTGCCGACGAACAGCACGCTGCCCCCATCCTCGACGATCTTACGCACGAAGCCGAGCGCGTCCTCGAACAGCTTGATCGTCTGGTGGAGATCGATGATGTAGATGCCGTTGCGCGCGCCGTAGATGTAGCGCTTCATTTTTGGGTTCCAGCGTCGGGTCTGATGACCGAAATGCACGCCGGATTCCAACAGCTCTTTCATGCTGAGCTGTACCATGTTGTGCCTCCCAGGTTATGCCTCCGGAGCGCCTTTGGTTTGCGCGTTCTGCCCCCCGACCGTGTCGGGACACCTGGCTTGCGCGGCGCGTCCGTGTGTCGTTGGGGTCGATTATACCTGCGGGTTCGGCCGCATCAGCGATCCACGGGCTCTGCGAGGCGCGCGTACGCCCGGCGAGCCGACATGACTTCCTTGCGGCCACTTGAGTCAACCCAAACGATGGTCGGCACCCGCAGAATGCCGAGACTGCGCGTCAGGTCGATGTCGTCTTGCAACCGCCTATCGATAGCCGCAGCTGGAATATCAGCTATTCGCATACCTGACCATCGCTCAATAATCGAATGAGTCGCTTCGCTATCTAGTGACTCGTCTGCGAACACATCGCGAAGAAAGCTATCTTGATCGTTGCTTGGCAATTGCATAAGCAATCGAACCAACCTCAATCCATTGTCATGGTTGCCCGCCGTCTTCGCTCGAAAGACCAGCCGAATGCCGCTAGTTCGATCGACCCTAAGTCTTATTCTCGGAAACCAGTAACGGCATGCGCCGCACTCCACATCGCCGAAGAATACTAGCGTCTGTGTCGCCGCCGGTTTTGCCGGACAAGGCACTCCGAACACCAGCTTTTCGATCGAGATTTTCGCCAATGCCGAGGCGTCGTAAGACGGCTCGGACGTACGCAGACCCACCGCCAGGGAGCCGCCCTCGGCCAAACCCGACACGGCGGGGAGCAGGATCATCCATAGCCGTGTCTTTCGTGAAAGAACCGGCGCATCGCCGACTTGCGAGCTCGCGGCTAGACCCCAGAGGGCGAACAGCATGGCCATGCAGAACGCGGACGCCAGACACCAGATGCACACCCCGTGGAGGCGGGTAAGCGAGAGAGCGGTCAAAATCGCGGCGCCGACAAACCCGAGCGAGCTCCATATCAATCCCTTCAACAGAGCCGCACGATCTCGGGTAACGAGAGCGGGCGCGGTTGAAAGACCGACCAGGTAATAAAACGCGCCGAACAAGGCTATCGGAAGTGGACCGATATGTGAGTATCGACTCGTGAGGATGTCGGCGCACGTGTCGCCCTCCAGGCATGGAGGCAAGTCTCCCGCAACGTACACGAGGCTGAGGTAGGTGGAGATGGTCAGGCCAGTTGAGCCGAGCACGGCTGCGAAGAGGAAAACCGCCCACTTTGCCAACGCTTCTCGCATGTACAAGCTCATTATGCGTGTATAGTGACGTGTGCGGGCTTTGGTCCACGCGGGACTCAGGAGGAACGGATGAGATTCATCGGAAGACTGATCTTCCTGTTGGGGCTGATCGGCGCGATCACCGCGCTCGGTCTCGCCGCCAACCCAACGCCCCCGACGCCAAACGATCCGATCGGCGGCGGCTGTTGAATGAGGGATGGGGGGGCCCACGCGATGAAGCTGCGTGGGCCTTCCTCCCGCTTAGGCGACACGGCCGCGTCGAGCGCGCCGTACCCACAGCCAGATGGAACCGCCGACTACCAGGATCAGCGGTGGACCAAATGCAAGCAGCCTCGACCAGGGGAAATTCGGTGTCGGACTCTTGCGCATCGCCTTGAGCTCCTCAAGGCTCGGCAGACGTCCTGACCACCGGTAGGTGACCTCGACCGCGTTTCGGGGCGGGAAGTCGGCATCGAGCAGGTCTCCCGCGCTAGCGTCGAGCCTGAGATCAGAGATGTACGCACCCTCAACAATTGGTAACCCGGAGCGTGGCGCACTGGGTTCCACCTTTTCGAGCGTAAAGATGCGCGTTGTCTTCACGGGATCCTTGAAGTGGCCGTCCGTACTCTCGTACAGAATCTTGCGCGGATAGACAAGGCCCCCCACTTCCACGCTCTCCAGCGTCTTCCAACGGCTCACCCAAACGTTGGCCTGGTAGGCGACAGCGTACTTGGGAAGCAGAGTCTTGCGGTCAAACTCGATCGTCCAATCCCACTCGTTGTGAAACATTCGGTTCACCACCTGGTAGTCCGGCGGATCCCCATAGTTCGTCAGGGCGAGCATTGCATTGCCAACGCCAGGCCAGGGCAAAAGCTTAGCCTTAACCCCGTAGAGATCCAGTGGAGAAAGGCCACCAAGCAACACCATCCCGAGCGGATCGACCATATGAGATCCAGGTAAAGTGAACGCGGAAGCTAAGCTTGGCCCGACGGTGGGGATGAAAGCGGTCGTGCTCGGGAAGCTGGGTCGATCCACGTAGGCGTACTTGCTGCAGCCCTGCCAGCGTTCTCCAAAGAACTGCGTGATGCGCCGCTTGGCAACTTGGCTTTGGTCAACGGCCCACCCTGCGTCCTGATATTCAAGGATCGTGACGTCCGGGTGCCTTTCGACCACGAGCGGCAGGTCGATCGTCCATTGCACCGCCGGGTGAGGAGGTATCTGGAAAGGCCATGAGCCGTTAGCCGGTACCTTCGGAGGATTGAGCGATGCAGTCCTCTTACTGTCCTCGTGGACGGTATATCGGAATGTCAGCTCCTTCGCCGCTGCTTCGCGTTCGGGATATCGTGCCTCTAACTCGTTGCGAAAGAGTTGCAGTGGGTATCGGGCTTGCCCAGATACAAAGGGAGCCAGCACGCCCCAGGCAACGGCGAATGCACACACCACCTTGCGGGATCGGGCCATCATTAGAGGGCACTTCAAGCCCATGCCTGAACTTTCGATCTATGACACGGTACACGTGTGCATGTGGACGGTCTGCTGGAAGTAATCGTATACATCGCTACATCTGCAAATAGTTCCCAGACCGGGGGCGCAAGGAGTCTGGCCCCAGTTAGCCGTCACATCCAAATCCGTATAGTTACAGGCGCTTCCGCCGAGGACGCAGATGCCCATGTAGAATGACTGCTGCCCCGGGCCTAGCTTATAGCATTTGTTGTCGCCGCAATGCGAGCCCGAGCCCGCAACGCATTGGCTTATGACTGTATCCTGATTTATTAGAGTCCATGCGCAGTGGTAGCCATCTAGGCAACCCGTCTGCGCGTCACCCGACGGCGTCACTAGCGCAAGAATGGTCAGCGCGACAACCGCTCTCGCCCAACGCAAACCTCGATTCATCTTCTCACCCTCCTCCCAATTGGTCGCGTCTCGGTATTGAAATCGTTATCGGGACCATTTCGGTCCATTGTTTTGCGCCTCTGGTGCACTCAAGGAACAGATCCTTGCGGAACTCACCTGACGGCATGGATGCGGTTTCGAATTCGACCGTGACGGCGCTTGCGCTGAGACTGTCAAGCGCTGCCTCTGATGGCTTCACGCTCGTGCACCCGCAAGCTGGCCGCACCTTGAATCTCGTGCTCGTGCGCGTCGGATTCATCAACCAGACCACCTGCTTCAACGAGCCGCTTCGGCCAACCAGGGTGCTCTCTGCGGGATACATCCAGATGTCACCGCGCTTGACGAATTGCCCGAAAACAACGGCGGCCAGCCAAAGCGCGCCGACCGCGACGAGCAATCTCGGCGCCCACGACGCGATCCTCCGCTTGAATCCAGCCACCAATCTCCTTCCCCGGTACGGCCCAGCGCTGCCATGCCAGCGGTACCCTACCTCTTCTGCCATTGTAACACGACGCCGGGGCAAACACCGGGGGGGGGGCTGCAAAAAACCCAGTGGAACCTAGCAAGAATACGAGGACGTTAGGCTCAGATCGCGCCCCGCGTCTTTCGCTGGGTGAAGTGCAAGTCTGCGGCAAGCCCAACCTTTCGCGTGCTCTTCAACCACCGAGAGCCACCTGCAGTTGCTTTGCATCCAACCGCACCACCGGGTACTTGTTCAGGTGGTCGTCGGCCCAGGGCGAGCGGTCGTAGAAGAACCCTAGCCTCGCTCGCGGGTTCTTGGCGAACGCGGGATCCCTCAGCCTCTCCTCGAACTCCTTCTTGAGCGCAGAGTCGCTCGCCAACATCTTGGCCGCGATCGGCTCCATCGCGTAATCCTCGAAGTACTCCTTGCGCTCGAACACCACGTTGAAGAACCCCCAGGCGGCGAGCGAATCGGGCGCGGCCGGCTCCAGCATTTGCATTAGCAGCTTCAGTCCGACCTGGGCGGCGGGAACGATGGCGGTGCCGGGCGGCAGCGTCCGCCTTTCGCGGATCGCCACCGCCTTGTACGTGGGCATGAACCGGCTCTCGAACGGCTCGGTCGGAAATTTCACCTCGTCCAGCCGGTAGGCATCGAATTCGTCGGTCATGGCCGTCTTGAGCACGCTGAACTTGAACCCATGGAGGCGAAGGCGGTCGATCGCCTCCACCCACGGCGCGGGCACCGCGTAGGCGTCGGGCGCCGCGATCGTCAGTCCCGGCTCGAAGGTGTCGAGCAGCGTCGTCTTGACCTCGACCGGCTTATCGCTCCAACCCGGGATCATCGATCCGCTCACCTCGCTCTTGTACGGCTTGTACTCGTAGCCGCGAAACACGAACGGGCGCTTGGCGTCGGTTCGGTGGCTGGTCAGCGTCACCTTGAATCCAGGCGCGGCGGAGGCTTCGGCCGCGTCGGCGGCGGCGTTCGCCGCCTTCAGCTCTTTGGCGTGGGCGCCCACGTATTCGATCGTGCGCACCATGGTCACATAGGTCGCGTCGACCCGCTCCTTGTAGGGCTTGAGCATGTGGGTCTCGACGAGCATGCTGGGCCGATTCATCGCCGCCCAGTAGCCGGTGGAGTAGCGCGGGCCGAAGTCGTCCACCGCGAAGCCCTTCTCCGGCGCGCCGGAACCGCCCACGAACTCGAAATAAGGTGCATTGGGCAGCTTGTCAACCTCGAGTTGCGCGGTGACCGCCCTTTCCATTTCCGCCGCCCAGGCGGCGACGCCTGCATCGAGCGTATGCCAATGCGGGATCCCGAGATGGAGCTGGTACGGATAATTCGCCCCGTCGGTGGTGTGGTTGTCGAAGCAGAAATCGGGGCGGAAGCGGTGCATGAGGCCGATCATCGCGCGCATCTCACCCCCATCCGCCTTGATGAAGTCGCGGTTGAGGTTCAGGTTTTGGCCGCTCGCCCG
The DNA here is from genome assembly GCA_016179045.1 of Fimbriimonas ginsengisoli. GTDB lineage: Bacteria > Armatimonadota > Fimbriimonadia > Fimbriimonadales > Fimbriimonadaceae > JACOSL01. The sequence continues at coordinate 63,463 of JACOSL010000016.1, read as the reverse complement.
CCATCCCTGCTCGCGCGGTCCGTTCTGGTTGATTCGGTTGTACTTGCTGGAGCGCTCATGGGCGTCGAGCCCGAACACGGGCACCACGAGCAGGTTGGCGGCGTCGAGCAAGGCTTCGTGCTTCTTGCCGACGAGGATATCGCGCAACAGGATGAGGGTCGCGTCCTTGCCTTCGATCTCGCCGCTGTGGATGCCGTTCTCGATGTACACGAGCGGGCGCGACGATTTGGACAACTGCTCAGGCTCGAACTCTCCATCTTTCGAGACGACGAGCGCGACCATGTCGCGACCTTCCGGACTCGTGCCGAAGCTGATGAGCTTCGCGCGCTTGGGCGCAAGGTCGGAGAGGCGGCGACAGAACCACACCGCCTCCGCGTAGGAGCCGGTATCGAGGAATCCGGACCTTTCGTAGACGAGGGTGAGATCGCCCTGGTGGGCGATTGTCGCGAGGGGCAGGAATGCGAACATGGATGCATCTTACGCCCACCTTGCACCTGGCGAGGGGGACCCAGGACCTTCTGGATTGACTAACCGCTTCGCGCGTCCGCATAATCGTTGAGTTGCGCGGACTTGGCGCCGCCTATCGGAGGTCGTGATAATGGTTTGCAGATGGTTGGCTTTAGCCCTAGGTTCGATCATGGCGCTGAGCGCGCTTGGCCAAGTGCAAACCCGCTCGCTCGCGCCCACGCCTCGCCTGAATCAGGAGGCGGTCGCGAGCCCGAAGCTCAAGGCAACCAAGATTGCCAAGCCTCATCGCGCCAAGAGGGGCAAGAGGCGCTCGTATCATCGAAGACCGGCCAGCCAGGTCAAGCGAGCGGGGCATCCGGCGCGCAGGGCGCACGGTCGACGGGGCAAGTAGGCTTAGCCGCTCATCCCGAGCGCGGGCCTAGGCGCCCGGAGCGGCTGTGCGATCTCACGCCGGACCACCTCTAATCGAGCCCGTAGCACCTTGTGGGTGCGGTGTAGCCGCGAGCGAATCGTTCCGACCGGTCTGTGGAGGATTTCGGCTATCTCCTTATACGGAACGCCTTGAATGTCGGCAAGGGTGATGAGAAGCCGCTGCTGGGGCGTGAGCGAATCCAGCACCAGCTGCAGGTCCTCGCCGAAGGAGGCATCAACCGCCCGCTGCTCAGGGTTCCGCTGCGAATCAGGCACGTCGAAACGGAGGCTATCGTCGCCCTCGCGGGGGATCGGCGCGTCGTAGGAAACCGTCTTCACACGCCGCTTCCGGCTGCGAAGCATGTCGAGAAACAGCCGGGTGACGATGCGGAGAATCCAGTTTTCGAACGGGCGGTCGCCTTCGAAGTCGTTGAAGCTGCGATAGGCCCGGTAGAAGGCCTCTTGGGTTAGGTCCTCGGCGTCCGGCCGATTCCCGGCAAGCCGATAGGCCATGTTGAACACCTTGCGGTATGCGCCGTTCATCAGTACGCTGAAGCGAACCTCGTTGCGGGCATCCAAGCGGATCGACTCATTGATCATGACAAGAACATCTACAAATCTGTTGAGGATTCGGCTCAACAGCTAATACAGAAGAACAACCTACACCGTTTGGACGTTCCAGACTCCCCCAAATCTCACCGACGCTCAGAAAAACAGGAGACGCCCGCCAACGAGCGCGGCCTGCTGATGGCACGAGAATCCGAAAGGTATCCTGCGCGCCGTGCCCAAGATCGAATTCAACCGCTACTATCGCTACGACGAGCTCACCCAGCTCTTGCGCGCCTTCGCCGCCGAAAACCCCGGCCTGGTTGCGATGGAATCCATCGGCAAGAGCCACGAGGGACGCGACATCTGGCTCTTGACCGTGACCAACCAGGCAACGGGCCCGGCCTCGGATAAGCCCGCCTTCTGGTGCGACGGAAACATCCACGCCTCCGAAGTCAGCGCCTCCACCGCCGTGCTGCACCTGCTCAACCGGCTCGTTACCAGCCATCGTGCGACAAAGAAGAGCACGGAACAAGAGCAGGCGGCCCGCGCCCTTGATTCGCGCGCGTTCTATTTGGTTCCGCGCCTTAACCCCGACGGCGCAGAATGGGCCCTCGAAACCCCTCCTCGGGTCATCCGTTCCTCGACGCGCGCCTATCCGTACGACGAGGACGACCTGTACGGCCTTGAGCGCCAGGACCTAGATGGCGACGGGCGTGTGCTGAGCATGCGCGTGCCCGATCCGAACGGGCCGTGGAAGGTCAGCGAGAAGAATCCGCGCCTCATGCAGCGCCGCGACCCCGGCGATCCCCCCGGCAAAGCCTACCGGCTCCTTCCCGAAGGGCTGTTTCATCATTTCGATGGCATCACGATGCGCGGGCGACGGATCAAGGAGGGACTCGATCTCAATCGTAACTTCCCGGTTGGCTGGCGGGCCGAACACGAGCAGGTCGGGGCGGGCGACTTCCCAACCAGCGAGCCGGAGATTCGCGCCGCCGCCGAGGCGATCGTCAAGCGGCCCAACATCTGCGGCGCGGTGTGCTTCCACACGTACAGCGGCGTGAATCTACGCCCACCTGGCCGGCACTCGGACGACGACCTCCCTGCCGAGGACGTGTGGGCCTACAACGCGATCGGCGAGAAGGGCAAGGAGATCACCGGCTATCCCGCCATTTCGGTCTGGGCCGACTTTCGCTACCACCCAAAGGAGGTCATCTCGGGCGTGTTCGACGACTGGATGTACGAGCATCGCGGCGTGTATGCCTGGACCACCGAGATCTGGTCGCCGCAGCGGCAGGCCGGCATCACCGACTACAAGTACATCGATTGGTTCCGCGAGCACCCGTTCGAGGACGACGAGAAGCTGCTTGCCTGGAGCGACGAGAAGCTGGGTGGCAAAGGCCATGTGGAGTGGTACGGGTTCGACCATCCTCAGCTTGGGAGGATCGAGATTGGAGGCTGGGACGCACACTACGCCTTCCGAAATCCGCCGCTGGACTTCCTCGAGCCGGAGGTTGCACCGCTTGGCGCCTGGGTGGTGTGGCAGGCGCTTGCGACGCCGAAACTTGAGTTGAAGGAGGTTCGCACCGAGCCGGTCGGCAAGAACGCCTGGCGAATCCGGCTGGCCGTGCAGAACACGGGCTGGTTGCCCACCAACGTGACGAAGCTTGCCGCCGACAAGAAGCTTTGCCGAGGCGTGATCGGGGAGATCGAGCGAGATGGCGAGGCCGTCGGCAGCGCGGGCTCGCAAGCGCCAGGCTGGCTCTCGGGCGGCCAACTCAGGCAGGACGCGGGCCAGTTATCTGGCTGGAGCCATGTGACGGCGGGCGGCTTTGCCTGGCAGACGAACGCCACCGACGACCTCGTGGTTTTCGATTGGGTCGTGCAAGGCGCGGGAACCTATCGCCTCACCGCAAGGCACGAGCGCGCGGGCGCGGTGCGGCACGAACTGAAGCTCGGCTAGCCGGCTGTCGAGAACTTGAACTGATAGTCGACGCGGATCGAAAGGCCGCCGTCGGCCTGGCCGAGCGTGCGGTTATATGTGACGTTGCCGAGGAACAGGCTCAGGCTCTGCTGAGACGTGGACCGGGGGTCGTATCGCAGGTAGTAGCGTGCCGAATGCTGCTGCGTGCCGCTAGATTGGCTGGTCTGCTCCCCGTAAAACACGGTGAAGGGCGATCCGCTCGCTTGGTTGAAGGTCACCGCCAGCCCTCCGGTGCGGCTGGTGGAGGTCACGTCCCCCTTCGCCTCATCGTATGAGCCCGAGACCACGACCCTGGGGTCGTTCTTGTAATCCAGCTTCCACCGTTGAACGTGGGTCGGGGCCGTGATCGTACCGAGGAGCGCGTCGGGCTTCGCCTGCTCGGGGTTGGCCACAAGCTGCTGGGTGAGTTCGAAGCCCTTTCCGATCTTGGCGGTCAGGCTCGTGTTGCCGATCAAGACTCGCTGGTAGCCGGGCAGGGTGCGCATCTTGTAGGCCGTGCTCCAGCGAATCGGCCTGGTTTCGGCCTGGTCCGAGCTCAGGCTAAACCCTCGATCGACCGCACGCGACCCGTCCGGGCCCATTTGGCTACGGAACTCGGCGCCGAATCCGCTCACGCCGACCTTGCCGGAGAAGCGGAGCAGCCGGTTCTCCTTCAGCCAGTTGCCCTGATCGGCGGCGGTTTCCGAGCCGACGTCGAACTTGAAGTCGGAGACACGGCCAAAGTGTAGCGGCCGCGCGTTGGAGAGGGTCAAATTGCTCGTCGCGGCGGTGTGGCCCGCATCCCAGGTGTTGGCCGCGTAGCCCGAAGGGCCGAACTTGAAATCTCCCAAAGCGCCGGGCGTGAGCCCAAGTGCGGTCTGCGCTGTACCTTGCTGCCCGCCCGCGATCTGTCGCGCCTTGCCGTAGTTCAGCTTCATGTCTTTCGCAAGCTCGAACCAGAAGCCGAGGCTGCGCCTATGCTCGTCCTTACCGTCGCCCTGCCGGTCGGTCAAGCCCTCGGTCAGGCTCATGCCCGCCCGCTTGCCAAGGGGAACGGCCAGGGTTTCGGTCACCGAGTCCTCCCGCTGGCCATCCTGCCAGCGAGTGCGTATCTGCTCGGTAGTGAGGCTTGTCCGCCCGGGGAGCTTGACATCGTAGTTGAGTAGCTCGCGGACGAATCCAGCCGGGTGGCCGATCGAGCCGTCGAACGCGTTGCGCTCAGTCTGAAACTTCAGCTTGCCCAACCGGCCGAAGTCTCGCAGAAGGGTCAAGCGATCTGTTTCGGCGGATGAAAGCAGCCCAGTGGGATCTGCATCGCGCTGGGCGAGGTGGGCGAACTCGACCGAGGTTGTCTTGCTCGCAGCCCAGCCAAGCAGGAGGTTCTGGATCTGCCGGGTTCTATCGCCTTCGGTCGAGGACGCATTACCGAAAAGACCGTCGAACTTAAGGGCGGGCGTCAACTGCCACTTGGCGTGAGCATCCCTTTCGGCGTATCCACGTAGGGCGGCGAGCAAATCCTTCTCGGGATCGACGAGCTGCGCTGCCTGGTCGAATCCGGCGTCGACCCGGTGCTGGCTGAACGAAAGCTGGCCTCGCGGGTCGTTAAGGGTCCAAGCGAGCCGGCTTGCGCCGCCCGCCGCCAGGTCGGAGCGCATCGAATCGAAGACGAAGTTGCGGCGAGGCGACAACGCGAATGTGAACCCGAGATCTGTTCGGTCCAGACCGGCAAGGACGCCCAGCTTTTCCTTCTCGAAGCCCATCAATGAATTCAATTCGGTCAGGCTTGAGCCGAACCGCTCGTGCCGGTAGCGCAGGCTCCCAGCCGTGGAAGACGCCTCGAATCCATCGACGCGGCCCGCGTCGGTCCTGCCGTCGAGCCGAAGGCTGTCGAAGGCGAGTTTCCACTTGCCGGCGGGCTGGAGCTCCAGCCTCGTATGGTCGCGGCCGAGCCCGACGCTCTGAAACAGGCCCGGGCGCTCCTCAGGCTTGGGCTGCCAGTCGCGTCCGAACATGCGCCCGACCGACCTTAGCTGGGCATCGACCTCAGCCGGCGTCAACACGGGAAAGGAAGCAAAGCCGGACGAAACCGCGAGCTGTTCGTGGCTTAGCCGCCAGCCCGTCCCGCTTGCGTTCAGCTCACCGCTGTGAAGCTGGCCCGAGGCTGAGCCCACAAGGCCCGAGGAGAACTTCAGGGTGCTGAGGCCGTGCGTCGAATCCAGCGAGCCGTGAAACTCCTCGCGCCGCAGCCCAACTTCCTTGGCAAGCTGGTCTCGATCCGTCTCGGCAAGATCGGAGAAGCGGTTGAAACCCTGGTCGACCCGGTGCCCGCTGTAGTTCAGGCTCACCTTGCCTTGCTGCAAACCGAAGCTGCGCCAGGAGACGCCGTGTCCATCGCCACCCACTTCGCGAAAACTGTCGCTGAGAGACGCGCCGCCAAGCTGCAGATCCTTGAACCCAAAACCGAATCGTCGCAGGCCGCGCTCCTTCTGAAGCTGCTCGACCGCCTTGGGGTCGGCCCCGCCCGATAAGGCCGCGCCAAAAGCGGTGAAACCCTTGCCCACATCTTGAAAATCCGCCTGGAAGGCGCCGCCCGCCACGTGGGTCGTAAGGCTTTGGGAAATCAGCCTCGATTGGCCCCCTGGCGTCGAGGGCGCGGCCTGATATTCGTAGGCCGAGCGCGAATCCACCTGCTGTCGCTGGCCGAGCAGGAACAGCCCCTTGAGCGCACCACCGCCAAGACCCAGCGAGTTGTGCCAGCCGAGCACGTTCGAGCTGAGCACGCCGCCCTCGGCGCTCCGCTCGGCCATCCCCAACCCGAACAGCATGCTTAGGCCGCCCGGCGCGACGTCGTATCGAAACGTTCCCGGCCCACCGACCGCGGCCGAAGCCTTACCCGTCTTGGTCGCATCGAAGCGGTAGGAAACGAGCACCGCCTGGCCCTCGCGCAGCGCGCGTTGAACGTAAACGATGCCGGAATCCCAATCGAGCGAGTACTCGCCGTTCGCGAGAGCGCGCCCGTCCACTTCGACTCGTTCGGACCCGGGCACGACGCCGCCATGACGAAGTGGAAGCCCAAGCGAGCCCGAATGGAACCTGATGAAGTCGACCGTCTGGACGCCAGAGAGCGTCTGCGCCGCTGCCATAGGCAGCGCCGCCCCAATCACGCAGATCAAAGCGGTCAGGCGGCGAATCATGCCCTACGTTATTGTAGCCCTCCTTTGGCCAAATCCAATCGCCTTGGGCCAATCTCGGGGCCTCATTGGGAGGACGTATCGAGCCGGGTCGTCAGGCCGGTCGAATTGCGAGGATTCGTCGCTTCTGCCTGAGCGCAGTTGTCGGCTAGGCCAAGGATGTGGATCGGGATGGAGCGCGACGCCGATTTGGTTCTTCTTCGCTTGACTCGGGACGAGGCTTTCGAACTCTTCGCGCGCTGTCTCAAGAGCGCGGACGAGGACACGCCCGAGAGCCGCTCGGTACTGAAGAAGATTTCCCAGGCGGTCGGCGCTTGGGCGCAGCGCGAGGCCTCTTAGGCCTTCAGCTCGCTCGCGATCGCCTCGCCGAATCCGCTCGTAGTGGCGCTGCCGCCCAGATCGTAGGTCTTCACGCCCTTCTTCAGGGTGGCGATCAGAGCGCCTTCAATATCGTCCCTCGCCTTCTTCTCGCCCAGATGCTCGAGCATCAGGGTCGCGCTGAGCAGCAGGGCGGTCGGATTCACCTTGTTCATGCCCGTGTACTTGGGCGCGGAGCCGTGCACCGCCTCGAAGAGCGCACATTTATCACCGAAGTTCGCACCCGGCGCGACCCCGAGGCCACCCATCATCCCCGCGGCGAGATCGGACATGATGTCGCCGTAAAGATTGAGGGTGACGAGCACGTCGTAAAGCTTCCATTTGGTGACGAGCTGCATGCACTGGTTGTCGATGATGTTGTCCCAGCTCTCGATCTCGGGATACTCCGCCGCGATCTCCTTGAAGATGCGCAGAAACAGTCCGTCGGCGATCTTCATGATGTTGGCCTTGTGCACCCCGACCACCTTTTTGCGCCCGTTCTTGCGGGCGTATTCGAACGCGGCGCGAATGATGCGCTGGCACCCGAAATCGGAGATCATCTTCACCGAGTGCGCCACCCGCTCGGTGGCCATGTATTCGATCTGCGCGTAAAGGTCCTCGGTGTTCTCCCGAAAGATCACGATGTCGAGCCCATCGAACGGCGTCGGTACGCCGGGCAGCGTCCGAACTGGCCGCACGCAGGCATAAAGGTCGAGCCGCTTGCGCAGCGTGACGTTGGGGGAGACCGAGCCTTTCCCGATCGGCGTGGTCATCGGCGCTTTGAGCCCAACGCCAACCTCCTTTATCTTCTGGATGGTCGCATCGGGCACGATCGGCTTGCCCGCCTCGACGCACTTGAGGCCCGCTTCGACCTCTATCCATTCGATATCGACCTTGGCCGCCTTGATGACGTGCTCGACCGCCGCCACGAGCTCGGGGCCAGTGCCATCGCCGCGAATCAGACAAACCTTATGCGCCATTGCTTTTGATTGCTCCCGTCACTCGCCACTGGTCCCTTCCATTCTCGTCACTCGTCGCTCGTCGTCGTCGATCTCCACACGCGGGAGGGGCACGCTCCGTCGTGCCCGGTTAGCCGCTCTGCGCGGGCTAAAGCCCATGCCACCCCCTAATACGGCTGCGAAAACTGATCCACCCCGTCCTTGCGAAACAGCTTCTGCGTCTTGGTCCACTTCCAGCCAAGGCCGGTGAGATGCCCGACGAGGGCGTCGATATCGGCGTCGGTGACCTCAGCGTCCGACAGGTAGCGGCATCGAGGCCAGTCGAGAAGCTCCATGTCGGGCGCGGGGGGCGGATACACCTTGGTGCCCCGGTTGGAGATGAACAGCAGCCTCATCGCGCCGTACTCCTTGGGCACGTCGGGAGTTCCTTGGTGCCACAAGTACACGTCCACTCCATGCAGGTTCATCATCGGCCGGTTCCCCTTTTGTGGCGGGCCGCTCGCCTCGCCGAGAGGCATTATGGGGGTGCGACCGGGGCCGTGTCAAACCCAGCCCGGCGCGGTTACGCCGCGAACATCTGGCGGTAGTGCCGGTACCACTCGCTTTGGAATAGCCCGGTGGGGTCGTAATGCTCCTTCTTGGCCAGGAACTCCCCAAACTGGGGATAGCAGGAGAGAACCTGCGACTTGGTCGCCCAGCGATGGTACGTCAGGTAGTACGTGCCGCTTCGCTCGGCGGCCAGATCGATGAGCATGCGAAGGGCATCGGCCGCCTGGGCGATCTTTTCCGGAGTGTGCTCGACGTGCAGATTGAAGATGACGCAAGCGTAGGATTGCTTTGCCCACGTCAGGAACGACCAGTCGTCCTTCTCAGCTAGTCGAATCGTGCCATAGATGACGCTTGCCTTATGCTTGCGAAGTCCTTGGGCGGCCGCCCGCAGGAAGTCGGCGAGTCGGGCGCGTGGCACATTGATCTCGGTGATCATCTCGGTGCCTGGATGTTTCGAACCCAGGCGGCGGTCCGTTCCCAGGTGATAGTCCACGTCGTAGCCCCCAAGTTGCGAGGTGTCCGACCAGTAGATCTGTCCCGAGGTCTTTAGGTAGTAGTCGGCGTATAGCTTGAACGCCCGGCTCTTGTCGGTGTGCGCGAGGTACACGAGCTCCTGCCAGGCCCGGTCCGAGACCTTCTTCTGGTCCTCGGCGATCTTCGTATCGATAGGTACGGGCTTGTAGCACGAGAACACGCCGCGATGCAGGAACTCGTCGGACGCGTCGTCGATCGCATACTGCCAGTCGCCGAGCGTGAATCCCTCATCGATCCTACGGTTGAACGCCGGCATCAGCTCGTCGGAGGTCACTACCTCGACCACACGCTCCAGCTTATGGCGCTTCTCCAGCCGGTACACCACCGAATGCACGACCCCGAACAGCCCGTAGCCACCGCAGACCAGCCTGAAGAGTTCTGGGTTCACGGTGCGGCTGCAACGAACCAGGTCGCCCGAGGCGGTCACGAGTAGAAGCTCGTCGATGTCAGCGACGACGGGCGGATGCTTCAAGGTTCGTCCGTGAGCGTTCGCGGCAACCGCGCCGCCCAGCGTCAGCTTATCGGCGCCCGTCTGCTTGCATCGGATCGTCCAGTAGTCCGTCACGCCCGGTTGCCGCTGGGCGACCTGCTCGACTAGATCGGGCCATTCGACCCCGGCCTCCACTCGCACTAGGCCCGCCCGGGTGTCGAGGTCCATCACGTCCCGCATTCCGCGCGTGTCCACCATCACCGCGCCATCCGCGAACTGCTGACCACCCATCGCGTGCCGGGAGCCGGCGATGCAAAGCTTGTTCTTCTCGCGATTCGCCCTGCCTACAATCCCGAGAAGCTGCTCGAGCGAATCGGGACGTTCGATGGCGGCGACGCGCGTCGGGTTCAGCTTTGAGTGGATGTCGTTGACGTCAAGAGAGACTGAGCCGACGCTTCGCCCCGCCCTAGCGTTGAGCCAGAGCCCTCCCGCGAGGCCACCGGCTCCCGCCGCAGCTCCCCCGACTAGGTAGAGAAACTCCCGTCGGCTTATTCCTAGCGGGAGCCTCATGCACGCTCCCGCACAATCGGGTTTTCGCTTTGAAGAATTCGCGCCCTCTTAACTGGTATTGGATGCGCTTGCTCTCTGCCGGCTACCATCGTCAACTTCGCTCAGCGGCGCTCGGCCGCCAGGTCAGCCTCAGCCTACGCCGCGTACGCTCGAACTTCCACCTGCACTCCCGCGGCAGCGGCGCCCTCGGCCTCGCGCAGGAGACGCTCGGTGACGTCGCTGTCCACATAGACCTCGCCGCACGTTTGGCAGACGTTCGCTGGCACCTCCTTGAACACGATCGTCGTAGAGCCGCGCTCAAGCGTAATTGTAGAAGTCCCCCGGCTCGTATGGCCGGTCTTGCAGATTGGGCAGGTCATGTTTTCCTCTTGGCGAAGCCTGGCTCCCACTCGGCGGCATTGGGCTCGTAGACCGTTATTATTATCGCCTCGTTTGCCGTCCGATGTTCGGCAACGACGATTTGGATTGGCCTCTCTCCGATGAAACCAAGTACGAGCCGACTGGGAAATGGGAAGTCGCCTGGATATTCCTCAATCGTGCGACCTGAGGCAAGCAAGCGCTCGACATCGGCCACAGAGACGCCACGCTCGAAAAGCCTTTGGATTGCGTGGGCGCGGAAAACCAGCTTCACCCGAACGACCATACCCTGCGTGCGATAATCCCTGGCACAGCAACCCCCAAGCCAGAGAGAGCGTCTTGAGCTGTCCGGTGGGGCAATCCAGTGAAACGCCCGCAGGGGTATAACCCGGTCATGCCCACGCACGAGTACCCGGTAACCGTCTCATGGACGGGAGGGCGCGAAGGTTCGGGCAAGGTTGTCAGCCACCACAGCGACACCCAGATCGCGGTCGCGGTGCCGCCCGAGTTCCAGGGCCCCGGCGGCGGGGCGAGCCCGGAAGAACTGCTCACAAGCGCGATCGCCGCCTGCTACACGATGACCTTCGGGATCATCGCCGCCAACCGCAAAATCCCCCTGAAGAGCGTGCGCGCCGAGGCGGTCGGCTCGGTCGAACAGGCGGGCGCCCAGTTCACCTACACGGCGGCCGTCATCCGACCTACGATCGTGCTCGATGCCGCCGCCACCGACGACCAGATTGCCCTCGCCACCGACATGGCCCATAAGGCCGACGCATACTGCATCATCACCAACGCCATTCGCGGCAAAGTGGCGATCACCGTCGAGCCCAAGATCGAAAGAGGATGACAGCGATGCGCACCCGCCTAGTGGTAGGCAACTGGAAGATGAACTTCACCGAGGCGGAGGCGACCGCCGCCGTCCAGAGCTTCATCAAGATGGTGAGCGCCAAGAGCACGGTGGACGTGGTGGTGTGCCCGCCCGCCACCTGCATCCATAGCGTTCGCGAGTTGGTCAAGGACACCCATGTGAAGGTGGGCGCGCAGGATGTGTTCTGGGAGGACGCGGGCGCGTTCACCGGCCGCATCAGCCCGCGCATGCTAGACGATGCGGGGGTCACCCATTGCATCGTCGGCCACTCCGAAACGCGCGGGCGGTTTGGCAAGCTCGAAGTTCCCGCGAGCACGGTGAGCACGTTCGTCGAGACCAACGAGACGATCAACCTGAAGCTCAAGGCGCTGCTCTTTCACGCGCTCATCCCCATCCTTTGCGTGGGGGAGACGACCGAAGAGCGGAAAGAGGGGTTTACCGAGGCGGTGATCCGAGAGCAGCTTGCGGGAGCGCTCGCCGGCATCGATGCTTCCGAGCTTTACTTCTTCGTGGTCGCGTACGAGCCGGTTTGGGCGATCGGCACCGGCAACACGTGCGAGCCCGAGGAGGCGGGGCGGGTGTGCCGCTTCGTGAGCTCGGTGCTGGCCGAGCTGCTCGATGCGGACGTGGCCGAGAACATCCGCGTGCTTTACGGCGGCAGCGTGCGGGCGGCGAACGCGGGCGATCTGTTTCAGCAGGATGGGATCGACGGCGGCCTCGTCGGGGGCGCGAGCCTCGACCCTCTCGAATTCAGCCGGATCGTAATGAGCGCATGAGCGCCAAGCCGGCCTCCGCCAGCCGCGTCGAGATGTCGGAGGTGATGACTCCGAACGACGCCAACTTCCTCGGCAAGGTGTTTGGTGGGCGCGTGCTCTCGATGCTCGACATCGCCGCCTATGCCACCGCCTCGCGCTTTGCCGGGCACGTGTGCGTCACCGCCAGCGTCGACCGGGTGGATTTTCACGAGCCGATCGAGGTGGGCGAGCTGGTGACCTGCGTGGGCACCGTCACCTACGTCGGCCGGACAAGCCTGGAGGTCACGATCGAGGTATTCGCCGAGAACGTGCTGAAGGGGGAGAGGCGGCACACAAACACAGCCCGCGTCACGATGGTGGCGATGGATGAGGCGCTCCGCCCGGTCGAGGTGCCGAGGCTGATCTGCGAGACGCGGGAGGAGAAGGTGCGGTTTCTCGAAGGGCGCCTGCGGCGGGAGATTCGCGGGGCGCACCAGTCGGAGTTCGAGCGCCTCGCCGCCGGCTTCGCGGCGGCGAGCGATGCGCGGCTGGACGAGCTGCTGGCGGCGCCTTCGCTGATGGGGGTTGCTGCGCGAGAGGGGTGAGGCTCCATGGACGTGTCCCAACATCTCACGCGGCAGGCCACACCGAGGAGTCAACCGCACTTCCAGCGCCGGACATTATCCATATCGCGAGGCGCCACAACAGGCTGCTGGTCCGCCCGCGTACTCCCCCTCCTGGCCAAGGTGAATACTTACGGGGGAAACTAATCAGCGCCGCCGAAGATGGATAGCCAAGATAAGCACGTAACCGGGGAGCGTCGCTACTAACGGCTGAATCGTGAGCGGTTCTGACGTCAGTAACAAATAGGCATAGATCACTCCCAGGGTCAGAATGTATGCCAACGTCCCCACCAAAAACAACTTACGCCCCATGTGCTTAGGCAACCAAAGCAAAGGCTAAGCTCACCAAGTGTGACCTCCACCACCACCGAAAGCATGGGACCCCTCTTCCATGCCTCGGCACACCTGAGTGCCGAGGCTTTATTGCTAATCTCATAGCTACTCTCAATCCTCACACTACCTCCAGGCCAACATCCATGCGGTCGGCGACCCGGTACAATAGTGTCGATAGCCTCGGCACCAGGGGTGGGCCGAGGCATTGGCCGCTAGCCCGCATTCCTGATCCTGCCGACGCACAACACCACGCTGGCTGCAAGCAACGCCACGCCGGTCACGCGATGCAACGAATCAATGTCCGGCCAGGTGTAGCCAAGCAGGACGAGTATTCCAGCGCTTGTAAGCAGATACCACCACCATGGTCGCACCGAGAACACTTAGCCACGGCCCTCGGAGGCGCGAACCTTCCTCAAGACATCAAGGACCAACGGGATCGTGCTGATCACCCCGATCGCGATGAGCACGGAGCCGATGCGCCTGGCTCTCGCGCTCGGCATTCTCTGAGCCAAGAGAAGCCCGACGCCGGCGCCAAGCATCCCGCGGGTCGCGGCGATCACGCCAATTTCGGGCAGTGGCAATGTAGCCTGTTTCATATACTCTTCTCGACTCCGCCGGAGCTCCCGACGTTCTGCGAATCACAGTCTAGCAGTCGTCGAACATGGTCGAATGATCGTCGAACGATTGCCGGTTGGACCATCGTCGCGAGCCACGGCGCGTATAGGCTCGGCACCAGGGGTAGGCCGAGGCATGATGGGCACAAAACGAACCGGGGTGGGCCGAACGGCCCGCCCCGGAGAACTCTCGTCCCTCCGCCCTGAGGCGCGGAAGCGAGTCTTGCAAATCACCCTCCCCCTACCCCCTCCCATCAAGGGAGGGGTGGGCAGGAAAGGCTACTTGCCCGCTTCGGGCATGGCGCCCGTCGCCTCGATGTGGATGAAGAACCCGTTGCGATGCTCGTGGGTGTAATCCATCCCGAAGCCCTTGTAGTGGTGGTTGCTGTAGGCCAGCTCGAAGCCGTTGTTCGTGTCCGCCCCGAAGTACTTCAGGTTGTTGATCACGATCGGCTTGCCGTTCGCGCCCGGCACCGCCTCGAGGTTCACCTCACCATGGCCGTCGAGGGTCGCGTGGCCCTTGTCGCCCGTCCGCTCCCACGTCATCTTGGCCTCATCCATGTTCATTTCCGCCCACTTGACCGGATAGACCTTGCCGAGCACAAAGCCGATCGCGCCCTTCTGCTCTTTGGTCGTGCCCGGCTCGAAGGTGACGATGCCGTGCTTCATGCCCTTGGTGAAGTCGCTTCCCAGGTCGCCCGAGAGCCAGAACTTCTTCCCGCTGAAGTCCACATCGCCCATGTGCCCCTCGGCGACGCTGAACGCGTTGTCGAACTCGCACATCATCCCCTCGGGGTGCATGTTGAAGTAGCACTCGCAAAACATCGAGCAGGAGCAGGCCTCGATGATGTCGGCCTTGATGCTCCAGGTGTTGGCCTTTCCGGCCAGTGCGCCGCCCGCCAGCGACATAGCCAGGGCGGCGACAATCATCGGCTTAGCTTTTGATCCCATTTGAATTCCTCCAAGAACTAGGGGCTAACGCGCCCCTGCTGCAACTTCACATTATAGAGGCAATTCCAGGCAAATGCCACAGCCCCTTGGTGCAAACCCTGCGATTGGCCCGCCCAGATGGCGATACTTAATGCTGGGAGCCCCCGCCCCAAGCGTCCCAACATGGCCGACGAACCCACCCAAGAGCAGAAGAAGGCGCCCGAAGAGACGGCCCAGCCCGAGGCGAAGAAGAAGCGCGGCAAGCTGCCCGTTATCATCGCCCTCGCCCTGATTCTCGCCGGCGGCGGCTATTTCTTCATGGGCTCGGGCAAGAAGAAGCCTTCGGCGCGGAAGACGGCGGTGATCGCGCCCAAGCTCGGCACGATCGAGCCGATCAAGGAATTTCTCGTCAATCTCGATGGCGGAACAAGCTATCTCAAGGCGGAGATCTCGCTCCACCTCGTGAAAGACTTCGACAAGGCCAAGCTCGAAGAGGCAAAGCCCGCCATCCAGGACGCGATCATCTTACGGTTACGGGCGAAGAAGCTGAGCGACATCCGCTCGCTCGACCAGCTGCGCGACCTAAAGCGGGAAATCGCGGCCGATGTCAATGAGGTTCTGCTCAGCGAGAGCCCGGCCAAAAGGCCGGGAGCCGGCGCGCTCGCCAAAGTCCCCGACGACTTCGATTCGCCCACCGGCCCCGTGCTGAAGGTGTATTTCACCAGCTTCGCCACCCAGTAGCGGCGGCGCTAGCCCATGGCGACCTGCAGGTCCTTGCGCAGCATCGCCCGCGCGCGGAAGAGCCAACTTTTGATCGTGCCCTCGGGCTTGCCGAGCGCGACCGCGATCTCGTTGACGTCCATGTGCCGAAAATGGCGCATGAAGATGATCCGGCGGTAGCGCTCGGGCAGCCGCTCAACCGCATTGAGCACCTGCTCACGCTCGATGCTATCGCCCGCGCTCTCGTCGACATCGGGCCCGTCGTCGCGAATCAGGTTTTCGTGGCCCTCGAGCGGCTCGCCCTCGCGCCGCTTTCCGCGCACCGCGTCCACGCAGCAGTTCGCGCAGATGCGGCACAGCCACGGGCGTAGCGGGCGCTCGGGATCGAAGTCGCCGATCGCGCGGAACGCCTTGACAAGCGTCTCTTGCACCACGTCGTTGGCATCGTCGCTGTTTCGGAGCATTCGGAGAGCCAGGCTCCTCAGCGCCGGGCGGTGGAGGTCCGCCAAGAGTTCGAACGCAACGCCCTCTCCTTGCGCCGCGCGTTGGATCAGATGTGCTTCCCAGCTCAGGATTCGATTCGATTTCATAGTTGACCTGCGGTAGTCCGCGGGTCGATGTCCATACTAGCGTGTTTCGATATTCTTAGTCAAGGTTTAGAAAATCTTAGGTCTATTTACCCATACTTTTCGTAATTCTGTGAACTTCTCATGATTATCTGAACCCCATAGTCCGCTCCACGCGCCTCGACGAGACCCATCATTTTGCTGGGAAAATCCCGGCCACCTCCCGAGAATTGAGGGGAAGATGTCGCTCCGCCGGCTTGCCCTGGGCGCATTGTGCGTCGTCCCGACGATACCGCTCCTTTGCCTAGCGGTGGCCGCGCGAATACGAATCGAGGCTTTCGAGGCGCCAAAGCTGGACGCCACGAGCCAATCCCGGGTGAAGGCTTATCGTGAGGTAGTCGTCAAGAGCGAAACCCATCTGGTGAGCGCGAAGCGAAGCGCCGACGTGTCGATCCGCCTTGCCGACGACTGGATCGCAGATCACAGACGGGGAAAACTGCGCGATCTCGAGCCGGTGACGGCCGAGGGGTCCTTCAATCGGGGCCCGAGGGCGGAGATCCTTCGTACGTACCAGAGCTTGAGCGACCTGCTGCTGCTACATGCCCGGCGAGCCGCGCGCCGTGGAGATCTGGACGCAGTTGCCTCACTGACTCGCCGCTCGCTCGAGATCTCAGAAATCCTCAAGTATTCGGACGTGGGAGCGGCTGGCGTGTGCTCCTTGCAGCAGCGAAGAGCCGTTAGATTGCTGGAAGGCTGTCTGCCCGGGAACGCCACCGCCCGGTCCAATCTGGCTACCTGGCTGGCCGACTTTCAGAGCCACCAGCGACCGATCGAGCCGGTCATCCTGAGGGCGCGCTTCCTCGCTCTTCGGGACGAGCGGCAGGAAAGGGTAATCGCCGCCTTAGCGTCGAGCGGTCAACCGACGAGCGACACGGGATACGTCGCCCAGACCGTAGCCTGGGACGGAACAGGGACAGATCAGGCGATGAAAGTGTTCGTCGTTCGCGTTCGCGTGGCGATCGCAAGCCAAGACGCGCTGCACCGGCATTTGAACGGCCTTGTGGCCAGGCTGACAAGTCCCGTCGAGAAGAGCGACTAGCGATCGGCGATCCGAACGAGATTCGGGTCGCGGGATTCGACCGTGAAGGGCATGTCCTGAAGGGCGGCCGACGCTGCCTCGGTCGGCCCCGACTGGGTGAAATTCCACCGAACCGGCTGAGTCGGCTGGGCAACTTCCACGAGCACGGGCGACCGATACCAACCTGCGAGGGCGCGCGCAAACTCGGCGAGGTTGCCCGAGCCCGTCTGCAGAGACGTTTGGACGCGGCCCGGAAGGCCAACTATGTGGGACAGCTTGTCACCTTCGATTTCGACGGACAGCACGGCGGCCGTTTCTTGCCGGTTAAGCAATGGCGTCCTGCGCCATTCACCGGCCGGGATTCGCACCTCGTTCAGCACCTGTCCATCAATCGACCGGACGGTCAGCGTCTCTTCGCGAGCGGCATTGATCTCGACGAACATGGAACTCAGCGAGGCATGAAACTGCAAGCTGGTCGTGCCGGACTGGCCAACCACACCCGCCCGCGCGGGTCCGCCGGCCCGGGTCATGAGACCGTATATGCCTCCAATGAGTGCCGCTGCGGCCAGTGTGCCGAAGGCTAAATTGCGCCAAATGCCGGCAAGCCCTAACACAGGGCGCTTCCGCTTTTGCTCATAGAGATGGCGGTCGATCCGACTCAGAATGCGTTCGTGCAGATCGCGCGGCGTCTCGACCGGAGACCGAAACACCTCGT
Organism: Fimbriimonas ginsengisoli; assembly: GCA_016179045.1. Classification (GTDB taxonomy): domain Bacteria; phylum Armatimonadota; class Fimbriimonadia; order Fimbriimonadales; family Fimbriimonadaceae; genus JACOSL01. Next base: position 45,947 of record JACOSL010000016.1, on the reverse strand, counting down.
CCACTTCCCGTAGCGTAAGTTCAAACCGCCGATACTCCTCGGCAACTTGAGGATCGGAAGCCAGCTTCTGCTCGAACGCCTGACGCAAACCTGGGTCCAGCACGCCCTCTTGGTACGCCGAGAAGAAATCGTATGCCTTGTCCTTATTCATTTATCCAGTGCATTCCTTGACCGACCAACAACCCGCAGGCTCTCCGCCTCCGAATCTCTGACTTCACCCCATTTTGAAAAGTTCCTCGTCTCGGGCCAGCAGTTCCCGAAGGGATAGCCTCGCCCGGTTGAGGCGGCTCTTCACCGTACCGATCGGCAGGTCGAGGGCGGCCGCGATCTCGTCGTACGCGAGCCGGTCCGCGTGATACATCACGATCATCGCTCGCTGGTACTCGGGTAGCCGCGAAACCGCAATCTCAACAAGTCTCCCCCGCTCCAGCCGAGCGGTCTGCTCGAACACGTCCCCCGCCGGATCTTCGACTTGGCGCTCAAGTTCGCCCTCGTCGGTCTGCATGACCGATTCGAGGCTCACCACCCCCCGCGTGCGATCCTTCTTCCGCTGGTCCAGAAAGCAGTTCGTCAAGATCCGGTAGAGCCACGTCGAGAAGGCGCTTTGACCCTTAAAGTTCGGCAAGGCGTTAACCACGCGAACGAACGCATCGGCCACGATGTCGGCCGCCTCGTCGGGATTCCGAGTCAGGCGGAACGCGTATTGGTAGGCCCTGGTTTCGTGCTTTTCTACGAGCATGTCGAGCGCGCCGCGGTCGCCGCCTTGGGCTCGCTGGATCAACATATCGTCGGCGAGATAGCGCTCCGTCATGGTTGTTTAGCGCGTTCAGCCCGGCGACGAAGCCAGGGCGCCGGCATCCCTGGCCGCCCTCAGCGCCTCTTCCTCTTCTTTCGAGAGCGCGCGTTCCGAGCGGCCCGCCTCAAGCGATTTGCAGTACACGCGGCAATCTGTCCTTCCAATCAGGCTGGTGAGAACCGCGCCGTCGCCACGGTCGTCGCACATTGCGAGCGAGAAGCTTTGGGAACCCCCCACATCGTCAAAAGCATCATAACGAACGAGACCAAAATGTCGCTTAGCGCCGATCATTCCCGCTTCGAGGTCCGTCAGGCGGATATCCAGATTTTGCACATGGGATTCCAGCTTGAGACGCTCGCGCAAATGTTCGAGCAGCACAGCCTCCAGATTTTGGCCGCCGGGAGCTCTAAGGAGGGCTTGCCACGGGGCGCGCAGCCGCTCCAACCTGATCCAAAGGTAGATCACGAGAACCGCAAGAACGGGGACCGCGACCATGAGGGCTTGCGGCAACGTTCCTCCCCAGTCCTTCTCGGCACCCATGCGAAAGCGCTCCCAGCGAGCCGACCCTTAAGGGCGGCGACCTTATGAGTATAGCGAACCCGCGCGTTCTCCCTCGCGAACCCGTGCGCCCGACCAACCGTCCTCGCAAGCGCGTCATCACCGGCTTCGGCATCGGCCTGCTCTTCGTGCTCGGGTTTGCCCTGTTCATGCACGAGAACTTCCAAATTGTCCAGGTCAGCGGAGATTCGATGCTGCCCAACCTCCCTAATGGAACCCGCGTGTTGGTCACGCAGGCCTATTGGCTCGTCGGCGGGCTCCGCGACAACGATGTGGTCGTGGTCCAGGGAGGATCGCCGAACGAATTCATCATAAAGCGAGTGAAAGCGCTAGCGGGCGAAACCGTGGACTTTGAGAACGTTCCCGACTCGCATCCGCTGGGCGCGGGCGACTACGTGGTGCCGCAAGGCATGATCTACGTGCTCGGCGACAACCTCAAGGTTTCCGAAGACAGTCGTTCGCTGGGGCCATTTAGCCTTTCTAAGGTGATAGGCAAGGTCGTCGTGGCCCCGCGCTAAGCCGTGCCACACTTTTCCAAAGATTCGTACGAAGGAGAGCCGATGACCTTCCATGGGGCGCCATTCCCGTGCTCCAAGAGTCCCTTTGCCGTGCTCGTGTTTGCTTGGCTCGGAGAAAGAGTTCTCGTCTGCGACATCGAGGGTCGCGGTTGGACCGTTCCGAGCGGGCGCGTCGAGCCCGGCGAGACACCCCTTGCCGCCGCCGAACGGGAACTCGCCGAAGAAGGTGCTGCGAGACTTGAAAGCTGGACCCGCATCGGTTGCTATCGGATCGGGACCGGACGCGCGGCGCGCTGGGCAGAGTGCTTCGCCGGCCGAGTAACCGAAATGGGCCAGCCCGCGCCTGGTGGGGAGAGCCGAGCGGGCAGGCTCGTCGCGCTGGACGATCTGCCAAGCATGTACTCGCTCTGGAATCCACTCACCGAGCAGGTCTTCCGTCATTCGCGTGCGTCGCTGCCAGACCGCCTTGCTTGAGAGCGGGGTCTGGCCCCAGAGGGGCTACTCTGTCTCGCTCAAGTCGGATACCGGCCCTGGCCGATGTAGACCCGAAACGGATCCCAGTTGATCCATTTCAGAAACAGCGAAAAGGCGTTGTAGCGTGCCACAGTCTCGTCGCGCTCCGCATCGAGCTGGGCAACGGCAGCCAGCACTTCCGGGCTGACATTTTGCCGCAGGGGCGTAACCGGCGTATCGTCGTATTCGCCGTTCTTGTCGAGCGGGTAGTTCACCTGGTGGAGCGCAGCGGTCGCCGGAGCCGCGCTCGCAAGTGCGACCATCTTGTCGAGTTCCGTGTGCGCCGCCCAGATCCCGCCGCACTGCATGCACTGCTCCAGCACTACGGGTGAGGTGCCCAGGTAATGGTAGTGAAGCAAGGAGGCGCCGTCGTCTGGACACCGATGGGGCCGATCCGGTTGCACCGCCGCCGGCTGCGTCACTGCGGTTTGGTCGTCGAGCTTCTTGAGCTCCCCTGGCCCCCCGAGCCGGATCGCCGCCAAGGCGCCTTCGCCAAACCAGATTCCACCGGTTTGCTTGCAAACCTCGACCGTGACGCCGTCGATCACGAGGGGAACCATCGGAGAAGCGGTGTCCGGGGACAGGCCCATGACGCCATTCTAGCGCGAGTCGGGATTACGCGGCGCTATCGCAACCCGTAGTACTCGAGCCGGTAAGCCAGGAAGTCTTCCGGCTCGACGGCAGCCTTCACCTCAAGCGGCCGTTGGGATGGGAAATCGCGATCCATCCCCGCGATGATCTCCTGCATGTGCTTGACGCGTGACGCATCGCTGGGGTGATCAGAGAGAAACTCGGGCGGATGGCCGGCTCCTGCCTCCTTGGCAAGCATTTTGAACGCATCCACCATTCCCTCGGGGTTGTATCCGGCGGAAACCATCATTTTCAGGCCGCCCTCGTCGGCCTCGGTCTCATGCCGCCGGGAGTAAGGCAGGTTGAAGACGAGGTCGTTGCTGATGCCAGCGACATCGCCGACGGTGCGGTTCGCACGCAGCAAGATCAGAGCAAGAGTGAGCCCCAGTTGCCGCTTCTGTCCTTCGGCGTAGGCGTAGGCCCAGTGCTCGCGCCGCACGTGGGTGATCTCATGGCCCATGATGCCGGCAAGCTCGTCCTCGGTCTTCAGCTTCGAGAGTAGCCCGGTATAGATGAAGCTCGGCCCGCCCGGGAGGGAAAAGGCGTTCACCTGCTTGCTGTCGATGACGTCGAATGTGAACTTCCAAGGCTTGCCCGGGTCGGAGAACACCTTTTTGAGCCTCTGGCCCACTCGACGCACCAGACGAACCCGTGCATCGGATGCGGGCAAGACCTTCTCTCTCTTGCGCAGGTCTGCCGCAGCCCGTTCGCCCAGTTGAAGCTGCTGATTGGGCCCTGGCCGAAACACGTCCGCGCAGACCCCGACCGGCACAACGAGCGCGATTAGCAGCGGTAGGAATCCTTTCACCATCCGTTCAGACGCCCGCCGCCGGAGCCAAGTTCTATAACACACGGCGGTAAAGGCGAACGGCGTGGGTGGGCAAGAGAGGCATCGAACTCTCAAAGGCATCGCGCGAATCCCAAGCAACGAGGCTGACGATCTCCTCGGTGAGACCGGCGCGGGGTCCCCAGGCAGCCCCTCGATAGCCAGGCAGCATCGCCAGTTCGTTGAGGATTGCTTTGAGTTCGTCGCTCTCGCCTTGGCCCCACCCCAACTCCGCGATTCGCTCGCTTACGGAGAGAAACGAAAAGAGTGGTGAATCGGAGAGTCGCGCGCCTCGATGATGAACTGGATCGACCACGATTCGGTCAGGGCTGCCGGCGAGCGCGCCGAGCACTTCCTCCATCAACCCGCTCTCGATGACCCGGGTCAGCGCCCCACGAACGGCGCGGCGGTCCTCGTATTCCAAAACGGCGAGGTATGAGTCAGCCTCGCCGTCGAGCTTCCAAAGGGTTCCCGCTTCGAACTGGGCGCCGGCGCTCGCATGCTCAAGGATCTTCAGAAACAGTTCGTTGACTTTCGCCTCGGATTCCGGTCTTACCAAAACGCGATGGATGGTAAGGGTCGCTGCCACGACTGCAATTTTGGCAGGTTCCCCAAGCCCTAGGCCGAACCCGGCACGGGAAATTGTTGCGTCCACCTTCAAATCTTGCCGGGATCGGTCAATCCCATGAGCATTGCCTGGCAAATGCCGACAATCCAGATGGAATGCCCGACATGCGGGCTGCGCTGCCCGAACCGAAGGAGGATTACCGAGGTATGAACAAGATCAGAAGGACGCGCGCTTTCACGCTCGTCGAGATCATGATCGTCGTGCTGATCATCGGCATCTTGATGGCTATCGCCGTGCCGAACTTTGTGCAGGCTCGCCAGACGAGCCGCCAGAACAGCTGCATCGCCAATCTGAAGCAGATCGACTCCGCCAAGGAGCAGTGGGCGATGGACAACAAGAAGAACACAGGCGACGTTCCCGTGTGGGGCGACCTGACGCCGACCTATATGAAGTCGCAGCCCACGTGCGCCGGTGGCGGCGTCTACGCCATTCTTGGCGTCGGCACCAACCCGACCTGCACCATCGCGGGCCACGCACTGCCGTAAGCGCAGCAGGCAGCGTAACCCGAACTGGGTTGCACGGAACCAAACGGCGATCGTCTTTCGAGGCGATCGCCGTTTTCTGTTTGAGCGCGCGATCTAGAATCGTAGCGTGCCTACCCAATCTCCTGGCCGGTTTGGTGCCTACGGCGGCCGCTTCGTCCCCGAAACGCTTGTGCACGCCCTCGACGAGCTTGAGGCAGCGTTCAATGCCGCCTGGGACGATCCCGGTTTCAGGCGAGAGCTCGACGACCTCCTGCGCGATGTCGTTGGGCGCCCGACGCCTCTAACTGAAACGCCCCGCCTCAGCGCGGAGACCGGCCTCACCGTGTCGGTCAAGCGGGAGGACCTGGCTCACACTGGCTCCCACAAGATCAACAACGCGCTTGGTCAGTGCTTGCTGGCGCGCAGGATGGGCAAGGTACGGATCATCGCGGAAACGGGCGCGGGCCAACATGGCGTCGCGACCGCCACCGCTTGCGCGATGCTCGGCTTGCCGTGCGAGGTGTACATGGGGGAGGAGGATTGTGCGCGCCAGCAGCTCAACTTGTTTCGGATGAAGCTGCTCGGTGCGCAGGTCCACCCGGTGGGGTCGGGGACGAAGACGCTCAAGGATGCGCTCAACGAAGCGCTTCGCGACTGGGTTTCGAGCGTGAGGACGACCCACTATGTGATCGGCTCGGTCGCCGGTCCCCACCCTTACCCGACCCTGGTGCGCGAGTTGCAAAGGGTGGTCGGCGATGAGGCGCGCGGGCAGTACCTGGACCGACATGGCCGGCTGCCAGACGCGGCGGTCGCCTGCGTGGGAGGCGGGTCGAACGCGATCGGCCTGTTCACGGCCTTCCTTGGGGATACAAGTGTTGAGCTCGTCGGCGTCGAGGCGGCGGGGCTCGGCTTGGCGAGCGGCCGGCACGCCGCGACGCTCGTCGCCGGCTCCCCCGGGGTGCTTCACGGCGCCCACAGCTACCTGCTGCAAGACGAACACGGCCAGGTGCTCGCCACCCACTCAGTTTCGGCGGGATTGGACTACCCCGGCGTTGGCCCAGAGCATGCCCAGCTCAAGGATTCGGGCCGCGTGCGCTACATCGCGGCGACGGATGAGGAGGCCCTGGACGCCTTCCAGCGCGTCTCCGAGCTGGAAGGACTCATTCCCGCTTTTGAATCGGCCCATGCGTTCGCGGCCGTGTTTCGCGGCGGGCTCTTCGCCAAGGGCGCACGCGTGCTTGTTAATATGAGCGGCAGAGGCGACAAGGACATGGACGTCGCCGCGCGGCTGCTGCACTTTTAGGACGAAGCGATTGGTGTCGCTTGCTGCCTCGCCAAAGCTGGCAGGCGCCCTATCGCCGATTCGGCTAGTGCTAGGACCATGCAAGCACCAAGCACAGCCTGGAACATCGCCGACATCGTAAGCACGTGGATGCGTGCCTGGGTCGCGGCCGCATAGGGCAAAGCGGCAAGCAGGCCGAGCGCCACGAAGGCTACCGCCCACTTGCGAAGGGGCGAACGCCAAAGCAGGACGAAGGATGTCAGCCACATCGCCAGAGCCACAGGCGACATCCAATCCTCGATGAGCATAGCGAAGCCCACATCGAGCCGTACACCCGACTGAAGAGCGATCAAGCTCGACGAGACGCCGATCGCCGCAAGGAGCATCCCCGCGCCCAGCGTCAGAGAGCGCGGCCTCCATCGTGCCAACCCGTAGATTGAGGCGGCGAGCAGCCACACGCCGGGCCTCTCCAGCTCGTCCAATGCCATCGAAGACACACCGTGGTAATAGCGGATCGACCAATTCGCGTTCGTGCCCATCGAGTACCCGCGGAAAACCTCGGGTCCCGCCGACCATCGCAAGGCCACCAACGCGAGAATGGCGGAGCCGGTCGCCGGGTAAACCCACTTCGGGACGCGCGCCAGCGATCCGTTGAGCCAAAGCACGATGACGAGGTCAGGAAAGGTGAGCCAGCCACTCTCTTTGAAGCAGACCGCCAGGACCGCGCAAAGCAGGGCACCGACCCAACGCTCATGGAGGGCCAGAAGCAACGAGCCAAGGGTCAGGCAGTTGGCCCACAGGTCCGGCTGGTCGAGCCACTGAATGATGAGCCGATTCGCGGCCGGCTCTTGAAACCCCGGCCAGAAGTGCGCCGCGACGGGGCCGAGAAAGCCGTGCGGCAGCATGAACAAGCCGAGGCTCAGAAGGGCTAAGGAGCGCCGACGGGTAAGCCGCGCGACGAACGCCGCAAAGAGAGCGCCGTACAGGGCGTAGAGGACCACCGACGCCCGCATCCAGTTGTGGGTCCGAAACTCGCCGAAAGCGCGAGACTCGATCCACCACGCCTGCATCGTTAGCGGTCGCCAAAAGGTGTTTCGCGTGACGACCCAACTGGCGTGCCACCAATCGAAGGTGTCCGCCAACGACCTCTTGGATTCGAGCGAGATGTAGATGTCGTGATAATCGACCGAAGTTGCCCGCGCCCCGAGCATGGCGGCGCTGTCGTCGGGATTCTTGAAGTTGAGGTACCTCGCCGCCGGCCCAAACACCATCGCGAGCAGGATGACGAGGGCGGCGAGGACGGCAAACCCACCGCGGGTTCGCAGCCTTGCCAGACCAAGCCGGAGCTGACCCAAGGTTACGTCCCCTCCGGCGCAGCACGAAACTCCGAAGGAAGCAACCCGAGGTATTCAAGAACGGAGAGCCTTAGCGAGTGCGGCGTGCCGAAGCCAGAAGCTGCCGCAATCGCGGCTACCGTGTCCATCGTCGTGCACAACTTTTGCACTGCGATTTCGGTTCGGCAACGATCTACAAACTCCTTGAATCCGTAGCCGACCAACGATCTGAAGACGCGGCTGAAATAGAAGGCGGAGTAGCCGGCAGCGTCCGCCGCCAGACCCAGGGGCCAGCGAGCGGTCGGCTGCTCTCTCACCTTGCCTGTCACGTCTCGCAGGGCGTCGGGCAAGCCAGGAGGCAGGCTCGCCAACTGCAATTCGTCCTCGGATAGCAAGAGCCTCGTTGCCAGTTCCTCGATGGCCGAGAGCAGCAAGGGCTCCGCGCCTCCTGCGGCTCGGGCCTCCTCCAAACGGACTGCCGCTAACGCCAGGTGAGGCCGTAGGGGCTGACAGGCCACCGCGCGGCCCTGGCAATCCGGCGGCGACCGATCTCGCATCCAGGCGGTAAGCACCGGGCTTGCCGAAGATGCCCAGCTGACCGCGGTCACCAGATGCTCGCCCCGGCCGGCGCAGATCGAGGCGGATGCCCCCCCGCTAACGAGCACCACGCTTGCGGGGGGAACGACGACCAGGCGTCCCTGAGGGGGCGCCCGCATCAATAGCGTTCCGTGAAGGTTGATTGCGAGGAAATTGACGCTTTCGTCAATCGACGCACGTCCGAACACGGGGTTCGAGGTTGAGCCGGTAAGGGTTTCGACGCGGGCGTGACGAAAGGCGGGCAGCTCCGCTCGCCGCTGAACGCCCGCCCCGGGCGGGCAATCGAAGCGGATGTCGACATGGGAATCCAGCTCGGCGCTTCTCAAGGAATCGCATGCCCCCTGGGATGGTCAGGCAGTCTACAACAAGCCGGGAAGGCGCCCGCCGCAAGCGGCGGTTGGGTATCACAAGGCGGTGGAGCGCAAATTGAGCGTGGCGGTGCTCGGTGCAACGGGCGCGGTCGGTGGCGAGTTCTTGACCCTGTTCGAGCGGCGGCACTTTCCCGTGGGCGGGCTGCGCCTGCTGGCGAGCGAGCGCTCTGCGGGCAAGCGCTTGCTGATCCGTGGAAAGGAAATCGCGGTGGTGCCGGTTGCACCGACCTCGTTCGACGGGGTCGAGGTGGCATTCTTCAGTGCGGGCGCCTCGCGCTCGCGCGAATTCGCGCCGCCCGCGATGGCGGCGGGGGCTCTTGTCATCGACAACTCGAGCGCGTTTCGGATGGACCCCGGCGTTCCGCTGGTGATCCCGGAAATCAACGCCCATGCCGTCGGGCCCAAGGATCGCTTGATTGCGGTGCCCAATTGCTCCGCGATCCTTGTGCTCATGGCGGTCGCGCCCCTGCGCGCCCTGGGCCGGATCGAGCGGCTGGTCGTAAGCACCTACCAGAGTGCGAGCGGCGGCGGCGCCGCCCTCATGCGGGAGCTTCGAGAGCAGACGGGAGAAGTTCTTGCCGGTCGCGAGCCCCGAGCGGGCATCGCCCCCGATCCCTACGCCTTCAATCTCTTTAGCCACAACACGCCGATCAACGAGGCTGGTTACAACGAGGAAGAGTGGAAGGTGATCCTCGAGTGCCGGAAGATTCTCGGGGCCACCGAGCTGAAGGTGAACGTAACTTGCGTGCGCGTGCCCGTGCTGCGCGCCCACAGCGCATCGATAACGATCGAATTTGCGGGCGCCGCGCCGACCGAAGATGCAGTTCGTAGCGCGCTGGCTGCCGCCCCCGGCGTGCGCGTGATCGACGATCGCGCCGCCAACCGCTTCCCTACACCGCTCCTCGCCTCGGGCCAAGACGACGTGCTTGTCGGGCGAATCCGGCGAGACTTATCTCACCCCTCCGCGATTAGCCTGTTCGCCTGTACGGACCAATTGCTCAAGGGCGCGGCTCTGAACGCGCTTCAGATCGCGGAGCTGGCGTTAGGACTCCCGCAACCACCGGCCCTGCCGCCCGCCTCGACTCCACCCTGACCTCTTGCGCTCAGCGGACTCGACCGAGTATCCTATCGGTTCCGTGCGGCCCTTCCGGGTCACCCAGTTGAATCATGGCCAAGATCTGTCAGGTAAGCGGCAAGAAGGGCAACAACGCCAAGCACATCCGCAACACCCACTCGCAGGGGTGGAAATACAAGGCGCCCAAGAAGAACCGCGTGCAGCAGCCCAACCTGCAGACCGTGCGCGTGAAGACGCCAAACGGCACGGTCAAGCTCACCGTGGCAACCTCGGCCCTCAAAAGCCCGGAGTTCTCCGCCGTGCTCTGCGGCCTTAAGCCCATCCCGAAGGCCTGGCTGAAGCGACCGACCTACGCTTAGGCGGATCAGCTGGCGGCGACGCCCATCGACCCCACCGGCATGTGCCCGGCTAGGTAACGGCGATACAACTCGCAGCAAAAGCCGAACGACCCGTCCGGCCCTTGCTTGAAGATGCCGGCCGCTACCAGGCGGTGCAAGCCCTCGGATTCCCCGTTCGACGAGCAACTGAGCGAGTTCCGGAGCGCATCGGCGACGCTGGGCAGCCTGGAGGCGGCGATGAGAATCCGCTTCAGGTGGTCGCCGAACGGTCCGTCGTCGCGATCGGCAGTTGAGAGCAGTCTGGCAAAGTCGGTCGAGCCCCGCGCCAGCACGTCGAGGGCGCGGCGCGTGAGGAAAGGCTGGCCCGCGATCAATCCATAGAGGCTTCGCACTTCCTCACCGCTACGCAGCGGAGACCCGTACCGGCCGTTCAGGTCCTCAGTCTGCTCTAGCGTAAAACCGCATAGCTCGAACTGCCTGCCCACGTTGAACGGGCTCTGGTTTAGGTCTTGGATGAACAGGTGGGCTTCGGTCGCATACGCGATCACGACGGTGAGCTTTCCCCAGGGCCCGTTCGACTCGGTCGCGCGCGAGTTGTGCCAAGAGCGAATGAGCCCGAAGAAGTCGCTCGCAAAAGGAATCCCGAACAGGCGGTCGGCCTCGTCCATGAACCAGACGATGGGGCCATCCGAGGCTTCGGCGAGCGCGCGCACGAAGTTGTCGAGATTCATGTTGGCGCCGAACACCTCGAGCCACTCGGACTCGAAGTCGTAGGAAAACTTGAACTGGCGGGCCAGTGTGGCGGCAAGCAACCGATAGAACGCGTCCTCAGAGGCGAGCTGCGAGCCGCCGACCTTTTGGAAGTCGGTCAGGGCGGTGCTCCAGTTCTGCTCGCGGGCGAGCTTCGCACCCCGGCCGAGCATCGAGGTCTTGCCCATTTGCCTGGGCCCCTTGACGAGCACGATGCTCTCGTTGTGGCCAAGAGCGTCGAGGAACTCGGCGTCCGCCTCGCGCTCCACGTAGAAAGACGAATCCGGCGGCACCGCGCCGCCGACCGGCTCCAGCATTCGCTCGTCGGACGGTGCCTTGAGCGGTTCCGCTATAGCCGAGGCGATCTCGGCCGCTACGCGGCGATCGTCCTCGGCGTCATCCCAGACCGTGAAATTGAGGGGGTTTACGATGGCTCCAATCGAGCCTTCGAGCGGTTTCGAGCTGCCCAATCGAACGGGCAGAATGGCGGGCTTGCCCCGACTGCGATGCTCGTCGAGCGCGGTCTCCAGCTCGTATTCGAGCATTTCGCTGCCGGTGGAGGCGTCGGATAGGATCGCGACCACCGCGTCCGAAGCCCTGATCCGCTCCTCGATCGCCTTGGCCCACTCCACGCCGATCTTGAGGTGCCGGTCGACGAACACCCGATGGCCAAGCGCGCTCAAATGAGCCTCGATGGCACCCATGACTTGCTCGTCCTGCTGCTTGCCCCGGCGGTAGAGGATCGCGAGGTCTTGCCCCATCGATACCTCGCCGTCACGCACCGCCCGCACGCCGGGAGGCGCCTCCGGGCGCCCAAAGCCATCGCCGGACAGGCAGTGGACCTTTAGCAGCACTCCGTGCTTGGCTCGGCCGATGCCCACAAGCCGCAGCCTCGGCTTCCAGGTCTCGGACTGGCCGAGCCACGAGGCGTACTGATCGGAGGCAAGGATGTGGCCCTCTTCGCCAAGGTCCATCACGCGCTGGGCGGTGTTGATGCCCTCCCCGGCCACGTTGGCATGCCCGGCAATGTCGGTTTGGCGCTGCACGAGGCCGCTGTGCAAGCCCATCCTCACCCGAAGTCCGGCCTCCCGCAGGGGCGTCCATAGCTCGAGCGCGCTACGAGCAGGGGCGGTCACCTCGCCGGTGTAAAGCAGCGCCATGCCGTCGCCAGTCGGGAGGGGCAGCACACCCCCCGTGCCTCTCGCCTCCGCAAAGGTGGGTGACACGCTCACGAGGCGCGTCAATTCGCCGATCAGCTTCGCTTGACCGGCGGTGGACTCGCGCGAATAGCCGACCAAGTCCAAAAAAAGGACATGGGCAATCTCCGTGGACGGGGATGCCGGCTCGGGCATAGGTTCAAGAAGGACTACTTCTCTTTACCAGTTTGCCATACACGAATCGTTCCGTCGATGCTCGTGCTAAGCAGGTTCTTGCCTTGATTGTCGAAGGCGACCGAGGTGACCTCGGCGTTGTGGCCCTCCAGACGCGCCAACTCGCGCCCGGTTCGCGAGTCCCAAATCCGTACGCTGTGGTCCAGGCTCCCAGTCGCAACACGAGAGCCGTCTGGTGTGAACGCGGCGGCGTTCACTGTCTCCGAATGGCCTTTGAGAAGAACCGACTGGCCCGTCGCGAGGTCCCACACGCGCGCGGTGTCGTCCTGGGCGCACGTAATAAGGCGACGTGAGTCGTTGGAAAAACGGAAGGCGACTACCGGGAGCCGGTGCCCTCGAAGCGTTTGCATGAATGTGAAGGTCAGGGCGTTGAGGATCGTGACCGTGCTATCGAGCTTGCCAACAGCTAGGATGGAGCCATCCGGCGAGATTTGTCCCGTCGTGTCATCGCCCGCCGCAAGGATACTGGCGATCCTCTTGCGGGATGTCAGTTCGTAAACCGCCCCCATCTTCCTGGCTCCATCCACGACGACCACGATGCGATGATCCGCACTGGCCGTGAAGAAGGTGACGTCGTAGGCGCTATCGAGTTCGAGAACCGTCTTCCCAGTGGTCAAATCGTAAAGAGCGGAGCCGCTTCCGTTCGCGATGAGGATCATGTTGGGGTCGCCCGCAGCGCCCTTGCCGTCGGGGGCGGGGCGAACTGTCTTGAGGTCGGAATCCAAGAACCACTTCTTGCCGAAAAGGCCCTGCACTAGGAACGTTCCGTCTTGCCTGGGGACGACCCCACGGATCGGTGCTCCGCTAAGGCTCAGGACGGGCTGATCATCGGGCGCGCGTGGATCGTAGCCGCGGTAACGGCTATAAGTGCAGAGCACACGATCGCCCTTGGAGCTAATCGTGATGTCGGTGCAGCCGCGGTAGGTTCGTAGGATCACGCCTGTTTTGGCGTCGAGGATATGCCCAACGTTGTCGCCTCCGCCGGACACCAGCCACTTGCCATCCGCCGAGAAGTCAACCGTGCGCACGAAGCCGTGGTGGATCGGCTTCGACCACAGACGCTTGAGTGTCTGGAGTTCCATGAGCGTGACGGTGCCATCGACGTCGCCCACGACCGCGAATCTTCCGTCGAAACTAACTGACGCGGAGCGCACGCCGGGCGAAAGGGGCGCCTGCTGCAAAATGCGCTTAGAAGGCCACTCCATCAAAATCGCCTGTCGCTCCGGGCGGTTTTGCGACCCGCCGATGAGCAGAATGCGTTGTCCACCAGGGGCGAACGCGGCGTTGAGGACCGGCAGGCCGAGGAGAGTCCTCGTACCGTTCAGATCGACAATCATTTGCTGTGAATTATTGCCATGCCCCCCACCTGAGCCGCCCTGGACTAGCGGCGCGTCATTGGAAACCACGAATCCATCACACTTGGGAATGAGCGTCCGGATCACCTTGCCGGCGATTGGATCGAGCAGTTGCAAGTCCTCGCCGCTGACGAGATCCAGCAGCCTGCCGTCGTGGGTCCATCGACAAATCCCTACCCCCCGCCGAACGTTGGACAACTTACGAATGACCCGGCCGGTCCTCGCGTCGGCAATCGTGATGTGGTCGTCGAAACGGGACGCCAGTTGCTTGCCGTCGGGCGAGAATCGGGGCCAGATGGCTAGTTCTTCGTCCGACTGATACAGGTAATTGTTGGCGAGGCGATCCCAGTAATCCCACTCCCAGCTCCTGGCGGGACTGGCCGCCGTTTCCGCGAGGACGTCCTGAACGAGGTCAACGTTGTTATGCTCCCAAGCGCCCGCGATCAGGCCCATCTTGGAAACGTACAGTTCGTAGTTGGCCCTCGCGTTCTCGCTCTTCGCCTCGGCGAGCGCGATCGCCCGCTCCTTGGCAAGCCGGTAGTTGCTGAAGGCCAGGCCGCCAACGCCGAGGATGACCGCGGCCGCGATGCCCGCGGTGCGCAAAACGCCCTTGAGATAAGCCTTCTTTTGGCGTCGAACCTCCTGCTCGGGCATGTTCTCGGTTATCCAGGCCCGGTCGAAGACCCGCTCATAGATGCGATTGCGGACTTTGAGATGCCCGCCATCCACGCGCAGCAACCCCGCTAGCTTGAGCACGGACGTGCACTCGTTCGTGTCATCGTCCGCCACCGGCTCTTTGCCCGCCAGCACCTTCTCGTAGCAGTGCAGGGCGTCGGCGCGAAATAGATTGACGTCCGCGTCGAGGGGCGCGCCGTTCAGCACCCGGTTGCCCACGTCGGCGAGGTTGATGTTGGTCTCACGCGCCTTGGCGGCAAAGAACATCTCCGAGGCAAGCTTGTCCACAAGCTCCTCGCTCGCTTCTCCGTTGCGCGAGCTCAGCGCAACGCAAAGGCTCTGGGTGAGGAACGGGTGCCCGCTCGTCCAATGGTGGACCCGCTTGATGAGCTGCTGGCCGTCCGGCCCGAGACCCTGGGCGAAGGCATTCGCCTCATCGAGGCTGAAGTCGGCAAGCACGATGCGATCGCCGATGTTGAAAGGCGTTGTACGGGGATCGCGGATCAGATCGCTGGGAACGGCCACTCCCACGAGGCAAAACGTCAGCCTGGAATAGCCGGGATCGTGGACGCGCCGGTTGTAGCACTCGCGGATGCCGGCAAAAAACTCGTCGGCGGAAAAAGAAAGGCCCCGAGTCGCATCGATTTCATCGATGAAAATGACCAGGTTGCCGGGCTGGGCATCGAGTGCCACCTCCCGCAAAGCGCCGAAGAATCGCTGCATCGGGCCAAGATGGTCGTGATCCTTCCAATGATCGAACATCTGCTGGCGGAGACCGAGGGCGCGGCCCACCTCGCCAAGCAGACCGGCGTACCACTGCTCTGGGGTTACGTTGCGCCCGCCGATCTTGGTGAGATCGATGAAGATCGAGCGGATGCCCACGCCCTCCAGCCGCTCCATTGTCCGCACCGACAAGGACGACTTGCCCATCTGGCGCGAATTGAGCACGTAGCAGAATCGGCCCTCGCTGAGCGATTCAAAGAGCGCGTCGTCGCAGGCACGAACGACGTAGCTGGGCGTCTCGAGCGGGAGAGTCCCGCCCGAAACAAAAAAGCTGCTGCGTGCAACCGCCGCCATCGTAACTCCATTATCCACGTTTGAACCTAGGGCGCGGGCCATACGGCCCAGGGGCGGACGTCGAACGGTTGTCGAACGATGGTCGGACAATGGTCGAACCATGGTGCGAGACACTCCCCCTCGCCGTGCTACAGTTTTCTAGAAAGGAGAAGAAGAATGACCACCAGACTCATTGCCGCAATCGCCCTCTCTCTATCCACCCTCGTCGCGATGGCGGCGGACACCGTCCTGCGCGAGAACACGGCGGTGAACCTCGTTTTCGACCAGGCGCTGACCACGAAGACGGCCAAGCCCGGCGACAAGGTGAAATTCAAGGTTTCCGAGGCGGTCACGATCGACGGCCACACCGCGATCGCCCGCGGCACGCGCGTCACCGGCATCGTGAGCGAAGTGCGGCGGCGCGGCACCTTCGGCAAGAACGCGCAGATTCAGATCACAATCGATCCTTTGCGCCTGCACGGGGCGAGCATCGGCCTGCGACCCGCCCGCAAAGGCAAGGAGTTCAAGGGCAGCAAGACCGACCGCGCGGCGGGCACGGCGGGCGCGGGCGCGATCGTCCTCGGCCCGGTCGGCCTCGCGGCCGGAGTGTTCGTAAAGGGCAAAGAGGTCGAGATCAAGAAGGGCGACCCGATGCACACCGAGGTCGCACGCACGGTCACGCTGCACATGTGAACGGGGGCGCTTGCGTGGCTCTGCATGGCCTTGCGTGGCTGTGCGTGGCGCGGATCGACTGGTCACCGGCTGCCGAACGACGCCCCCCTTGCTCCTGCATCGGTGCCGTGCTCAAACGCGGTACGGCTTGGATGCCCGAACCGTGCACCGGCACTTGACTTTCCATCACACAATCTCCCCCTCTTCGAAGGGGCGGATCACCGGGAACGGACCTCGCTACCCCAAAATTTTCTTTGCCAGCTGCGCAAACTTAGCCCGCGACCAGTCGGTCGGTCCCCACATATGGCCGCAAGACCTCGGGCAGGAGCACCGACCCGTCGGCCTGCAGGCACGCCTCGATGAGACACGCAAAGAGACGCGGACATGCCACCCCGCTGCCGTTGAGCGTGTGAACGAACTCCGGCTTCTCGCCGGGGGCCCGCCGAAACCGAATGTTCGCCCGCCGCGCCTGGAACGAATCGAAGTTCGAGCAGCTCGAGACCTCGAGATAGCGCCCGAGCCCCGGGGACCACAGCTCGAGATCGTATTGCTTCGAGTTCGAAAAGCCCATCTCGGCCGTGCACATGAGCGACACCCGGTAGTGCAGCCCTAGCGCCTGGAGCACGCTCTCAGCGTCGCGGGTGAGTGATTCCAGCTCCTCCAAGCTGTCCTCGGGCAGCGTCAGCTTCACAAGCTCCACCTTGTCGAATTGGTGCACGCGCTGGATGCCGCGAGTGTCCTTGCCCGCCGCGCCCGCCTCGCGCCGAAAGCAGCCTGAGTAGGCCGCCATCTTGATCGGGAGGGACGAGCCATCGAGAATCTCATCGCGATACAGGTTGGTTACCGGCACTTCAGCGGTCGGGATCAGATACAGATCGTCGTCCACCTTGTAAAGGTCCTCCTCGAACTTAGGAAGCTGGCCGGTCCCGATCAGACAGGCACCCGTGACCATGAACGGCGGATAAATCTCGCGGTAGCCGTTGCGAAGGGTCTGGTGGTCGGCCATGAAGTTGAAGAGAGCCCGCTGCAGACGCGCGCCCCAGCCGGTGTACAAGGCGAACCCGCTGCCCGAGATCTTGCTCGCCCGCGCGAGGTCGAGTAGCCCCAGCCTCTCGGCGATCTCCCAATGCGGCTTTGCGCCCCCCGCCGGCTCGGCTTGCTCGCCCCATTGGCGCACGACGACGTTGTCCTCCGGCCCCTTGCCTTCCGGCACGCTGGCGTGGGGGATGTTGGGGATCGAGAGCTCGGCCGCCTCGAGGGCGCTTTCGACATCTCGCTGGCGCGCCTCGCCTTCCTGTATCGCCTCCTTTAGACCCTTGGTTTGGGCCTTGGCTGCCTCCGCCTCGTCGCGCTTGCCCTGCCCCATCAGCGCACCGATGCTCTTGCTGATTTTGTTGAGTTCCGCCTGCTTTGCCTCCAATCCCGTCAGCAGGTCGGCGCGCTCGCGAATCAGGCGCACCGCCTCGTCGATGGGCGCATCCACGTGTTTGGCGCTTGCCCCGGCGCGCGCGGCCTCGGGATCGTTACGGAGGAGATTGCGGTCGAGCATCGATTCGATTAAACCCCGCGAAGCCCTGCCGACAATCACCGAGGGTAAGGCCAGGAAAACCCAGGGCGACCTAGAATCGTCTATCCGAAAGGAATGCTTAGGCAGGAGACAAATCGATGACTCAAAGGATGAAGAGAGTGGTTGTGACGGGCGTAGGCGCCATTGCTTTGGCGGGGATCGGCTTTTCGCAACTCGGCCAGCTCTTGAAGATCGGCGGCGTAGCCGTCGCGATCAAGCAGTTCGGCCCCCAAATGAACAGCGCGATCAACAGGATCTCGAACCACAAGGACACCTATGCGACCACAACCAAGGTGGTGCCGATTTTGACGGTGGGCATCGGCGCAAGCCATGCGATCGGCGGCGCGCAGATCATGGGCCCCAGGAACAAGGTCGATCAGGTGGTCGCGGTGGCACAGCCTGACGCCGAGCTCTTCGGCCATGAGGTGCGGGTCAAGGCGCTCATCCCGGTCTCGAGCAAGGATGTCATCCAGGACATCAAGCGCGTGGACGGCGTCGGCGTGAGCGGCATCGTCGACATCAAGCTCTGAAGCGATAGCGAAGCGATCACATCCGACGAGACTAGCGACGAGTGACAAGTGACGAGCGACATCCCGTCACTCATCCCTCTTCGCTAGTCGCCCTGCGTACCGCAGGTATCGTCGCCGATGGGCAATGGTCGATCCGTCGCTGCTCATTCTCGTCGCGGTCATCGTGTTCGGCGGCATCGCCGTCGTCGTGAAGGCGGCCTCGAACGCGCGGGCCGAGCGGATGCGCGAGACCTGCTTCGACTTCGCCAACACACAGGGATTCACCTATTACGCTCAGGGCTACCCGAACAAGATTTACGATCCGGGCCCGTTCTTTGGGCTGTTCGATTCCGCGCCCGCCGATCCTCTGCTCCTCCAGCTTCAGCCGTTTGAGCCCTTCACGAGGGGGACGAACCGGCGTTTGACCGACCTGCTGGTGGCCCGCCGCGAGCGCTCGGATTGCTATCTGTTTCAATACCGCTACACGATCAGCACGGGCAAGAGCAGCACCACGTTCACATGCTCGGTATCCGCCCTGCGCGTCTCGATGATCTTGCCGAGTCTGCGCATCGGGCCGGAGAACGTGTTCACGCGCATCGGCGAGCATCTCGGGATGCAAGACATCAAGTTCGAAATGGAGGAGTTCAACCGCCGCTACGTTGTCCAGTGCGACGATGAGAAGAAGGCCTACGACCTGCTCGATCCCAAAGTGATCGAATACCTGATGAGCTTGCCCGTGCGCGATTGGCAGATGGGCGGCTGGTGGCTGGTCAGCGTTCGCGACCGGCCGTTCGATCCGTTCGATGCGTTCGACATGGCGCAGGCTATGGAGGGCTTCGTCGAACGACTTCCCCACTACGTGGCTCAGGACGCGAGCTTCGCCGCCACCTGGGATAGTCCGCTCACCCTGGCCTAACCGCCATTCGCTTTGCATGGCCTTGCGGTGGCTCTGCAGTGGCCTTGAGTGGCTCAGGAAGCTTTCCGCTCGCCGCGTCATGGCAACACTCCCTATGAACCACTTGCGTTCTGGCAACGCCAAGGATGGCGTTGCGAAAGCGAAGAGGTGAGCGAGCGCCCGGAGGGCGCGAGCGAGCCAAAGAAAAAATATCCCCTCCCTCGAGGGAGGGGGCAGGGGGAGGGTGATGGACAAGCCTCGACAGACCGCGAGCCCCAGACCGGCAGGCCGCGCTCATGCTTTGCGCCCCTCCCAATATCTCCCCCGTCCGCGCAAAGCACGCCGACGGCCTTAGTCGGAATCGAGGGGCTGGTCTGGCCGTAGACCCTCCGGGACCCAAGCGGCGCGATGCGAATCGCGTAGCATGGGCTCTTGATGAACCGCCCCCGCCTTGGTCTTCTTACCATAGCTATCGTCGCCATAGCCGCCCACCCGCGTTTCATTGCGCGCAGCAATGCCCAGGACATGTTCAACGTCCAGGGTTCGGATTACATCCTCTACGACGCGCTCCGCTGGCGCATGATCGGGCCATTCCGCGGAGGACGCACGGTGGGCGCGACCGGCGTTCCCGGCCAGCCTAACCTGTTCTACACCGGCGTGAACAACGGCGGCGTTTGGCGCACCAACGACTCGGGCCGCACCTGGAAGCCGATCTTCGACGACCAGCCGACCGGCTCGATCGGCGCGCTTGCGGTTGCGCCTTCCGACCCGAACGTGATCTACGTTGGCAGTGGCGAAGGGCTGCAGAGGCCCGACCTGTCGGTCGGCGATGGGATTTACTAGTCAGTCGACGGCGGCAAGACGTGGGAGCACCTGGGCTTGCGCGACGGGCTCCAGATCGGGGCGATCCTCATCGACCCGCACGATCCCAACCGGGTGTTCGTGGCTGTGCTGGGCCACCCCTATGGCGCGAACGAGGAGCGTGGCGTGTTTCGCTCCACTGACGGCGGCAAAACCTGGGCGAAAGTGCTTTATAAAGATGAGAACACGGGCGCGATCGCTCTCGCCGCCGATCCGAAGGACCGGCAGACTCTGTACGCCGACCTGTGGGCGGGCCGGCAAGCGCCCTGGGAGAACGGCCACTGGCAAGGTCCGAACAGCGGGCTCTACAAGTCGACCGACGGCGGCGATACGTGGCGGCAGCTCACGAAGGGGCTGCCCACCATCGCGCAAGGACTGGGGCGCATCGGGATCGGGGTGGCGCCAAGCAACGGCAACCGCATGTACGCCCTGGTGGACGCCAATGAAGCGTTGGGCGGCGTGTACCGGTCCGAAGACGCGGGCGAAAGCTGGACGAAGGTGAATGGCCAAATGCGGTTGTGGGAGCGGGGCGACGACTTCGCCGAGATCAAGGTCGATCCGAAGGACCCGGACAGGCTCTACGTCGCCAACACCTCGACCTACCGCTCGACCGACGGGGGCAAGACCTTCACCGCCTGGAAGGGAGCGCCGGGCGGAGACGACTACCACACGATCTGGATCAGCCCCGACAATCCCGACATCATCCTTCTCGCCTCCGACCAGGGCGCGGTGGTCACCGTCAATGGCGGCGAGACCTGGAGCTCTTGGTACAACCAGCCAACCGCGCAGTTCTATCACGTCAGCACCGACAACCAGTTCCCCTACTGGGTGTACGGCGGGCAGCAGGAGAGCGGATCTGCGGCGGTGATGAGCCGTGGGCCGGACGGACAGATCACGTTTCGAGAATGGCATCCGGTAGCGGCGGAGGAGTACGGCTACGTCGCGCCCGATCCGCTTCATCCGAACTTGGTCTACGGGGGCAAGCTCAGCCGCTACGACCGACTTACCGGCCAAGCGCAGTCGGTGGGACCGCAAGCCCTGCGCCGGGGCGAAGTTCGCTTCTTGCGTACCGCGCCCGTGATGTTCTCGCCCGCCGACCCAACGATGCTGCTGTACGCGGGCAACGTGATCTTCAAGACCAACGACGGCGCCCAGCACTGGGACGTGATCAGCCCCGACCTCAGCCGCGAGCAGACCGACGTTCCCGCCAGCATCGGTGTGTATCGCACGCCCGAACTGGCGAAGATGCGCCGGCGTGGCGTCGTGTATTCGCTTGGCCCGTCGCCCCTCGATCGCAACTTGCTGTGGGCGGGTACCGACGACGGGCTCGTTCACGTCACGCGCGACCTCGGCAAGACGTGGGCAAACGTGACCCCGCCCGACCTGACCGCCTGGAGCAAGGTTTCGCAGATCGACGCGGGGCACTTCGACAAAGCCGCCGCCTATTTGGCGATCAACCGGATTCGACTCGACGACCTCCATCCCTACCTTTACCGAACTCACGATGGCGGGAAGACGTGGACGAGGATCGTCCGCGGGCTGCCCGACGATTCGCCAACCAACACGATTCGTGAGGATCCGGTTCGCGCCGGGCTGCTCTATTGCGGCACCGAGCGCGCCGTGTACTTCTCGATCGACGATGGCGAGAATTGGCTTCCGCTGCGGCTCAATATGCCCGCAACCTCGATCCGCGACCTCGTCGTCCATGAAGACGATCTGGTGGTCGGCACCCACGGGCGCTCGTTCTGGATTCTCGACGACGTAACGCCTCTCAGGCAAATCGACGGCAAGGCGGCGACACGGTTATTCAAGCCCCAAACCGCGATCCGCGTTCGATGGAACACCAACCCGGACACCCCCTTGCCGCCCGACGAGCCTGGTGGCAAGAACCCGCCCGAGGGAGCGATCCTCAACTATGTTCTCGCGGCCGATGCCAAGGAGGTCTCGCTCGAGATCGTCGGTGAGCAAGGTGAGGTTCTCAGGCGATTCTCGTCGTCTGACAAGCCGTTCGACTTCCCTGAGACCGACCTGCAAGTGCCGCAGTATTGGATTCGGCCGTTCCAGCCTCTTGCCCGCTCGGCGGGCTCGCACCGATTCATCTGGGATCTGCGGTTGTTTCAGTTGCCCCCAACCGGCTGGGTGCCGATGCAGGCGATCGTTCACGACACAACCTATCCGACCACCGCTCTTTGGGCGCTGCCGGGGCAGTACAAGGTGCGCTTGACCGTCGACAGAATGGCCTACGAGCAGCCACTCGCGCTGAAGATGGATCCGCGCGTCACCACGAGCTTGGCCGACTTGCGCCGGCAGTTCCAGCTTTCGAAATCGTGCCTTGATCTGCTGGCGAAACTGGAAGCGGCGCGTGGGAGGCTCAGGGCGGACGAGGTGGACGGTGTGATGGGCGGACTCGGCTGGCTCTTGAGCGAGGTCGAGGGCGCCGACCTTGCGCCCACCGCCGCGATGGACGAGGCGTTCAAAGGGCTACAGGATAGAGCGAACGCGCTGCTCTCGGCCAAGCCTCCTGCCAAGCCCTGACGCAACAATGGTCTGACGATGGTCTGACGGTTGTCGAACGATTGTCTAACGATTGTCAGGTGTCCGTTTGGCGAGGGTCTGCGGCTTTGCGCCTCGAGCGGTTCGGCACGAACATTGCAACTCCCGCATGGCGCCGAGGCTGGGATGGATGCGAACATGAACCATCTGGCCTCTTGCACCCCTCTGGGGTATAGAATCACGCCTTTAGCACAATGCTCCAGCCGTTGACCTTAGCCTGCCTGATCGCATCGGGGCCGGGAGCCCCGATGAAGGCAGGAGGAATCGCTTTCAACGCTCGGGAGGCCAGCACTTTGCGTATGGCGGGCGACCGGCTCGTCGTTGGTCTCAAGACGGGCGGCGTCGCCGTGCTCGACGGTTCGATCGGACGCCCGATCCTCGCAGCGGCAGGAGGCAGCTCGGAAGCCCAGTGCGTGCTTGCCATGCCGCACGGCTATGCGTGGAGCACGAAGGACTCCTCCACCCTGTACCTTTGCGACAAAGACGGCAAGTCCACGTCGATCGACCTTTCCGAGCCCCTCAAGGGCCCGATACGTCGCATTGGCCGATGGTTCCGCTACATCGGCGTACAGTCGGATAGCGAATTGCGGTTCGTCGACCCCAACACTAAGATGGCGGAGATGCCGGAGGACGTGCTGGGGCCCGATCTGGCCGCCGAAGCCCGCCAGGGACCGACCGCGTTTTATGCAAGCGGCGACAAGGGCCTGTTCGTGACGATGCGCCGCTACGGCGAGCGCCAAAAGGCGCAGGCGGCAGGCGGAATCAAGCAAATCGGAATCCTGTCCGCTTGGTCGGTTCGGCCCGACGAGCGTCCGAAGTATCTCGGCGGCTACACCTGCTCGGTGCTCGACTTTCACGACGCGCCCGGCGCCCCGGTCCAGATCAAGGTGGGCGAGAAGGTCATCAGCAACCCGCACGGCGATGCCGATACGTCGAACGTGCTGATCGGGCCCGAGGGCGTGGTTGCCATTGATCAAGACAATTTGCTCACCATTCCGTTCTACCAAAACAGTTGGGAGCCTAGGCGCGTAGAGCCCGCAATCAAGCCCAAGTACGCCCGGACTTGCTCCTATGCCGGCCCCTCGATGTGGTGGTCGAGCGGCTCGAAGCTGTATTGCGCAAGCCTGGAAGATGGGGGCACCGAGGTGTTTGCCGCGCTCCATCCGTCGCCGGTGGTTTCGATTGCGGCCGAGCCGGACGGAGCATGGGTACTTCGCAAAGACGGCCTCGTCCACATTTCCCACGCCGCGCATGACCTCGGCACCTCGGGCCGATACGTCTGGTACGAGCTTGGGGCGCAAACGACGCGCCCGGTCAGCGTCCCCCACGCCCGGCTGTGGGCGGTTGCGAAGGCGGCCCAGAAGGGCCAGGTTCGACACATCGCGACTTCCGACCCCGACCGGTTCGTGCGCTCGTTGTTCAAAGCCTCCCGGCTGAAGGCAACCGGAGACTTGATGGCGCCTAGGCCGCTGGCCGATCTCCAGTTCGGCGATGTGGTGTCGAGGCGCGACTACAGCGCGATTTACATGGGCGATGGAAAGGTTCTGACCGCCCGGAACGGCCAGGTGTTGGAGCAGCCCCTCAGCGTCGACGGTTCCACCCAAATCTCACGCCCGATCCACGCGCCACTCGCCTTTGCCTCCCCGGATGATCCCGCCCCCGGCGGACACGGAGTCGACATATCGAGGGCGAATTTGTTTCCGATCGGAATCGGCGCCCCGAACCCGGGTCTAGGCTACGCTCTTTACGCTCGCATCACGCCGGGGACGCTCTACGACGGCCCTCACCTGCCCATCCACTACCAGTTGCTCGACGAGATTCGCAGTTGGCAAGGCGTGCCCTATCGCTGGGGCGGCTCAACCCATGACGGGGTGGATTGCTCGGGGTTTGTGAGCAACGTATTCAGCGCGATCGGCATTCCGCTTCCCCACCAGTCTCAGATCATCGGATATCTCCAGCGCGGACAGGTGGTTTATGACGAATTGCATTTTGGCGATGTGCTCGTTTTCTCAAACCCAGGGCACGTTGCGATCTACATCGGAAACGGCCGCACCGCCGAAACGGTGGGCAACCAGGTGAGTACAAACACAGCCTATGGCAGGCGCTGCGCCATCGTGCGACGTTTTATCCCCGATTCGTAGCTCTTGTGTACTAGGCAGATTTGACGGATAGAGGGTTGCGGAGGCGAGTATGCCGAACGCTACTGCACCAAGCGTCCGTCTAACCGGAGCGTTTCGCCCGCCGCACCGGTGGGCCAATAACGACTGGCAAGCGAGGTACACAAGCATGCTCAAGAGACTTTGGCTGTTGGCCGCGCTGATCCCGATCGTAGGGGGATGCGGCGGCTCTGGAATTGGATCGGGAATGGGGCGACTTACCGTCCGAATGGCGGATGCGCCTCTGAGCGGCGTCACCGCGTTCGAGGTGACCATCGGCTCGGTGCAAGCTCATGTGGGGAACGCCTGGGTCGACATCGTCAGCGCCCCCATCACTCTGAATTTGCTGCAATTCGCCGAGCACGACACCACGCTCGGCTCTCACGACCTTCCGCCTGGCGATTACACCCAAGTCCGGCTCTTTGTGACATCGGCAACCGTCACCGACGGGACGGGAACCCATGACGTGGTGATCCCGAGCGATGTTCAAACGGGAGTAAAGCTCGACGTCGACTACACGATCACGGCGGACAACAACACCGAGATCCTGCTCGACTTCAACCTTCTTCGATCGCTCCATCTGGACGGCGATGGCACCTACAGGCTGGATCCGGTGATCCCAGTGGTCGTCTTGACCAACGCGGGCACGATCAGCGGAACCGTGATGTTCGGCACGTCGCCAGCGCCAGGGGCTGAGATCGACGCCACCTATGCGGCTGGCGCCGCCTTTGCGCCGGGCACTCTCGTGAACGGCACTATGTCTCAAGCGGACGGCACATTCAAGATCTGGGCGCTGCCGCCGGGCACGTACACGCTGAACGTCACCTGGACCGATCCCGCCACGAGCACGGTCAAGACGGCCACTCTCTCCGGAGTCGTCGTCACGACAGGCACGGATACTGCGGTCGGCGTCGTGACCGTCACCTAGTCCGGTTGCATTTAGGACTAAATAGTCGTCCAAGGTAGAGAGGCACGCGCCAACAATTGGGATATGGCCGCGCCTCTCTATTCGGGCGATCCCGATTTTTGGAGCTTGTTCGACGCCTCGTGGGACCTCGGCAAGCAGGG
This sequence comes from Fimbriimonas ginsengisoli, assembly GCA_016179045.1. Classification (GTDB taxonomy): domain Bacteria; phylum Armatimonadota; class Fimbriimonadia; order Fimbriimonadales; family Fimbriimonadaceae; genus JACOSL01. The sequence goes on along the minus strand of JACOSL010000016.1, from coordinate 20,509 downwards.
TCTGGAGGAAGCCCTTGGCAAGGTCCTCGGGCATTGCGCTGACTGGTTCGGCGCGTCGGGCGCCTCACTCTTTCTAAGACACGAAGGTTCCGAGCGATATCTGCTCATGGCCAAGACGGGTCTCGACGCGAGGATGCCGGAGGATGCGCGCGTGAGCCCTGGCGAGGGGATCGCAGGCGCGAGCATCGAGCTCGGCAGGCCGTTGCTCGTCAGCGACCCGACTCAACACCCATTGCTATCTCATCGGCGCTTCCGCGAGCGACCCGATCTCGGCAGTGCGATCGTGCTTCCTCTCATCTCCCCGGCGAGTGGCTGCATCGGCGTTCTGAATCTTTCGCGCCCGGCTTCGGCCCCCGAGTTTGGGCAGGCCGAATTGGAGAGGGCAGAAGCAGTCGCTCGGCATATCGCCCTGGCGGTCGAAAACGCCAGGCTCTTCGCCAAGGTACGGCAGACCGCATCGGAGGCGCGGATCCTGCGCGACAGGCTTCAGGAGGTGCTGCAATGCCTGGCGGTGGCGGTCGTCGTCGTAGACGACCAAGAGCTAGTCACCGAGGCGAACGCAGAAGCGCTACGGATGCTGAGCGACGAAGCCGAGCACCCGGAGCTCACTGCGCTGCTCGCCAGCCTGCGCGATTCGCTTCGCGCCGCCCTTTCCGGCCAGACGATCCGCCGTCGCTACCACGACGAGAAGTCGGATCGAAGCTGGTCGCTGGTTTGCGCGCCGATGCCCGGCGGAGGCGCGACGGCGGCGATCGAAGAAGTCTCGCAACATGAGCGCGCCGTGCGTGAGGTGGCAAGGCTGAGCCGCCTGGCCGAAATCGGGCAGATGACGGCCGCAGTCGCCCACGAAATCCGGAATCCCCTCACCGGCATCCGGTCCGCCGCGCAATTGGTCATGCAAGAGCCGGATCAGGCTGTCGAGTTCGCCGAGATCATCCACACCGAGGCTTGCAAGCTTGACGAGCTATGCGACCAGTTTCTCGATTTCGCCCGTCCGCTGCGCGTGACACGGGTGCCCGTGGACATAGGCTCGCTCCTAAAGGACGTGGCGGGCAGACTAGCGCCCGAATTCAAGAAGGCGGGCGTCAAGCTCAACGTTCGCGGGTCCACCGACGGGCACACGGTTGAGGGGGATCAGAACAAGCTTGAGCAGGTCGTTCGCAATCTTGCGCTCAACGCTCTACAAGCCTGTCACGGCAAGGGCAACGTCACCCTGGTCGCGGAGCCCCACGGCTTTACCGTCGAGGACACGGGCGAGGGCGTTCCCGCCGCCGAACTCGACCGGCTCTTCACGCCTTTCTTCACTACCCGCCCCAAAGGGACCGGGCTCGGCCTCAGCAACGTGCGGAAGATCGTGGACGCTCACGGAGGCGCTCTCAGCATTCGGAGCGAAGAGGGCAAGGGCAGTGTCTTTGAGGTGAGCTTGGGTGGCCGCGCCGCATGACTCCGAAGCGAAAACTGCTAATCGTCGATGATGAGCCAAGCATCAGGCGAATTCTGGAGGTGGCATTCACCAAGGATGGATTCGCGGTGTCCGTCGCGGAGGACGCCACCGAGGCCCTGCGCCTGCTTACTTCGGAAAAGGCCGATCTCGTCATCACCGACGTCACGATGCCGGGCAAATCGGGCCATGAATTCCTGAAACAGGTCAAGGAACGTTGGCCCGAGTTACCGGTGGTCGTTATCACCGCATACGGAACCATCCCGCAGGCGGTCCAGGCGATCCGCGACGGCGCCCACGAATACGTGACCAAGCCGTTCGACCTCGACGTGCTAAAGAAGATCGCGACAAGTGCGCTCGAGGCTCCCCGCAATCCACGCTCGCGACACAGGACGCCCAATGCAAGCGGTGGTGGGTTCATCGCGGAGTCGGAGCCGATGCGCAAGGTCCTTGAAATGGTGAAGCAGGTTGCAGATTCGCGGGCGACCGTGCTGATCACGGGCGAAAGCGGAGCGGGGAAGGAGGTGGTGGCCCGATCCCTGCACGAACTTTCGTCGAGAGCTTCCGGACCCTTTGTCGCGGTGTCGTGCGCGGCGCTGCCCGAAACCCTGCTCGAAAGCGAACTGTTCGGATACGAGAAGGGCGCCTTCACTGGCGCTCAAGGCGCCAAGCCGGGACGCTTCGAACTGGCTAACCGCGGAACTCTCTTCCTCGATGAAATCGGCGACATCCCGATGGCAATTCAGGTGAAGCTGCTGCGCGTGTTGCAGGAACGCCAATTCGAGCGCCTCGGCTCGTCCTCACCGACTCGGGTCGATGTGCGCCTCATAACTGCGACGAACCGGAATCTCCACGAGGCGGTTGAAGAGCACACATTTAGGCTCGACCTTCTTTACCGGCTCCAGGTGGTCGACATCGAGATCCCGCCGCTTCGCGATCGCCGAGAAGACATTCTGCCCCTTGCAAAGCATTTCCTTTTGAAGTTCGCCTCCGAAAATGAACGGGTACCACTCGAAATCGGCACCGAGGCGGAGTCTTCTCTCCTCGCCTATCGCTGGCCCGGGAACGTCCGCGAGCTCGAGAATACGATGGAGCGGGCAGTCGTGCTCTGTCCGACCGGCGAGCGAACTCTCCGGCCCGAGTCGCTACCTGCGAGCATCACGCGCGCCGCGTGAGGTGCGCTAGAGATTTGACGCCGTGATGCGGACGGGCAACCGAACCGCAAGATCTTGCACTTCGAAGAACGGCGCCTCCACGCAGCCCGCCACCTTTGCCACGAGCCCGGATGGGAACGACGCTAGGAGGCTGTTGAAGTCACGCACGTTCGCATTGTAGAAACGGCGCGCGGCCGCTATGCGATCTTCGGTGTCCACTAACTCCATCTGAAGCTGCTGGAAAGACTCGCTGGCCTTAAGGTTCGGGTACGCCTCCACTCGCGCAAGAAGTCCGTTGAGCCCGAGCACCATCTCATTCTCCTGCTGCGCGTGCTCGACGAGGCCGGGTGCGGCCATGGCCCGCGTACGGGCCTCAGTGATCTTGGTCAGGAGTTGCTGCTCATGAGCCGCGTAGGCCTTGACCGTCTCGACCAAATTCGGAATAAGGTCGTACCTGCGCTTGAGAGCCACGTCGACGTCTGCCCAACTCTCCCGCAGGTGGTTCTTCAGCCTGGCTATGCGGTTGAACGTGGCCACCACGTATACGAACAGAAGGAAGAGCCCTCCTGCTGCCCATAGGAACGGATTGGCCGCGATGTCCATCGGCAAAGCCGACTCTACCGCAAGGCCCCGCGAATCAGGCCGCGCGCCGGTTGAAGTAAGCCTCGACTTCCAGGCACAGTTCGCCGAGCAAGGTCTCGACTTCGGTTAGATCGGGATTCATTCCGTTGCGAAGAGCGAGTTCGACGGCCTGGCACGCTTGGGCGAAGGCGGCGGCGCCGACCGATCGCGAGCTGCCCTTAAGCGTATGGGCGGCACGCACGGCCGTCGACTCATCTCCCGCAGAGATCGATTCGCGCAACTCGGCCAACATTCCGGGAACACTGTCAAGGAAGGTGTCGAGAAGTTCCCTCTCAAACGCCGGATCGCCGCCGGAGAGTTCTTGCAGGTGTTCGCCATCTAGGTTGGGCAGCTCTTCTTCTGCTTGTTCGCCGTGAAGAATCGCCAGCAGGCGCTCCTCGCTCACGGGCTTGCTGATGTGCTCGTCCATCCCCGCCTCCAGGCACCGTTGCCGATCTTTCTTTTTTGTTCCCTTTGAGAGCCCGACGATCCGCGTGTGCCTGGCGAGCTTGTCTTCCTCGCCGCGTATGAGTCGGGTTGCTTCGAGCCCGCTGATACCGGGCAAGTCCATGTCTATGAGCACCAAATCGAAGAGACCCTCGAGCGCGGCGTCAACGGCTCTTCGGCCCGAATTGGCCAATTCGACGCTCGCTCCAGCCCGAGTAAGGCACTCGATGAGTTGGGCCCGGCCTTCATCCACGCTCGCGACCAGAGTCCGGGTCGGCCTCGAACGCCGAGTCTCCTCCGGTAGGGCGTCGGATGCGGCCGGGACCACGACCCTCTGCAGCGGAACAGACACGCGAAAGGTGCTTCCTTCCCCAGGTTGGCTCGTGAGCGATACTTGGCCTCGCATGCGCTCGACGAGCTGGTGGACGATTGCGAGACCAAGGCCCGCGCCTCCAAACTTGCGCGAGGCGGAAGAATCGCCTTGAGTGAAGGATTCAAAGATGAGTCTTTGTTGCTCGGCAGGGATCCCGATGCCCGTGTCGAAGACCTCGAACCGCACACCTGCATCCGTGACGAAGGCCCGCAGACCCACCGTCCCATGCTCGGTGAATTTCACCGCATTGCTCATCAGGTGGTTCAGCACTTGGCGCAGACGCCCGGTGTCACCCAGCAGTTGCAAGTGGTGTACGGGAAGGGCGATGGTGTCCATCTCCAGCCCTTTGGCCCGCACCTCGGGTTGAAACGCCTCCCCCACCTCGGCGAGTAGTTCGTCGAGCCAGAAGGGCTCGCTGCCGAATTGGAGGTCGGAGTCCTTCAGGTTTGCGAAGTCGAGGATATCGTTGAGCAGTTTCATCAGGGTGTCCGCACTTTGGCGGATCGCGAGACCAAAGCTCCGTTGATCGGGCTCGAGTGAGGTTTCCAGAAGCAGTTCGGACATGCCGATGATGCCGTTCATCGGCGTGCGAACCTCATGGCTCACGTTGGCGAGGAACTCGCCCTTGGCTTTCGATGCGGCCACCGCCAGTTCGCGCGCCTCGATGAACTCCTCCTCGGCCCGCTTTCGGTCGGTTATGTCCTGCAGCGTTCCGGCAAGTCGGATGGTCCCGCCATGCGCATCGCGGATGGCCTGCCCGCGGGCGCTCAGATATCGCATGGTTCCATCCGGCAGGAACACGCGCTGGTCGAACTCGTATGGATCTCCCGTCAGGATCGTGTGCTCGATGAGCCCAACGACCTGCGGCAAGTCCTCGGGATGGATCATGGCCTGGTAAGCCCGGGTCGTTGGGGCAGGGCCGTGGGGATCGAGTCCGATTAGGCGCTTGCATTCCGCGGACCACGTGCATGCCTCGGATTCGAGGTCAAACTCCCATGATCCAATTTGAGCCAGCCGCTGCGCTTCCGCCATTGCCGACTCGCTTGCCACCACCGCCTCGTGCGCTGCCACTTCGCCGGTGACATCGGTGAAGGAGCCGGCCAGCCTGGTCGGCTGCCCGTGCGGATCCCATTGCGCCACCCCTCGAACCAACATCCAGCTGTAGCTGCCATCTTGTCTGCGAGCGCGGAACTTGGAGCGGTACTCGCTGGACTTGCGACCCAAATACTCGGCCAACTCACGATCAGTCGTCAGTCGATCGTCGGGATGCACCAATTGCCGCCATGCCTCGTGGCCCGCGGGAAGTTCGCAATCACCGTAACCCAACATCTCCCTGGCCCTGGGCGACACGTACATGCGATTGCGCACAATGTCCCAGTCGTAAATGCCGTCGCGCGAGCCTCGGACTGCCAATTCGAATCGCTCCTGGGTTAGCTGAAGCTGCTCTTGGGCCCGCCGCTCGTCGGTGACGTCGATACCGGTTCCGATAATGAAGGCGGCATCGCCACCTGGGGCTAATATTGCCGAGTTGACCCAGCTGATGAGGCGCTTCTCCCCCGTCTTGGTCAACCAGTGACTCTCGCAGGCGACCCTCGAAGGCTGAGCGATGAAATCGGCCCATTTGGCTTTCCCCCAGTCGACCTCTTCCTGAGGAAGCAAGACCTCCCAAACAACCTTCCCCACCACCTCCTCAAAGGCGTAGCCCGTCAGAGACTGGGCGGCTCGGTTGAACTGAACGATGCGGCCTTCACGATCGAGCACGACGACGACCGCGCCGACCGTATTGAGAATCGCGTGGCTGAAGTCCCGTTCTCGCTCGATTCCTTCCACTGCAGCGCGCCGCTCGGTCACATCCACCAGGGCGCCAATCGTCTCGACCACGTTCCCATCGGCATCGAACTGCATGCGAAAGGTCGTGTCAAGCCAACGTACCGATCCGTCCGCACAGCGGTACCGCAACTCGATCCTTCCCGATTCGCGCCGAGCGGTGATCATTTCATCTTCGAACACCGCCTTGCGCTCGAGATCGACGGGATCGATGAATTCAAAGAATGGCTTGCCAATGGTGTCCTCGACCGAATGACCCGTTAGATCGGTCCAGGCCGAACCAAGGAAGGCCCACCGGCCGGTCGCGTCGCGCCGAAACACGACCTCTTGCGCGCTCTCGACCACGAGGCGATATCGACCTTCGATCTCAAGCATCGCGTCAGTCGCAAGCCGGCGATAGGTCACGTCGCGCCCGGTGAGGTAAATCTGCTCGCCTCGCCGCTCGCGGCATCCGCTCCAACTCATCCACCGCTCGCCCTCATGGCGTGGAACGCGCACCTCGAACTCCATGGACTGACCGTGTCGTGCGAGGTCGTTTAGAACACTGCGCGCCCGAGATCGATCGTCCATTTCGAAACGCTCGACGAAGCGCCGTCCGACCAGTTCATCCTTCCCCAGTTCGAACAAAGTTGCCGCAGCACGGTTGGCGGCGAGAATGGAGCCGGCCGAATCCAAAACGATAAGGGAGTCGGCCGAGTCCTCAAAGAACTGCCAGCGGCCCGCGCACCGGGCTCGCATGCAGAGCCCTCCCGCCACCAAAGTCGCTGCGCCCCAGAAAAGCACTCCGAACGAACCCGTGATAGTGGCCGCGGTAACCGCTAGCATGCCCACCGCCGCGGCCACCATCGCCCAAATCCAAGCGAGGTCCTTCCAACGTCTTGCGCCCTGGGTCAAGTTGCCTCCGAATGCAATCAAGGCCCCGCATGAGGCCCCGTCATATTTTCGGAGAGTCGTCGGCTCCCCTGAAGCCCTGAATCAAGGGTTCTTTGGCAGGCGCCTCGATGCTGTGCCAAACTCAGAGCCCGTGAGCAACAACCTCGGCATCACTCCGCGCGCGGAGAACTACAGCGATTGGTACAACGAATTGGTCCTGCGCGCTGGCCTCGCCGACTACTCGGCCGTTCGCGGCTGCATGGTGATCAGGCCCCACGGCTACGCCTTGTGGGAGCTAATGCAGCGGGCGCTCGACGATATGTTCAAGGCGACCGGCCACCAGAATGCCTATTTCCCGCTGTTCATCCCTAAGTCGTTCCTAGAGCGCGAGGCCGAGCATGTTAAGGGCTTCGCCAAAGAATGCGCGGTGGTCACCCACCACAGGCTCATGGCCGACCCCGATGGAACAGGGCTCATGGTCGATCCGGAGTCGAAGCTAGAAGAGGAGCTCATCATCCGGCCCACGAGCGAAACGATCATTTGGAACTCCTACACGAAGTGGATTCAAAGCTATCGCGACCTGCCGGTTCTGATCAATCAATGGGTAAACGTCGTGCGGTGGGAGATGCGCACACGCCTGTTCCTGCGCACCGCCGAGTTCCTTTGGCAGGAGGGCCATACCGCCCACGCTACCTACGATGAGGCCGAGCAAGAGGCGCTCACTATCCTCGAGGTGTATCGAAGATTCGCAGAGGAATGGATGGCGGTTCCCGTGCTCACCGGGCTGAAGTCGGAGGTCGAGAAATTCGCGGGGGCCGACCACACCTACTGCATCGAGGCCCTGACCCAGGACTTGCGAGCGATCCAGGCGGGGACATCGCACCACCTGGGCCAGAACTTCGCCAAGGCATTCGGAACGCAGTTTCAGAGCCAAGAGGGCAAGCTGGAATACGTCTACGCAACTTCGTGGGGCGTTTCCACAAGACTTGTTGGGACGGTTATCATGGCGCACTCCGACGACAAGGGCCTTGTCGTGCCCCCGCGGCTCGCGCCCGTGCAGGTCGTGATCGTGCCCATGGGCCGAGACGAGGAAACCCGTTCGAGGACGATCGAAGCGGCGGATAGGCTCGCGGCGGACTTGCGAACTCAGGGCTGGGACGGTTCGCCGATGCGGGTGCACGTGGACAAGCGAGATAAGGAGAGTCCGGGCTTCAAGTTCAACGATTGGGAGTTGAAAGGGGCCTGCCTGCGAGTTGAACTCGGGCCCCGCGACCTGGAGGCGGGCACGTGCGTGATCGCTCGCAGGGACACGGGCGACAAGACGACCGAGCCGCTGGCCCCAGGGCTGCCTGCCAAGCTTGCCTCGCTTCTCGGCGAGATTCAAGACGGTCTATTGCGCCGGGCCACGGAAATGCGGGAAACGAATACGCGCAGGGTCGACACGTGGGCCGAGTTCGAAGAACTCTTCTCAGGCGAAAAGGCACCCGGCCTGGTGGTCGCCCATTGGGACGGCACCTCGGAGACCGAGAACGAAATCGCCGAGCGCACCAGGGCCACCATCCGCTGCATCCCGCTAAAGGGCCTGCAGCCAGAAGACGATCAGCCCGGGAAATGCGTGCTCTCGGGCAAGCCAAGCCAGCGTCGGGTCGTGTTCGCCAAGGCGTATTGAGGCTCAGCGGCGCGGCTGGGCCGAAGCGGTGGTGAATCGCCACTTGCCCGATACATCCTCTCCGTCTTCGGTATGCGCGCGCACCGCCGCCGTGTAGCAGGTCGATGCCCGAAGGGCCTGCTGAGGGATGAGGAAGGCGGTGAAGGTCAAGCGGTCGTCGTTTGCCGCCGTGTTGAGATAGAGCGGAACTTGCGAGCCGTCCGACGACCACAGCCCCGCCTCCTGCACGACCAGGCGCGATTGGCGAGGAGAGAAGCGGCTGAATACGATCGGGTAACCGACGACTTTCGCGCCCGGGTGCATCCGAAGGGGGTTGGGGCGCTCCCAGCTGCTCCACTGGGTCGGAACGTCGCGCTCGCCCGCATGAGGCGAAACCACGGTGCCCGACAGCTTGGTCATCTCGAATTCGAGGGTTAGGCGACGATCCACGCACCCTCCGCCGATCATCAGGCGACCCGGCTGCAGAAACGGAATTCGATGGTACGGGGCGTCAAAGAGACTCCGGACCGATTCGGTTATGTCCAAAGTGCCGAAGTTGACGCACTCCCAAGAATCGTACACATAGCCGAAGGCTTCGAGCCGTGCGCCGGGCGAATCGCCGACGAATCCCGGGTGACCCGGCTGCTCGAAGTGCCCCGTGGTCGAGTTGGCGGAAAGGTAGCCCGAGTGCGCACGCGCGGCGGCGGCAAGGCGAGGATCGAACTCGAAGGCGGGCAAGCCGTAGTCGGAACGAATCGCGTTAACCTCGCCGAGAATCTGCCCGTCGATTTGCGTGAACTCGGGCAGAGCCAGCAAAGCGCCCGCCGGCACGCGAAAATCCCACTCCTTGTGCAGCGTGTAGTGCCCGTCGATCGTGACAAGGCAGTTCACATGGTGAGGGCCATAGGCGAGGGGCGAACTCGGCTCGTAGGCCAACATCCTGCGCCCAAGGTCGTAGGCGGCGGGCACGCCTGCCCCGTCGAGCGCCATCGTCGCGGAAGTGACCTGGCTGCCTTCACCCGGCCACACTTCCCAAAGCAAAGTTGGGCGAACTACGCGAACGGCTGCCTTCGGCCCGAAAAAGCGGGTGAACGCCTGGGCCGCATGGTCCAGACCCGCCGCGGAAGCGGCAACCACCAGGAGCAGGGCTCCCGGCCAAAGCATCCGTGCGCTTCGCATCACCGATGAACGGTCATGGGGACGAACATCCAGCGGCGCCTCTCTAACCGGACGCCGTTTCCGCCACCATGAGCAGTATTGAATATCATTGGCGGGTCGGCGCGAGAGAGCACCTTGAACGAGCCGGCAAAGATTCGCGTTTTTAATACATAGCCGCCGTTTTTCGTGCGATTTCGTGCCCCATGAGCGCCAACCCTCCGACCACCCTCGGCAAATACCAGATCATCCGAGAGATCGCGCGCTCGAACGACATCGTTTACGAGGCGTACGACCCCCTGATGAACCGGCGGGTGGCGATCAAGGAGTTGGCGACCCTCGGCGGCGCCACCGATCAGCAACGCGCAGACCGCCTCAAGCGCTTCTTGCGCGAGGCGCGGGCAGCCGGCTCCCTTACCCATCCGAACATCATGACGGTCTACGAGGTGGGCGAGGACGCGGGAAAGCACTTCATCGCGATGGAGTATCTCGATGGCCACACCCTGCGCAACGAGCTCGACACCAAGGGATTCCTGCCGCCCGACCGCGCGGTCGAGATCGTCACTGCCGTGCTCCACGGGCTGGATTACGCCCATACCCACGGCGTGATCCACCGCGACATCAAGCCCGACAACATCCAACTGCTCTCGGACGGGCGGATCAAGCTCACCGACTTCGGCATCGCCCGCCTTACCTTCGAGCAGAACATCACGCAGGACGGGCAGGTGTTCGGCACGCCGAGCTACATGTCTCCCGAGCAGATCGTGGGTCGCGAGATCGACGCGCGCAGCGACCTGTTCAGCGTCGGAGTGGTGCTCTACGAGATGATCGCCGGCCAGAAGCCGTTCCAAGGCGACAGCGTGGTCGCGATCACATACGCGATCATGAACAAGGAAGCGGAGCGCCCGACCCAGGCCAATTACGCCCTCTGGCAGGTAATCGAGCGGTCAGTCGACAAGAGCCCGGGCCTGCGCTACACGAGCGCGGGCGAAATGCTCGCCGCAATCGAAGGAGCGCAGCGCGCCGTCGCCTTCGGCCCCGTCATCGATCCGGGCCACCCCGCCCTCGGGGCCACCCTCTATCAGCCCACGCCCCCGCCGATCGTCAACCCGTACGCGAGTGGCCAGCACGTGCAGCCCTTCCCGCAGCCGCCCCCGGTGCAAACGCCGTACTTGCCAGCGGTGAACCCGTACGGACCGCCCAAGCCGGGCGGCCACCCCACCGGATACACGCCGTCGTCGCAAATCTATTACCCGCCTCCCCCGCGCAAGCCCCTCATCTCGCCCGAGGTGCGCTACTTCGTAGGTCGGCTCTTCCTGGCGATCGTCCTGGTGGCGATGCTCATCGCGGTCGCGGTCGGGCTCGTCGCCGGCGTCAGCAAGGCGCTCAGCGAGCGCGCGCCTCCGCCTCAAATCAATTCTCAGAACGCGAAGCCGTCCGACGTGGATGCAGCGATCTCTACCCTGGACAACGCGGAAACCGAAGACCAAAAGCAGGCGACGCGGCAGCGGATCGCGGAGATGCTCGAGCAGCGCGCCGAGCACGAAGGGCAGACGACCCAAGCCGAGCAAGACCTGCACGATGCCCTCGGCTACGACGAGACCCGCGCCAAATCGCACCGTCTGCTCGCGGAGCTTTGGGATGGACGCGCGCCCGGCGTCGCCGATCCCCAGCAGCGCATCTCGCTCCTCAAGGGCTCGGTGGACGAATGGGTGCTCGCGGTCAAGTACGAGCGCACCACCCAGCTTGCGCGAATCTACGAAGACCGGCTGCGACGCGCGCGCGACCGGGTCGGACAGGAGTGCCTGGCTCACGCCAGCGACCTCGCCAAGAGGGGGAAGTCGTTGGAGGCGCGGCAGGTGCTCGAGGACGCAATCGTCTATGCCGAGAATGGCTCGCCCAGCTACGGCGAACTACGCGCGGCGCTCGATCAGCTCTCTAACCGGGGCCCTTAGTCTGCCCGCCGTCCACAAGCAGCGCCGCCCCGGTCAAGAACGCGGCCTGATTCGAGCAGATAAAGGCCACGACCGCACCGATCTCCTCCGGCCGCGCAAAACGCCCGACCGGCACCTCCGCCGCCTGCTTTGCGAGCGCTTCTTCGGGGGTTAGGCCCTGCTGCTGGGCGCGCACCTCGGCCAGGTGCAGCTGGCGGTCGGTGAGGGTGTGGCCGGGCAGCACCGCGTTCACCGTTATTCCCTTCGGGGCGTATTGCGTCGCCTGCAGGCGGGTGAGCGCGTTAAGTCCGGTGCGGAGCGTGGATGAGATCGGCAGCAGCACTCCCGGTTCCTTGGCTGCGAGCGAGCTGAGGTGCACGATGCGGCCCCAGCCCTTCGCCTCCATGTCTGGCGCGACCAGGCGCACGAGCCTGATTACGTTCATCAGCGTGCCGTCGAATCCGGCCTGCCACTGCTCGTCGGTCATGTCGGCAAGCGGCCCGGCGGGGGGGCCGCCCGTGTTGGTCACGAGGATGTTCGGCGGGCCAAGGTCCTTTCGGGTCTCGTCCACCCACCAAGACAGGTCGGCCGCGTCGGCCACGTCCACGCAGTAGGTTCGGCTCGCTTCGCCCAGCTCGATCGAGGCAGCCTCCAGCCCCTCCTCGCCGCGCGCGCAAATCGAGACGGAGCAACCCTCGTCCACGAGCGCCTTGGCGCACGCCAACCCGATCCCCTTGCTTGCGGCAGCCACCATCGCCACCCGGCCCTCTAGCCCGAAGTCCATGCGGGCGATCCTACCCGGTCGGGTAAGACTGGGCGCGGGATGAGCACCCAGGGCCAAGATCAGGCGCAAGATCTCTATCGACGGGCGCAGAAGGCCCTAGCCGGTAAGAAGGTGCTCTCGGCGCTCCGACTCCTCGAAGAGGCGGCCAACCTCGACCCCGCCATGCCCGGCCTCAACGAAATGCGCGCCCAATGCCTCGCCGGGCTGGGGCGCTTCCAAGAGGCGCATGCCGCCGCCGAAGCGGAGCTCAGGATCAACCCGGGCTCCACCAAAGCAGCCGAACTCAAACAGAAGGTCGGCGAGGTGCTGAGGCAGCTTGCGGCGAGGTCGGCGGAAGAGCGCCAATGGGCATCCAGCCTGCGACCCGAATTCCTGCAGCAGATCGAGGCCTCGACCCATCGCTACACCTACCGCGGCCACCCGATGATCAAGAACCCGTTCGACTTCGCCCTGTATCCGCTGCTCCTCTGGAACCTCAAGCCCGCCTCCGTGTTCGAAATCGGGTCGTTCAACGGCGCGAGCGCCTTATGGATGGCCGACCTGCTGAAGAGCTACGGGGTCGCCAGCCACATCTGGTCGCTCGACATCGTAAAGGTCACCGCGATCGAGCGAGAAGACATCACGTTTCTCGCCGGATCGGGCCGCGCACTGGGCGAGGTGTTCCCCGCCGAGATGCTCGCGGGGTGCCCGAGGCCGTGGCTGGTCATCGACGACGCCGACCATACTCGCGACACCTCGATCGCGGTCCTCCAGCACTTCCACCCCCACATGCGCGAGGGCGAATACATCGTGGTGGAGGACGGCCTCACCGCCGAAGGCCCGAAGCAAGCCTTGACCGAATTCCTCCCCGCCCACCCGGGGGCGTACACGATCGATCCCGCCTATTGCGATTTCTTCGGCTACAACGCCACCTGGTGCATCAACGGCTTCCTGCGGCGAAACGGCTGACGGGCGCTCACGCCGGCGGGCGGTTCTTACCCCACCAGATCAGGCCCTGGTGCGCCGACCATCTGGCCAAGTCCCTCGCCAGAGGATGGATTCGCCCAAGCCAGTACGGCTCACGCACCGCCCGCTGGTAGCTCTTGCCGCGTATCGTCCGATACTGCGCCTCGAATTTCGACCACGGGTGGGCGTCGGCGGGCACGTTCGTCGCCACTCCGCCGTGGAACTGGTGGAAGGTGGCCTCGGAGAGCAAGACCACGTAGTCGACGTCGGGCGATTCGAGCGCCCGGCGAAAGAAATCGAGATTGACGAGCCCGCCACCGGGGGCGACGAATCCGGGATGAAAGCCGCCGAGCCCGAGGAACGTCTCCTTACCCACGAAGAACGCGTTGCTCTCGTACAAGCAGCCAAACCATCCGAGGCTGCCATCGGGGATTGCGAAGGGCAGCGAAAACAGCCGGTAGCCGTCGGCGCGCCAGTCCGCCTTGGCCAGAAGCTCGTCTTCCGCCCTCTGGTTGTAGCCCTTAGAAACGATCACGTTTTGGCTCCCGCCCAGATGGAGCGTCAACGTGGCGGCAAGCGGATTGGGGAACAGCTTGAAGGCGGCCATCCCCCCCGCGAGTACGCCGGGGGTGAGCAGGTGCGCGCCATCCACCATCACGAGCAGCCGGTCCGACCTGGCGAGGGAGACGCCGTGGTTGATCGCGCCAGTTGGGGATGCCGAATCGGTCTCGATGAATTCGTATCTCAGCTCCGCGCCCTCGCACTCTAGGGCTTTCGGGTCGAGGGGCCGGGACGAGCCGTTGTCGAGCGCGATGATCTCGTAGGGGAGGTCGCCGATGCCCTGCTGGTAGCCGCGAGAGAGGGTGTGGAGCGTGCGCGGGGCCTCGCGGGTCATGTCGTGGAAGACGATGACGACCGACAGCTCGGGCCCCGACCCCATAGGCTAAGGAGTCTACCTATTAGCCACTTTGAGGGCTCACGATCATCCGAGTGGCAGCACGAGCGGACATCGTCCCGCCATCGTTCGACAATCGTTCGACAATCGTTCGACCATCGTTCGACCATCCCTCACGGCCTGGAAATCGTCGCCGGCCCCCGATGCAGATAGCGCCAGCGCGCCACGTTCATCGAGCGCCAATCGGAGGTCGTCTCTTCCCGCCATTTCTCGCTCAAGGCGGAGCGGAGTTGGTTCGCGTCGGCGGCGGGCAGCCGCGCCAGACCGCGGTCGATCTCGGCGGAGGCGTCAAGGCTGAGCGTTTGCAGATACTCGAGGTCGGGATGGTGGGCGCTGGCGAGGTTCACCCGCGCGATCAAGGCGTCCGGATTGATCGCGTTGAGCGCGGCAATCGCGGCACACGCACCCGCCAAGGCCCCGAAAGCAAACCGCTGCCGATGCCCGTGCAGAACGGTCGCGAGCAGCCACACGAACACAAAGGCCAGCCACAAAATGAGCGCGGCCGAGTACACCCGGAGTTCGGTCAGGCCGTATTCCTGCACATACAGGCTAAGGCGGCACATCGCGGATACGACAACCACGCCGACGAGGGCGACCAGCCCGCTTGCCAGACCGGCGAACACGCGCTGGTTGCGGGCCGAGCGCTCGAGCACCGCATGGAGGCCGAGAAGCACGCCGAGCGCGATCGCCGCCACCGCGAGCAGCTCGAAGAAGCCCGCGCGCGCATATTCGGCATAGCTGAGGCCGACCGACTCGCGCACATAGGCCGCGTCGCCGAAGAAGGCGCGAGCCTGCACCGCAACGAACCCGCCGAACATCAGGATCAGGCTGGAGAGGGTGACCGCGACCTCGGTGAGCCCGATCGTCTTGATGATCTTGGGCGGGGCTACTGGCACGTCGGGCTTGGGCTCGGCCATGAGCATGCGTCGATACAGCCCTCCGGCCAGACCGGCGAAGATGGCGAGGTTGAAGATGGTGGTCCAAACGCTGTTCATATCCAGCCATTCGAGGCTGAGATAGTGGCCGAGATCCTTGCCGAACACCGCATCGGCGCTCGCGAACAGCAACCCGAACACGATGAGCAGGGGCGTGGCGAGAATCAGCCCACGGAACACCGCCTTTGCGCGCTGCCTCGCGCCCTCGCCGCCCGGCCAGGGCACATCTTTGGTGACGAGGTCGACGAAATCGCGGGCAAGGCCAACCCACGCGAAGAGGGCCTTGGTGGTGAGATCGAGGATGCTCGCCCGGGCGAAATCGCCTTGCGGCGAGCGCACGAGCGCCGCCCCCACGAGCAGCACGATCGCGGTTCCGTTCGCAATCTTCAGTTCGGGCGCCTCACGCCAGAAGAAGCACAGCGCGAAGAGCAGCACCGGGGTCGCGATGAGGGTGGCGGCCCTTCCGAGGGGCTTGCCCGCCCATCGCGATAGGGCGATCGCCCCGCCGAACAGCCCGATGGTCCAGAGAGGCAGGTTGAGGCCGTAGCTGGCCGAGTGGAAGAGAGAGTCGCCGAGGATTCCGAGGCCGAGGGAGCTTAGAAAGATCGCCGCCCCGATTCGCGTCCGTGCCGTCATGGTGGTTGCCCTCCTGCTCACGGGCAACGCCCGGGGCCTCCCATCCGTTCCCCAGCGTCCGGGCAATGGTTCGACCATCGTTAGACAACCGTTCGACCATCGTCCGACCATTGTTCGACCACCGTTCGACCCCTGTCCCCGCCATTGTCCGACCATCGTTCGACCATCGTTAGACAACCGTTCGAAGTCTAGCCGGGCCTCCGGCGCGGCTAGAATCTCCTCGGAGAGATGGCAGAGTGGTCGAATGCGGCGGTCTTGAAAACCGCAGGTCCGCAAGGACTCAGGGGTTCGAATCCCCTTCTCTCCTCCAGGGGGTATGGGGGTCGCCGAGAAATTGTCGATTTTCTGACCGCAACGCCGGGTAGGAGTGGGAGGGCAACACTTCGTCAGGTTTCTTGGGTCGGCGGGCTGAAATTGATCGACCCCGAGATCGTTTTGCCTGGAACCGCTTCCTTGGGATAAAACGCTACGATCTGTTCCCCAATTTTCTCGTGCTGGTCTGTTATCACACTTGGCCCATTGATAACCCAACCAGAACTTGCTTCAAACGAGGCTCTCGTTCGGCTGACGAGGACGCCTAAAAAGAATGACTGCCCCGGTAACTCCAAGACCCGCAATTCGCGGGCTGCCCCAGCAGCTTCAGACATTTGGAAGACCATTGTCAAGATGTAACTGTCGTTCGACTTCCTCACCGCAGACCAAAATCTCGTCTCAAAGTGAAATATTTCGATTAAGCACGCATTTGTAAGTTCGGGACCGCCTCCATGATAGAAATCGCCTTCCCCGAAGACCTCTGCCTTAGCCCCCGGTGGCAGAGCGTCGAATTCATCGATGCCCCAAAACAGCAAACCTAAGGTTGGACCTGTTTTAATCGGAATATGCGGTGGCTGAGTCAGTATGCCAACGCCCTTTATCTGGTCACCTTCGCGGCCGGAAAGTATCGTCCGAGGGTTTTCTCCCGAAAACTGAGCGAAACCGCTAGTGTGGTACGAGAATTTGACGCGTTCATCAGCCCCGAAGGAGACATATTCCTTTTCGTCAACCTCATACACGCGAACCTTCTTGTAGTCTACAGCGAACTTGGCTGCAAAACCCGAACGCTCTTTATGATAAGGAACTAGAACGGCATATCCACCGTCCGGGTAGGGCACGATTTTCGCCACTTTATGAGGCTCTTCTTCGGGCCACATTCGAATCGCTATGGTATGGACACTTTTCTTCATTGCTGCTTTGAACTCTGCTTAGCGGAAGTTACAGCGACGACCGCAGATTTGTGTTGTCTCGAGTCGGACAGATGCAGCGAAACACTCCATCTTGTTCCCTTGAATGAAGTGCCTTTATTGGCATCCCATCAAGATCGTTCGCCTTTGGCCCAGCGATCCGTTGACTCCGTCTCTCTATTTTAATGAAAATACAAGGTGTTCGTCCTGGTAGCATTATGAAGTACTTCGGCAGGAGAATACTATGGCGCGCTTTTCTGCGCATTTTTTGCCATGCCTCGGAACACCTGAGTACGAGGCTCATCTCTAATCCCATCTCCTTCGCGTCCGCATCGTACGCTCTCGCCTTGATCGGGCTCGAAAGCTTCGGTACGAGGCGTAGGCGTAGTCATAGGCAACCCGCGGACCGTCGATGGTAGTCTGGACCGGTGGCACCCGGTGTGAACCGCCCGTGAGCGACAAGAGCAGTACGGAAGAGGCGATCGCGCGACTTGCCGTTCGCTTTGGCCTGGCAAATCGGGTGGCCACAGCGGAAAGGGCACCAGCGCTACGCGGGGTCGAGATCTCCGTCTGCGCCTCCCCAGACGCCGGGGCGTCGCTGGACGTCGATTTGGTTGGCGTCAAGGCTGCGCTGCTTTACGCGGATTCAGTTAGGCTTTGCAGCCCGGCTGCTTCGCTCGTCGGCGCAATTCGTGGCCTGGCCAAGCTCGACTTGCACGAGAAGCTTGCTTTCCTGCGGGAGATCGGTCCCATCTGCGACCCGTCCAGAGCCGATGAGCTCGCGAACATTCTGGCCGAGGTCGAGCGACGGTTTCGGACCCGTCCCAAGACGCGCGCGGACTTTCTCTTGAGGCGAGAGTTGCACGAAATCATCGAGAGGGAGTGGGACGCCGTCTCAAGAATGGTGGAGCAGATCGGTGACGATCACGGATTCGCCGAACTGGAGCTCGCGACAAGCCGGAATCTACTTGAGGTGGTCACCTTCAGCGACTGGCACTCGGTGGAGGCTGCCGCGGAGGCTTGGTTTCAATGGATAGTGGACTCCTGTAAGGATCCCTATACAATACCTCTGTTGGACGATACTGCGGCCACTCTGATACGCAGCGCGCTCGACGAGGGCATTGTGGTTATAAATCGCGAGCAAACACCGCTTCAAAAGCACGGAGCATTAGCGGCTAAGCTCTTCCAGCGTCTGCCGGCCTTTCCGCAGCTGACGGTAGCTGAGACGCTCGAGCTCCGCGCGGACATTGAGACATACTTGGCCCGCTTCAGGTCAGCCATGCTGCGGCTGTCCGAGACGGCGAGAAGCGAGTCCTGGGACCCAGACTTTCTTCACGAGGTCGAGCAGATCTTTCTGCGCGAGGTTCAGCCCGGTGTGGACGATATTCAAGCAAAGCTGCGCGACCACCGCCTAACCCGCACACTTTATCGCGCAATTTATGCCACACCTTCTACGCAGAAGGCGGCCATCGCCATCACGATCGCCAACGCTCCTCTCGTTGCCAAGTACGTAGCGGCAGTGTACGCGGCGATTGGGCTTGCTAGCGCCACGATGAGAGAGTTCGATGTACGCCAAAGGGCTTTGCAGGAAGTGAGGCAGCACGGACTATTTCTTTACCATGAAGTAACTACAAAGCTCGGTGGTTAGCGGTCGGCTGCTTCGCATGCCTCGGCGCATCTGAGTGCCGAGGTTCATCCGCAAATCCCATCTCTTCCCGTGCCCCCCTCGTAACGCCCTCGCTCCGGACGGGCTCTATAGCCTCGGCACCAGGGGTGGGCCGAGGCATAGGTAGAGCTTGGCTCGAGGCGTGGCCGAGGCGGATGCAGCGCGCGGTCATCAAGCCAAGCCATCAGAACTTTAATGCCTCCACATGGCCAGCGCCGCCTACTTGATCTCCCTCAAAAACGCATCGAACGGCTTGAAGAACGCCTGGGGCTGCTCCAGCCAGGGCATATGCCCCGACCTCTCGATGAAGAACCCCTGGCACTGGGGCATCGCGAGCACATCCTTCCAAAGGGGCGTCTCGCCGAGCATGTCCTGGCGGCCCTGGATCACCATGACCTGCCCCTTGTAGCGGCGCATGGCCTTGCTCACATTCCATTTGTTCTTCAGAAGGGCGGGCAGCACGTAGTTCTCGGTGTCAGCGACCAGGCAGCCTTTGGCGAACATCGAGCGACTCTTGTCCGCATTGTCTCTTGAGTAGAAGCAGCCGGGCAGCTGGACCAGAAAGAGGGCGAGGCCGGCATCGTCGTCGGCGGGGCCCTTGGTGACATCGCCGCCCGCCTTGGCTTCCGCCTCACGCTCCTCCTTGTTCAGCATTCGGTCGGTGTTATCCCCGGCCGGGTTGAGCATGCTGGCGTCCGGCCCCACGTCGCCGAGCAGGAGCAGGCCGTGGACGCGGTTGGGGTGATGGGCCGTGTACTCATGGGCGAGCACGCTCCCCCAGGAGTGGCCGACCACGGTCCATCGCTTCAGATGAAGCTGGTTGCGAAGGGCTTCCAGATCGGCGACGTAGTTGGCGAGGGAGAGCGTCTTTTCGCTTGGATTCTTCAGCCGCGCCCTGGGGGTGCCGCGCTGCTCGAGGAGGATCCATTGGATTCCCTTGGTGCGGCTGCCCTTGACGAGACCCATCTCGTAGTCGGTCGTGAACCCCGGCCCGCCGGAGAGCAGGAGCACCGGCTTGCCCTTGCCGATGACCTTGTAGGGCAGATCGATGCCGGGGCGGTGGAGCACCTGGGCGAGGGCGACGGACGAGAGCACGGCGATCGCGATGGCGGCGGCGGGTCGAGTCATGGCGTGAGACTACACCCTTCCGGGCGCCTGTACAGCCGAAGACGAACGCCTCATGAGGTGTGGGCGGGGCGGGGCGGATGCCGTCCGCGAATCCATCCGAGCAGTCAGAATTTAGTCGTGATCCGCACGTAGGCGCTGGGCTGGGGGCTCGAGAATCCTTGCGGCTGTCCTATCTGCCCGAACGGGCTGACGCCCATCGACACGCGGCCCACCTTCACCAGATCGACGCCGCGACGGGGCGACTCGGGCCGATACAGCCGGCCGGTTTCGGAGAGGGAGATCAGCACGCCCGCCCCTCCGAGAATGGTGAGGGTGCTGTTGCTTTCGGCGAGGCCGACGACCAAGACAATGGCCGAAACGAGAAGGAGCGTGTGCGAGCTGTCTCCACGGACCGGGCGTCCGAACGATAACGCCGGAGCGCCTACGGGGGCTGTGGTTTGGGCTGCGGCGGGGACAGAGGCCATGAGTCCGAATGCGATGGCAGCCGCGGCTCGCGCCGTGATGTTCTTCTTGTTCACTTGATATCCTCCTCTCGGTTTTGTATAACGACGTGCGGAATCGCGGCGACGGTTCTTTAGCGGGTTCGCGCGTTGTCGCTTGTCCCTCACTAGCCACCCACCCCCTACCCCCTTGTATGGTTGTGGCGGCCGATGTTGCAAGCTGAGGCCAAGGCCCGGGCGGAGGGACCAGTTGCCCCATTTCCGGCAAAGGAACCAAAGGGAGAGATCCCCCGCCCTCGGCAAGCGCCCATTTGGCGTTGAACGGAT
>JACOSL010000019.1 GCA_016179045.1 Fimbriimonas ginsengisoli | reverse complement strand
GGGATGTCGAGCGCGCCCTGCTTCCACGGGTGGAAATAGCTCCACATGCTGACGCCCAGCCAAAGCGCCCGCGAGCGCGAGCCAGCGCCGACGGTCATCAGCGAAGCCCCATGAAGGAAACGAGCGGCTCGAACAAGAAGGCTGCCGCAAACACGCCCACGGCGCACAGGGCGCACGTGCCCGCGAGAGCCGGGTTCATCGCCGCGCCCTCGCCCTCCTCCGCCTCCTCGGCCACGAACGCCGCGCGCGCGATCCCCACGTAGTAGTACACGCTCACCACCGAGTTCACTGCGAGCACGATCGCGAGCGGCGTGAGACCCGTTTGCAGCGCATCGCGGAAGATCAGGAACTTGCCGATGAACCCGGCGGTGGGCGGGATGCCGATAAGCGAAATTACGAACACCAGCAGCGAGATCGCGGCGACCGGCGAGCGTTTCCAAAGCCCGTTCAAGCTCGCAAGGCCGGTGACCTCGCGTCCACCGCGGGCGGCAAGAGAAACCACCGCAAACGCGCCTATCGTCATCAGGCTGTAGCTGAGCAGGTAGTAGAACACCGTCGTCGCGCCGATTTCGCCCGGTGATTTGAAGTGGGCGAGCACGCCCACGAGCACGTAGCCCGCATGCGAGATCGAACTGTAGGCGAGGATGCGCTTGACATCCTTCTGCACGATGGCGACCAGGTTCCCCACCGTCATCGTAAGGATCGCGACCGCCGAAAGAGCGGGCAGCCAGATCACGGACAGCACCTGCGCCCCTTCGAGCACCCTCCAAAGCGCCGCGATCGCGGCGATCTTCGAGACGGCGGCCATGAAGGCGGTCACGTTGGTGGGCGCGCCCTGGTACACGTCGGGAGTCCATTGGTGGAAGGGCACGAAGGCGTTCTTGAAACCCAGGCCGATAAGGATCAAGGCGAGCCCGAAAACGAGCATCGCCCGAGTGGGCGCCTCGCCGCTGGTCCACGCGGCGGCCAAGCTGCCCAGGTGGAGCGAGCCCGTCGCCCCAAACACGAACGCTATGCCATAGAGCAAGAAGCCGCTCGCGAACGCCCCGAGCAGAAAGTATTTGAGGGCGGATTCTTCCGAGCGTTCCTCGCTTCGGCTCATGCCGGCAAGAACGTAGAGCGCAATCGAGAGAACCTCGATTCCGAGAAACACGACGAGGAGGTTGCGGGTGGTCGCCATCACCATGCCCCCTGCCGCGGACCAAAGCACGAGCGGATAGAACTCGCCGAAGGGGATACGCTTTTCGCGCAGGTAGCCCTCGCTGAATAGCAGGCACATGAAAGTGGCGCCGAGGATGAGCAGCTCGAACACGAGGCCGAAACGGTCGCGCACCGCCATCCCCGCCAGCAGCTCGCCCTCCGGCTGGCCGAAGTTGACGCCGACCGCCCAAGCCGCTGCAACAAGGCCGAGCAGGCAAACGCCGACCACCCCATTGTTGTTGCGCTTGGGCCGAATCATCTCGACAAAGAGCGCGAGCATGCCGGTTACGACCACGATCACGATCGGCGAGATCGCAAGCCAGTCGACCGGAGGGACGGGAAAGTCGAACATCGAATCAGCGAGCTCCTAAGTGGTTGACCACTTCTTCCGGCGGGTGCTCCTCTTGCCAGACAACGTGCACGTCGGTCGTAGCGATGATCGCTCCGGCGCCTAAACGGCCGTCGCCCAACGACACGAGCTGCGACTGATTGCCTGCGGCCGACACCTCCTGGCTTGGGTCGGACCAGACCGGGCGCTGGCCGGCAGGCAGCGTCGCCATCAGGCGCGTGGCGGTTGCGCTCGCCTCCATCGGGCCAATGAACGTGTTGGGGAACAGCCCACCCCAAAACACGAGCACGACCAAGCTCCCCGCCATGACGACTTCCCACGGCTTGAGGTCCTTCAGCCTCTTGTTGTCCGGGTTGGTGTTCGGCCCGTAGAACACTTGCTGGAACATGTAAAGCAGGTAGACCGCCGCGAGGATCACGCCCCCGCCCGCGATCACGACAAAAGCGGGGTCGAGGCCGTACAGGCGGTTGAAGCACGTCTCCGCCGCGCCGAGGAGGGC
The DNA here is from genome assembly GCA_016179045.1 of Fimbriimonas ginsengisoli. Lineage (GTDB taxonomy): Bacteria > Armatimonadota > Fimbriimonadia > Fimbriimonadales > Fimbriimonadaceae > JACOSL01. The sequence goes on along the minus strand of JACOSL010000019.1, from coordinate 33,704 downwards.
CAGAAACTCGCCGACGAAGCCGTTCGTGCCGGGCAGCCCCGCGCTGGAGAGCATGATGATGAGGAAGATCGCGGCGAAGATCGGCATCTGCGCCTTGAGCCCGCCGAAGTCTTTGAACTCGCGTGTGTGCCGCCTCTCGTAAATCAGGCCGACCAGCAGGAACAAAGCGCCCGTACTGACACCATGGCTGAGCTGCTGGAACGAGCCACCGAGGATGCCAGCGTGGTTGAGCGAGAAGATTCCCAGCATCACGAACCCCATGTGCGCCACAGACGAATACGCGACCAGCTTCTTAAGGTCGGGCTGCACCGCCGCCACCACTGCCCCGTAAATGATGCCGATCACGGCGAGGAGCATCAGGATCGGCACTTGGGAAGGCAGCGTGTCCGGGAAGAGGGGCAGGCAGAACCGCAGAAACCCGTACGTGCCCATCTTCAGCAGGACGCCGGCAAGGATCACCGAGCCGGCGGTTGGCGCCTCCACATGGGCGTCCGGCAGCCACGTGTGGAACGGGAACGCCGGGCATTTGACGAGAAACGCGACTGCGAAGGCCCAGAACACCCACGGCTCCAGATGCGGCGAACCCGCCCACAGCTTTCCGCTCGCCACCGCGCTCTGGATGTCGAGGATCGAGAAGCTGGGCGTGCCGGTGAGCCGCCAATTCAGCACGAACAGCACGATCATGCCAAGGAGCATGAAGATCGAGCCGGCGAACGTGAACAGGAAGAACTTCAGCGACGCGTACGCCCTTCGGTTGCCGCCCCAGATCGCGATCAGGAAGTACATCGGGATCAGCGAGAACTCGAAGAACGTGTAGAACACGATCATATCGAGGCTAACGAACACTCCGAGCATCGCGGTCTCGAGCGCGAGCATGAAGAGCATGTACTCCTTCACGCGGTCCTTGATGTAAAAGCTGAACCACACCGATATGAAGCTGAGGAAGGTGGTCAGCAGCACGAGCCAAATCGAGAACCCGTCGACTCCCACCCGGTAGTGGATGCCCGCCCTCGCGATCCAGGGAACGAACTCGACCCACTGAAAGTGGAAGGTGCTGCTCGAGAATCCATGTAACAGCACGACCGAAAGGCCGAAGGTGGCGACCGACGCGATAAGGGCGGCATAGCGGATTGCGGCCACCTGCGCCTTAGGGATCAACGCGACGAGCAAAGCGCCCACGATGGGGAGAAACACCACGCCGGAGAGCAGCCCGAAGCCGGTCGGCTGGTTCATTGGCCTCCTCCGAAGCGCCAAAGCGCGTAGGCCATCCAGCCGATGAGCGCAACCCCGCCTATGAGCATGAGGAGAGCGTACGAGCGAACGAGGCCGGTCTGGGCGCGACGAAGGCCGGACCCGAGCAGGCCAAACAGCCGGGCGATTCCGTTCACCGCGCCATCGATGATGCCCGCATCGAAGTTCAACCAGATGGCCTGGCCGACCTCGCGCCCGCCGTCCACCGCCGCCGACATCAGCGCGTCGTCATAGCCGAATTGGCGGCGCGCCGCCCTGCGGAAACGCCCCCAACCGGCAAGATTCCAACCCTCGCGCCTCGGCAAGCCGCGCGAGTAGATGAGCACGCCGCAGAAGATTCCACACGCCGCGGCAAAGATCGAAAGCGCGGGCAGGTTCACCGCGAACCCTAGGAACCGGAAAAGTACGTTCGGATGCTCGCGCACATGCTCGAGCACGGGCAGATCGCTGGGGTAAAGCCACGTCTTGAACTTATCGCCCTGCTCCAAGTAGAAGCCGGCGCCGACCGAGCACGCGGCAAGGATGATGAGGGGGATCGTCATGCTCGGCGGGGCTTCGCGCGGTGCGTGGCTCCCATCGAGCCCGTGATGCTCCTCGTGCCCCTCCTCCGCTTCCCTCGCCGCCATTTCCTCGGCGGAGTAGAAGAAGCCGTGCTCGTCCGGCCCGTGCTCCTCGTGCCCGTGGGTCTCGTGCGCCTCGCTGTGGTCCTGCTCCTCGGGTGCGGGAAGCGAGCGCCAGCGCTCCGTCTTGCCAAAGAAGGTGAGCCAGGTCAGCCGGGTCATGTACCAAGCGGTAAGCATCGCTACGAACAGCGCGAGCCAGCCCGAGTAAACGCCAAGTTCGACGGTGCCGATGGTGGCATGCTCACCCGCCAGCGCGCCGCCGAGGATCGCCTCCTTGGAGTAGTAGCCGGAAAGCCCGGGGACGCCCGAGATCGCGAGATATGCGACGAACATTGTCGCGGCCGTTATCGGCAGGTACTTCCACAGCCGCCCGTAGCTCCGCATGTCCTGCTCATGGGCCATCGCGTAGATCACTGCGCCCGCCCCAAGGAACAAGAGGGCCTTGAAGAAAGCGTGGGTGGTGACGTGGAATATGCCCGCCCAGTAGACGCCCGCGCCGCACGCCACGAACATGAACCCAAGCTGCGAGACGGTCGAATAGGCTAGAACCCTCTTGATGTCAGTTTGACCAAACGCGATGAGGGCGGCAAAGAACGCGGTGAACGCGCCGATTGCCGCCATAACCGCGCTTGCGACCGGCGAGTATTCAAACACCACGTGCATGCGGTTCACCATGAACACTCCCGCCGTGACCATGGTGGCGGCGTGGATGAGGGCGGAGACGGGGGTCGGGCCCGCCATCGCATCCGGAAGCCAGAAGTAGAGGGGAAACTGGGCCGACTTTCCGCACGCGCCCACGAAGAGCAGCAGGGCGATGGCGGTGGTCATCACCGGATGCCCGCCGAAGATGCTGTGCATGTTGGCGAAGATCGTGTCGAAGCTGAGCAGCCGGTCGCTTTGGAGGCTCAGCTTGTCCCAGTTGCCCACGGTCAGCACGACGAGCAGGAACATTCCAAGCGTCATCCCCCAGTCGCCGATGCGGTTCACGATGAACGCCTTGTTCGCCGCTCGGGCGTTGGATAGGTCTCGATACCAAAAGCCGATCAGCAGATATGAGCACAGCCCGACCCCTTCCCAGCCGATGAACATCACGGCGAGATTGCCCGCGAGCACGAGCACGAGCATAAGCACGATAAACAGGTTCATGTAGGTGAAAAAACGCGGGTAGTCGCGCTCTTCGCCCATGTAGCCGGTGGCGTAGAGGTGGATGAGGGCCCCAACTCCCGTCACGATGAGAACCATCGTGAGCGAGAGCGTATCGACCCGAAACTCCATCGGCACGCGCAGGCCCTGGATGCGGATCCAGTCGAAGAGGGTGACGGTGGCCACGCGCGCATCGGGCTCGATGGAGGCGAGCTTGGCCGTGGCCCATACCCCAACCCCGAAGGCGGCGAAAACGGGCAAGACGGCAAGAAAGCCCATGACGCGCCGGCCGGAAGCGGTGCCGAGCCGGCCGATCACCCATTTGCCGAACAGCGCTTGAACCAGCGACCCGATGAGCGGGAGCCACAGAGTCCACATGATCGCGTCGAACTGGCCCTTCATCCCTTGAGTAGGTTCATCTCGTCGATGTCCAGATCGTCGCGCAAGCGAAAGATCGCCATGATGATGCCGAGCCCGACCGCCACCTCGGCCGCCGCCACCGCCATCACCAGAATCACCGCCATCTGCCCCGCCATCGCGCCGTGGGCCAGGTCGCGCGTCGTCTTCATGCCGGTGGCGGGCAGATAGCGCGCAAACGCGAGGAAGGTCAGATTCACTGCGTTGAGCATCAGCTCGATGCTCATGAACACCACGATCGGATTGCGCCGCACGATCACGCCGACGACGCCGAGCGTAAATAGCAGCAGCCCCAAGGCGAGGTAGGCCACGAGGGGGACTCCGGTCATAGCTTCCTCTTGGCGAGCAGGATCGAGCCCACGATACCGATCAGGAGCAGAACGCTGGCGAGTTCGAAGGGCCAAAGGTAAAGGCTGAAGAGAGCGCGGCCGACCGGCTCGGGGGCGCCGTAGCCGGGGTCCGCCCGCATTTGAAACACCCCTTGCAGCGGCCCCAGCACTTGCGCCCCGATCAGCGCGAAGAGCGCAGCCCCGAAGGCGAGACCGAGCGGAATTTTGAAGTCTTGCCTTTCGTGAAGCAGGGCCGGGGCTTGCAGCTTCAAAAGCATGATCACGAAGAGGAACAGCACCATGATCGCGCCCGTGTACACCACGATCTGGGTGATGCCGAGGAGCTCCGCCCCCAGCGAGAAATACAGAAACGCGAGCACGAAGAAGTTGATGACCAGGCAAAGGGCCGACCGCAAGGCGCTTGGAAACGCGACCACGCCGATCGCGGCAAGCGCGGCCACCCCCGCGAACGCGGCAAAAACAAGCAGGTTGGGCGACTGGGCTACGCCTTCCAACTCCCCTCCTTGCCGTTTGTGAGACCGTCCATGGTTCCGCCGCCCTTTAGGCCGCCGGGCCCCCCACGACGGCCTCGTCTTGGGCGGGATTACCGCCTACGAGCCTGACGCCACGCACCTCGAGGTTGGGCCGCCCGCGCTGGGCGATCCGATGCGCCACCCCTGCCGCGACGCTCAGAGCGATGCCGGCGGCAACAACCGCGATCCACGCCGCGCTCGCTCCGTACACCTCCGTGCACACGATCCAGAGGGCGACCACGATGAGGTTCGAAACCGCAAGCGGCAACAGCGAGCGCCAGCCGAGCGACATGAGCTGGTCGTAGCGCAGCCTAGGCAGCGTCGCGCGAAGCCAAATGTATGCCGTAATCCCAAGCGCGCACTTGCCGAGGAACCAGAAGCCGGCGAGCGCGCCGTTCATCTGGCCGAGGAACTTGAAGAGCCCCGCCATCGCGGGAACGGCGGTCGCCGTCTCATCCCACCTGATCGGAAGTAGGTTGTAGCCGCCCAAGAACACGGCGGCAAACACCCCGCTGAAGACGAACATCGCCGCGTACTCGCCCATGAAGAACACCGCGAACTTCATCGACGAATACTCGGTGTGATAGCCCGCGATCAATTCGTTTTCCGCTTCCGGGAGATCGAAGGGCGCGCGGTTGGTCTCCGCCACCATGCACACCAGAAACACCACCGCCGAAATGAAGCCGAACGGCGTGAAGATGAACCAGTTCTGAAGCGTGGGCACCGCCCCCCAAAGCGGCGCTTCCTGGGCCTTCACCATCTCGGTGATCTTGAGCGAGCCGGTCGCCATCACCACCCCCGCCAGCGACATGCCCATCGCAAGCTCGTAGCTTATGAGCTGGGCAGAAGAGCGAAGGCCGCCCATCAGCGAGTATTTGTTGTCGGAGGCGTATCCGCCCAGCACGACCCCATACACGCCCAGCGAGCTGACCGCGAGAACATATAACACGCCGATGTTGACGTCGGCGATCGGGGTCAGGGCCGGAAACGGCCCCCAAGGCAGCGTGCCGCCCAGGGCGAAAGCGGGAAAAAGCGCCACAGCGGGGGCGATGAAATACACCACGCGGTCCACCGCGGCGGGCGTGATGTCCTCTTTCAGGAAGAGCTTGACGCCGTCCGCGATAGGCTGAATGAGCCCGAAGAAATGGGTTTTCTTGCCTCGCAAGAACCCGGGCACGAGGCGGCTGGTCTTCGACCAAGTGATGGTGGCGACGCGGTTGGGGCCGATCCGGTCCTGCATCCAACTGAGCAGGCGGCGCTCCCACCAGATCATGCCGGGCACGAGCATCAAGATCGGGAGAACGACGAGAAGAACACGAATCAGAGCCTGCCAAGCGGGGTGCAGGGTGTTGATCCACTCCGACATGTGCTGGCCCTTAATCTACCCTTGAGCGACTCGCCCGAGCCGCCTTGTTGCAACATCATTGCGGCGGCTTCCGCCGCCCGTCAGTGCGCAAGCGCCACTTGTATGACGGCGAACCGGTCGGTTTCGGAGCCGAGGCGCAGACTCGCGAGCGAGGCCCTGGCGCTCTCGATCTGCTCGTCGATCGCCTTGACCGATGGCGCGTCCTCGTAGTAGCGGATTAGCAGCTCGCTTCGCTTGACGCCGAGATCGGCGATCGCGGTACGGATGGAGGCGGTCAGACGGGAGGCCCGGGCGCCCGGTGTGCCTTCCCAGCTTTCGCCTTCTTCGAATTTCAGCGAGCTTCTGAGTTTGGTCAGGGCTTCTTCGAGCTTGGCTGGCGGCACGAGCATGATGACCCCACTGTCCGGATCGCCCTTGCCCACAGATCGCTGATAGGCCCTTGCAGTTCACCCGAGCGCTGCTGCGAGCGCGCGGGCTCTTGATTCGAGATCGGGCGCAGCGATGCCTCGAACAAGGCCGATCACCAGTTGCGACGGCGCTGGCGCGACCACCGCGGGCGGCGCGGCGCTGGGCAGCTTGGTCGTCGCGACGGGCGGGATGGACGGGGGTGGCACCGCGGGAATCTTGCCCCCGATCGGCACGATCGACTTCCCCGTCCCGATTGGATCGAGGGGCGGCACTTCCTTGGGCTGATCGGTTGGCGGCTTGGCGTCTGAAGTCACCGCTTGAGTCGCTTGTGGCGCCTGGGCCGTCGGCGCGGCGCTCGCAACGGGCTGGCGTGCCGACACCGACGCTGGCGACCGCTCGACCCTCGCAAGCTTGAGAAACACGAGCACGAGCGCGAGCCCGACCGCGAGGCCCCCGATTGATAGGGCCACCTTGAGGCCGAACGATCGCGCTTCCGGCTTCGGGTCCATCTCCCCAATGGTAGCCGGTTCGCGAGCCGCCACGGTCACAATGGGCCATGGACGTGTTCATCTCGGTGGACCTCGAAGGCATCACCGGCACCGTTTCCTTTTCCCAGTGCGACCACCCGGACGGCAAATCCGAATACCCATATGCGCGGCGCATGATGACCCACGACGTGAACGCGGCCATCCGGGGCGCGCGGTTGGCGGGGGCCAAGCGAATCGTGGTCAAGGACGCCCATTGGACTTGCAAAAACCTGCTTATCGATGAGCTCGAGACGGGAATCGAGCTGATATCGGGCTTCGGGGGCGAGAAGGACGGCATGATGGACGGCGTCGACTCCTCGTTCGGGGCCGCGATGCTCGTCGGCTACCACGTGATGCCTGGCGGCAGCCCGGGGGTGATGGATCACGCGCTCGTCGGGGGACTGCACCGATTCCTGGTGAACGGCGAGGCTTGGGGCGAGATCGCGACGAGCGCGGCGGTGGCGGCCGAATATGGGGTGCCGCTGGTGGCGGTCAGCAGCGACGAGAGCGGCTGCGAGGAGGCTCGCCGCATGGTGCCGTTCGTCGAGACGTTCGCGACCAAGCAAGGCATGGCGCATTCGGCCGCGCGGTGCCTGCACCCGAGCGTTACCGGGCCGGGCATCGAGGCGGCGTCCAAGCGTGGGGTCGAGGGCGCTTCCCGGATCAAGCCTGCCCGCTGCCCCGGTCCGGTGACGATGCGCGCCGAATTCGTGACCACCGACGAGGCCGATCCGGGAACGATCGTCGAGGGCGTGACGCGGGTGGACGGGTACACGCTGGAATGGACCCGGCCCGACTTCCTCTCCGCTCACCGGCTGATGCAGGTGGTGTTTCGGCTGTCGATGGTCGGCCGCAAGGCGGACGATTAGGGTTGACGGCCCTCCTTGCCCTTGCCCTCGCTCAAGGCGCTGGCAAGATCACCCTGGCGGCGGTAGGCGATGTGTCGCTCACGTGGGGCGTGCAGGCGCAGATCGCGCGCAAGGGGCCGGGATGGGCGTTCGAGAAGGCGCCGATGCTCCGCACCGCCGACATCGCCTTCGGCAACTTGGAGTGCGCGCTCTCGAAGCGAAAGGGCGCGTGGAAGAAGCGGTACACCCTCATCGGCCGGCCCGAGACGGGGGAGGCGCTTCGCTCGAGTGGGCTGGCGGTGGTCTCGGTGGCGAACAACCATGCGTTCGATGCGGGCGCGGACGGATTCCGCGATACGCTCGCCGCCCTACGCGGGCTGGGCATCGCCGCCTGTGGGACGAACGACGACCCGGTCATCATCGAGCGCAAGGGGCTGAAGATCGCGTTCGTGGGCTTTGGCGGCTACACGGAGGACCATAGCGGCCTGATCCACCGCATCGAGGAGCAGGCGATCACGCGGGCGGTGACCGACGCCCGATCGAAAGCTGACCTTGTTGTGCTCGCAATGCACTCCGGTCAGGAGGGCGTGACCCACCCCACCGCCCATCAGCGGCGGATCGCGCGGGTGGCGGCGCAAGCGGGGGCCGACGTGGTGCTCGGCAGCCACCCACACGTGTGGCAGCCGGTGGAATGGATCCGGGCAGGGGGGCGGCGCTGCGTGGTCGCTTATTCGCTCGGTAACTTCGTGTTCGCCGCGCGGCCTGGGCGGATGTGCGAGACCGGAGTGCTGGAGATCGAGCTCGACAAGAGCGGCGCGCGCGCCTGGCGCAAGATCCCGATGACGATCCGCGGGGGCAGGCCCGAGCCGGGGCATCCTGCGCGTCCAGCCAGTCAGAAACATCCTCGACCATTTGAGGGCCACGGCAAGGCGTCGCCCACGAATAGCACCCCCTTCTGACCTCGGCAAGCCTTCGGTCGTCTTCCCCCTGCGCCGCAAGGGGAAGATTGTTTAGAGGACGTCCCGGAAATCCGGCACTTCGAAGATGGAGGGGAAGATTTTCCTTGGCTCGCTCGTCCCGATTCCATCGGGGCTCGCTCACCATTTTTTGGGCAAGGCCGTCCTTGGCGTTGCCAGCAGACGATGCGCTCACCCACCGCGAAGGAGAGCGACCTCCCAAGTCCCGCCGGGTCACTGCTCGATTCCCTCCCCTGCGGTGCGGGGGAGGGCGTGTGAGTCGCGCTACGCAATCGAGAGGTGAATGGGTGGAGGCTGGACGCGGCGCTCTGGGCTGGCGAGCAAACGCCGCCATTCCGTCTCGGCAAGAGGAGATGTGCGGAGGCCATGCCGAGCCATTGCAAAGCCATCGCAAAGCCACGCAAAGCAACCTTCACACGCTCTTGGCCGTGATGACCGCCTCGGCGATTTCTTTCATCGTCTTGCGCGTGTTCATCGACTGCTGCTGAATGCGCCGGTAGGCCTCCGCCTCGCTCACCCCGAGGTCGGCCATGAGGATGCCCTTTGCGCGGTCGAGCAGCTTGCGCGTCTCCAGTCGCTCGGTGAGCGAGCCGACCTCCTTCTCCAACTGGCGGCAGGCGTCGAAGCGCCCCCGGGCAACCTCGATCGCAGGCGGCAGGTCGCTTGGCTTAAACGGCTTGACCAGATACGCGAACACCCCCGCCTCGCGGGCGCGTTCCACGAGCTCCCGATCGGAGTAGGCGGTCAACAGGATAGTCGGCGCGAGCTGCTCCTCCGCGATCTGGGTTACCGCCTCGATGCCGTCCATCACCGGCATCTTCACGTCGAGGATGCAGATGTCCGGCTGGGTCTCGCGCGCAAGCGAAACCGCCTCCTTGCCGTCGGCGGCCTCGCCCACCACCTCGTAGTCCAAGTTCTCCAGCATCTGCTTGAGGTCGAGGCGGATGATGGGGTCGTCGTCGGCGATCAGCACTCTCAGATGGGCCATGGGCGTTGCAGGGAGGGTACCCGCGAGCCCGGGCATTCGGTAACCTAGCAACCGCCCTCTAAGAAGGGGCGCCCTATGAGCAAGACCGTCGAACTGCTTGGCGAGCACGCCAAAGACCTGCTTTCCCACGAGTGCAAGACCATATGCAAGGACCGACTGATCCTGCCCGGCCCCGACTTCGTGAACCGCGTCGTGGCTCAAACCGACCGGCCGCCGCGCGTGCTGGTCAGCATGCAGGCGATGTTCGGGCACGGGCGGCTAGGGGGCACCGGCTATCTCAGCATCCTGCCCGTCGATCAAGGGATCGAGCACAGCGCGGGAGCAAGTTTTGCCAAGAATCCGGACTACTTCGACCCCGAAAACATCGTGCGGCTGGCCATCGAAGGCGGCTGCAACGCGGTCGCCTCCACTCTCGGAGTGCTAGGCTCATGCAGCCGCAAGTTCGCGCACCAAATCCCCTTCATCGTCAAGCTCAACCACAACGAGCTGCTAACCTACCCGAACAAGTTTGACCAGGTGATGTTTGGCTCCGTCGAGCAGGCGTGGGACCTGGGCGCGGTGGCGGTTGGGGCCACGATCTACTTCGCCTCGGACGAGAGCACGCGGCAACTTGTGGAAGTGAGCCAAGCCTTCGCCCATGCCCACGAGCTCGGCATGGCGACCGTGCTGTGGTGCTACCTGCGCAATCCCGAATTCAAGCGGGACAAGGATTACCACTTGGCCGCAGACCTCACCGGCCAGGCCAACCACCTGGGCGTGACGATCGAGGCCGACATCATCAAGCAGAAGCTGCCCGAGAACAACGGCGGCTTCAAGGCGCTGAAGCAGTCGGCGGGGGATTACGGCAAGAGCGACGAGCGCATGTACACCCAGCTTTGCAGCGACCACCCGATCGACCTGACCCGGTATCAGCTCATCAACTGCTACATGGGCCGGGCGGGGCTGATCAACAGCGGCGGCGCCTCGGGCGCAAACGACCTGGCGGACGCGGTGCGGACGGCGGTGATCAACAAGCGAGCCGGGGGCATGGGCCTGATCAGCGGGCGAAAGGCGTTTCAGAGGCCGATGGCGGAAGGGATCGCGCTGATGGGCGCGATCCAGGACGTGTACGCCGATCCCAAGATCACGGTAGCCTGAAGCTTGCCGTTGGGCGGCGGGTCTCATATAATGAAACCGGCGGGCGGATGAAGTGACTCCCGAAGTCCTCAAGCGCTACGAACTGGTCAACTACGACCCCAAGCACGGGTATCCCGGGCGCTGGGGGCGCTTCTATCGGTGCCCGATCTGCGGCGACATCATGCCATCCAGCCCCCCGACGAGCCTCGCCTGCGGCTGCGGCAACATCCTGATCGACCAGGGCACAGTGCGGGTCAAGCACGCTGACCAGCAGCCGTTCCTGCTCAAGAAGAGGAACCTGATCAAGCGGCTCCTGCGGGCACTAAAGCGCGGCCACTAGGCCCACCGAACCTACCCACGAGCCAGCATTGCCTGCCCGATCAAGCTTTCTTCAGCGCAAAGATGGTGGACTCGTCGATGGCAACCGTGAAGGGCTGCCCGACCGTTCGACGCACCGGATTGAAGAAGCGGAGCAGCATTCTGACTTCCTGCGAGCTGCTGATGTAGTCGGCAGGGTGCTCAACCTCAATCTCGATCTTGGCCCGCCCGTTCATCGGACGCTGCCTGAGCGGATCCCAACGACCGGTGCGATTGTTCCACAGATTCAGGAAGTAGGTGACCCCTGCTGGAGCATCGGCGATCAGTCGCTCCCCAATGCAGAGTGAATCGGCTGACGTGTAGGCCGCTGGCAACCCATATCGCACAAGCACGGTAACGGCCCTGCCCCCCTTCACGTTGGTCGAATCGATGCTCATGACGTCGCCGTCGTCGGCTTGGATTTGCGGGAGCCCGCCGGTGACGTTCTGACCATTTAGCACCTGGATGATCGTCGCATCGAACGGATCTCCGATGTCGAAGCACGACCCGGCACGCCAACTCGTCACATACGTCTTCCAAGCCGAAGTTTGATCAACGGTCATGCTGATCGCCCACAGCGTAAAGCCGTCGGCAGGGTCGACGCCTCCGCCGAAGAAGTCCCCCCATCTCGGCTCGCACTCGTAGAAGTCGGACTGGCTTCCAACGACCTTCACGGGGATGCCCATCGTGCCGGCCGGATCGCGGATGGATCGACCCGTCACCATCGTGTCGGCCATTATGTGCTTCGAGCTACGCGTGAAGATCAAGCCGACATCGCCAAGGCTGTCTGGAATGATCGCCGGCATATACAAAGACTGATCAGGATCGTTCGGGTCGGGAGGCACATCCCCGGCCATGGATGGGAAGGTTAGCGTCGGATCGAGGTCGTACCACCTCACCATCGACCGGTTTGGGTCGGTGGGAATCTGAATGTCGTGCGTGCCGTAAAGGTGGTCGCGGCCGCCGATGTTTCTGTAATAGCAGTTTAGCAGCCGATCGCCGAGAGTCTCGACGATATTCCCGTCCGCCTCAATGATGAAAGGAGCCAGTGTGTAGAAAGGAACGGCAAACGTGCTGAACTGCCAGCCGGGATTGCCCGTGCCGCCTACGAATGCGTCGAGATTGATGAACTTGTGGACGTAGAGATTGTTCGATGAGTTGGCAGTACCATCAACTGATAGGCCGTACATCAAGTCGCTGTTAGATGCACTAGGGGTCATTGCCGGCTGTACGGTGAAGATGGGTGCGAAGTCCGGGTTAAAAAATTGAGCGATTAACGGGGCCACGCCTGCGATCAGATCGGCCTTGCGGATCAACTGAACTTGAACCCCAAACCCCGATCCGGTGCTCACGGGGAACATGTTGAACGACGTCGCCACCACGTCGTGGTTATAGCCAAATCCGGGATAATCGCTCCAGAGGTCGGTGCTGCTCTCGTTCAAGAACGTATCGATCTTGTACAGATTCCACACGCCGATCGGGGTGCCGGCCGGCGATACTCCGATCTCAATGTGACTGTCCTGTCCCGTCCCCAAGAATCCCGAGGGGACGTCCAGAATCTCCACAAAAAAGCGATCGGTTTCCGGATCCCAGAAGACCTTGGGGTCGCTCTGGAATACCGTTGCGCCCACGGGGGCAAAGAAGTCAAAGAAGTTTTGAAGGAACAGGTTATTCCCCTGCTTATCGTAGAAGCCTATATCCGTGTTGATCGTCGCCACGATGAACCGGCTGTTGACCGCCATGCATGGGTCTGGCGGGCAGTCGAAGGTGAACGGGGGTCCAGGGAAGGTAATTTTCGGCGCGAAACCACGCGTCGCCCTTCTCACATTCAGCAGGCCGCCCGCAACCAAACTGTTCGGCTCCGGAATTGGCCCGAGGTGCGGGGGGCCCTTTTCCTCCGGATGCTCGCGCATCTTGGTCGGCTTGATCTGAGCGATCTGTGGGAAGAAGGAAAAAGTCGAGACCTGGGCCGCCACTGGGCCCCGGCCGACCGCGAGCGGCGCTACAGTCGTCGTGTCGCGTTTACCGGCACCGGCCGCCCCAACGAGCATGGGCAGCAACCCAAAAACCAGGCACGCGCCCGAAGAAACGATCGACCTGACGTTCACCCTCATCAAACCCCTCGACGCACTAGCCTCGGGAAAACCGAAGCCGACTTCAATATTGTACGCAGTATAGACGCCTGCCGGTCACATGAAAGGTCGGAAGCTTCGCGCGAAGGTACAATTCCCCGCATGCTGAGTCTCGAACGGCATGAAGCGCTGTCCACCGCCCGGGGCCGGCTGGACGCTATCGGAGGGCATCTTTGACCTGGATCGCCTCCGAGCCCAAATCGCCGAGCTAGAGACCCAGTCCGCCCAGACCGACTTCTGGAGCGACCCGTCCGCCGCCAACAAGACCCAGCAGCGCCTATCCCGCCTGCGCGCCATAGCTACGCCGTTTCTCGACCTTCGGAAAACCGAGCGCGACCTGGCCGAGCTGTACGAAATGCTCGCTGGCGACCCCTCGCCCGAGCTCGAAAAGGAAGCGGACCAGATGGCGGCCAAATTCCTCGACGATTTAGATGCGTATGAGCTTAGGACACTCCTAAGCGGCGAGCACGACGCGCGCAACGCGCTCGTAGAGATCAACGCGGGGGCGGGCGGCTCCGAGGCGTGCGACTGGGCGTCGATCCTCCTTAGGATGGTTACGCGGTGGGGCGAGCGCCATGGTTACAAGGTCGAAATACTAAGCGAGACCCCCGGCGACGTGGCGGGCTATCGCTCGGTCGATCTGCTCATCACGGGCGAATATGCATACGGCTACTTGAAGGCCGAGAACGGCGTCCACCGTTTGGTGCGCATCTCGCCCTTCGACGCCGCCGCCCGGCGACACACCTCCTTTGCCAGGATCGAGGTGCTGCCCGAAACCGAGGAGACGGAAGTCAAGATCGATCCCGACGATCTGAAGGTGGAAACGCTAAGGGCGGGCGGCGCCGGCGGCCAGCATGTGAACAAGACCGAGTCGGCGGTACGCATCACCCACCTGCCCAGCGGCCTTGTCGTCACCTGCCAGAACGAGCGCAGCCAGCACAAGAACAGAGCGAGCGCGATGACGGTGCTCGCCGCTCGCCTCGGCGAGTTGGAGCGCCGTAAGGATGCGGCAGCCTTAAAGGACTTGAAGGGCGACACGAGCCCGGCCGAATGGGGCGGGCAGATACGAAGCTACGTGATGCAGCCTTACACGATGGTGAAGGACCACAGGACGGGCCATGAGACGGGCAACGTGGTGGGGGTGCTGGACGGCGACCTAGACGGGTTCATCGAGGCCTTTCTCAAGCGCCCGCCCGCGGAAGGGACGTTTATCGAGTAAGACGGCGGGCTAGGCGGAGCGCTCGGAGCGCCTGGCGCCACCCGCCTGCCTATACGCCCGGTGCGCCAGCAAGCCACGCTGGCCCTGGCTGAGCTCTGCGCCGACTTGGCGAGCGCGATCGAGCATCAGTGAACGAATGCGCACCTCTACCTCGTGGATACGGTCGTAATCCTGCCTCCCGAGGAGGGTGCCGCCTTGCTCCATCTCTTCGATGAGCCCGGAACGCGTTTCGAATAGAGAACGGGCGTGGTCGAAGGTCTCCTCCGACAAAGCCTTCTCGATCGCTAGAGTCAGCACCAAGAGGCGCTCGCCGACTGCCTGCGGGCTAGGCGGCAAGGGCGTCACCCGGTTTCGTTTTCAGGCGCAGATCGGCTTCGAGACGCACCCAACTCTCGCGCAGATCGCTGAAGATCTTGATGCAGGCGTCGATGGCCTCGGTCTTGTCCGAAATGTTCGCCTCAACCAGCTGGTTCAGGGCGAACGAGTAGAGCGCGAACAGGTTCGTGGCGACCTCTCCGCCTTGCTCCATATCGAGGCATGCCATCAGCTCGGTGACGACGTGTTGCGCCCGCTGCAGGCTGGTGTTCTGCTTGTCGATCTCCCCTGCGAGCATCGCGTGGCGGCCCGCTTCCATGAAGCGGAGCGCTCCATCGTATAGCATGATGATCAGCTGAAGCGGCGAGGCGCCGTTGACGGCGCCTTTCAAATACTCCTGGGCGAACTTGCGATAGGACAAGGTTGAGGCTCCCACTGGACGGTCGATCCAAGGTCGATTATCGGCTCGTCGGGGCTATGGGACTAGTCCAAAGTCAAGCGTCTTTGGCGGGACGCTCGGAACTAGGCAGTTCGCCCTTCGGCATGACAAGAAGGGCGAGGCAAATCGAAAGCGCCACCGAGGCGCCTGGCGCGCTCAGGCCGAGCGAACTAGGATAGTCGGGCTCCGGCGCCTGGCGTGCCTCCCACGCGATGAACATCTGCCCAATGCGCAGGTGCAGGAACACGGCGGTAACGAGCGCGCTCGCCACAAAGCCCGCCGCGCCCGGCAATCCCGCGCGGCGCGTCGCGACCACGCCCAACACCGCCGCAGGGGCAAGACCGACGAGGGCACACCTGCCGAGGGTGAGCAGGCGATAGCTCTCGGTCCAGAAGAAGAAGGGCAAGATCGAGAGCAGATAGGCGCCGAGCGAGACCGCGACAAATGCCGAACAGCCCCGGAGCATCAGGGATTCGAACTCGTCGACGTTTCGAGGCTCCTTTGCCGGCACCGCTACTCCTTGGTCAGGATTTCCGGTCCATCGCGGGTGATCGCCACCGTGTGCTCGAAATGGGCGGAGAGCTTGCCGTCGGCGGTGCGCATCGTCCACCCGTCGGGGTCGGTGGAGATTTGGTACACGCCCTGGTTGATCATCGGCTCGATGCAGATCGTCATCCCTTCGCGCAACGGCTCGCCGCGTCCAGGCTTGCCGAAGTTGGGCACGGCCTGGGGCTCCTCGTGCAGCTTTCGGCCGATGCCATGGCCGACGAGGTCGCGCACCACTGAGTAGCCGTTCGATTCAGCGTAACGCTGCACCGCGGCGGAAATATCTCCGATCCGGTTGCCGATTCGTGCCTTGGCGATACCTTGGGCCAGGGCTTCTTGGGTCACGTTCAAGAGCCTCTGGGCTTCCGGCGATATCTTGCCGACGGGCACCGTCTGCGCGCCATCTGCGTGCCACCCGTCGAGGTGAACGCCCAGGTCGAGATCCACGATGTCGCCCTCCTGGAGCGCAGTCTTGTCGGGAATCCCGTGGATGACCACCTCGTTGACGCTGATGCAGGTGGCGGCCGGATAACCCCGGTAATGCAAGAAGCTCGGCGTTCCACCCGCCTCCTCGACGATTCGCACCGCGATCGCGTCGAGATCGGCGGGCGAGGTCTTTCCTGGAACGATCCCTTCCGACATTTCGCGCAGCGCGCGAGCCACCACCCGCCCCGCCGCCCGCATCTTCTCGATTTCCGCCCGCGACTTGAGCATGATCATGGGCGCACGATCTCCTGGTAGACCGCTTCAGGCGCCCCGCTCCCGTTCACGCGTCGCAGCAGGCCCAGCCGCTCATAGTAATCCGCCAGGGGGGCTGTGGCTTCACGAAATACGCGCATGCGCTCGCGGATTGTCTCCGGCTGGTCGTCTTTGCGTACGGCGAGCGCCGATCCGCATCGGTCGCACACGCCATCGACCTTGGGCGGGCGGTTGACGCGATGGAACACCTCGCCGCACGAGGGGCAGGTCAGCCGACCGCCAAGCCTCGCCACAACCACATCCTCGGGCACTTCGAAGAGCACCGCCTGGCCGAGCTCCAGGCCCAATTCGGATAGGAGGTGGTCCAGGCCTTCGGCTTGGCCGAGTGTGCGTGGAAAGCCATCGAGAATAAAGCCTCTTTCGCGCACATCGGGTTTGGCAAGCCTGCGGCGCATCATGCCGATCGTGACCTCGTCTGGCACGAGCTGGCCCCGTTCCACATAGCTCTTGGCGAGGTTGCCTAGCTCAGTCCCGGCGCACATTTCCGCACGGAACAGGTCTCCGGAGGAGATCGGCAACGCCCCGGTGCGCTCCTTCAGGAGAGTTGCCTGCGTTCCTTTGCCGACGCCGGGCGGTCCGATCAGGATGAGCCGCATCACCGCCTACTGGCCGTATTGCTTCATCAGGATGTTCGCCTCGATTTGGCGCATCGTCTCGAGCGCCACGGTCACCACGATGAGCAGGGTCGTACCGCCGACGATGCTAATGCGTTGGATGCCGGTGAGAGCGGGGGCTAGATACTGGGCAAGCGCAACCACGGCCAGGAAGCACGCTCCCACGATCGTGATGCGCGAGATCACGCCGTCGAGGAAGTCCTTGGTTTGCTTGCCCGGGCGCACTCCCGGAATGAATGAGCCAGCTTTTTTGAGGTGGTCGCTCATATCCTCCACGTTGTACTGGATGGCGGTGTAGAAGTAAGTGAAGGCGAAGATGAGGGAGGTGTAGAATGCGCAGCCGACGATCCAGCGCGGAAACCGACCGACGGGGGAAAGCCATTCCGTCATGTTGTTCAGAAAATCGTGCATGGGCCAAGACGGAGGCGTCATAGCAGCAAACTGGGCGGGCAGAAACAGCAGCGAGACCGCGAAGATTATCGGGATGACGCCGGCTGTGTTCACCGACAGGGGCAGATAGCTCGTCGCGCCTCCCATTACCCGCGTGCCCACGTTGCGCCGCATATGCTGAACCGGAATCTGGCGCTGGGCGACGGTGAACATCACGGTGAGCCAGGTGGTGGCGAGAAAGATCGCAGACAGCAGCACGATCTTGAAGATGCGAACCTCGGGGCCGTAGGGCTCGAGCGTGCGCTGGACGATGTCGATCTGCTGGGGCAGCGACACAATGATCCCGCAAAAAATCATCAGGGAGACCCCGTTGCCGATGCCACGCTCGCTGATCTGCTCGCCCAGCCACAGCATGAACATCGCGCCGGCGGTCCAGTAAAGGATGATCGAAGTCTTGATCCAGGGCTCGTGCAGCGGCGGGAAATAGTTTCCTATCGCCTGGAGAAGCCCAAGGCCCTGCACGACGCAAAGAAGCAGGGTCAGCCCGCGCGTCCGCTTGTTTTGCTGCCTGCGCGCGTACTCGCCACCCTCTTGCAGTTCCTTCTTCCACTGCGGATACGCCTGCGTGAGCACTTGGAGAATGATCGAGGCGGTGATGTACGGGTTGAGCCCGAGCGAGAAGACCGAGACCCGTCGGATCGCGCCTCCGCCAAAGCTGTTCAGAAGCTGGAAGAAGGCATTGTCCTGCGCCATCTTGTCGTAAATCTCTTCGGCTTTGATGCCGGGGATCGGCACGGGCACGTGCACACCAAGCACGAACACACCGAACATGGCGAGCACGAAGAGGATGCGCTGGCGCAGGTCCGGGTCGGCCCAAGCCATCCGCAGGGTCTGCATGAGACCCAGGCTGAGGCCCTTTCCGGAGCGGGGGCTGCCACTCATCCCCCCGCCGAAGATGCTCACAGGGTTATTGCCTCTCCGCCCTTGCCCGCGATCGCCGCCTGCGCGCTCTTACTGAATTTATGGGCTTTCACGGTCAGCTTCTTGGTTAGCGAGCCGAAACCGAGAACCTTGACCCCGTCCTTGACGCCGGGGATGATTCCAGTCTTGATCAGGTTTTCGGGGGTGACTTCGTCGCCCGCCTTGAACAGCTTTTCGAGATCATCGAGGTTGACGATCGCAAACTCCTTGTGGTTTATGTTGCGAAAGCCCTTCTTGACCGGCAGCCGCCTTTGGATGGGGGTTTGCCCGCCCTCGAAGTTCGGGTGGATCTGCCTTCGCGCCTTCTGGCCCTTGGTGCCGCGCGTTGCCGTCTTGCCCATGCCTGAGCCTATGCCGCGGGCAATCCGGCGCTTGCGGGTCGACGAGCCCGGCGATGGTTTAAATTCGTGCAGCTTCACTTGGGTGCCTCCGGTTTCTCGGCGGGCGCCTTCTTCGGCGCTGCCTTCTTGGGCGCGGACGGCTTCGCCGCCTTTGGCTTTTCAGCCTTCAGGGTCGCCTCGGGCTTGGCGGGCGCCGGCTTAGGCGCTGCCTTGCCGTCCCTCGCAGCCTTCGGCATGCGCGAACCCTCCACCGTCTCCACGAGCAACAGGTGCTTCACGTGGTGGATCAGGCCCCGGATCGAAGGCGTGTCGTCATGCTCGACAACCTGCTGCATGCGGCGCAGGCCGAGCGCGGCGACCGTCGCCCGGTTGCGCGGGTTGTTGCCGTAAATGCTGCGGACCAGCTTAATACGCAGCATCCGCCTCCTCCTTACGCGCCTTCTCAAGCCACGGCACGAGGTGCTTAACCTCGAGACCCCGCCTCTCGGCTACCGCCTCTGGCGAGCTCAGGCTCTTGAACGCCGCCATCGTCGCGTACGCCATGTTGATCGCGTTGCGCGAGCCCAGCGACTTGGCGAGCACGTCGTGGATGCCGGCTGCCTCAAGGCAAGCGCGTACCGCCCCCCCCGCCTTGACGCCGGTTCCGGCTGCGGCGGGCCTCAAGATCACCTTGGCGGTGCCGCTGATCGCGGTCACCTCGTGGGCGATCGTCTTGCCGATCATGGGAACGGGAAACATCCCCTTGCGCGCGGCGTCCTCCGCCTTGCGGATGGCGTCGGGAATGCCGCGCGCCTTGCCCAAGCCGACGCCGACCTGTCCGTGGTTGTCGCCGACGACCACCAGGATCGACCAGGACGCGGTCTTGCCGCCCTTGTGGGTCTTGAACACCTTGTTGGTCCGAACGACGCGAACGTCAAGCTGGGGCCCCTCGGTGTTGCGGCTCTCGCGCTTGCCGCTCAGTCTGCTCATCATCCTCATGCTTAAAACTCCAATCCCGCTTCGCGCGCGCCCTCGGCTAGGCTCGCCACCCGACCGTGAAAACGGCATCCGCCGCGGTCGAACACCACCTGCTTGATTCCCTTCGCCTGGGCACGCTTGGCCACTTCCTGGCCAACCTGCTTCGCGCCGCTCACGCTCCCGGCGCCAAGTGCCTTCTCTTGGCTGCTGGCGGCGGCTATCGTCACGCCCGCGCCATCGTCGATGACCTGCGCGTAAATGTGCTTCAGGCTGCGGAACACGGCCAATCGCGGTCGCTCCGCCGTGCCCACCACTCGCTTGCGCAGGCGCTCATGGCGTACCTGCCTCATTTCGGTTCTTGTCGGTGTTGCCATGTGTTTACTTCTTAGCGACGGCAGCGGCGCGCTTGCCCGCCTTGAGCCGAACGATCTCGCCGCTGTAGCGGATGCCTTTGCCCTTGTAGGGCTCGGGCTTGCGCACCTTGCGAACGTCGGCCGCCATCTGGCCGACGAGCTGCCTATCGATTCCGCTCACCTTGATTTGCTGCGTTCGCGCTTTGTCGTTTGAGATCAGCTCGAACGTGATGCCGGGGGCGGCGGCGATCCGAACCGGATGCGAATAACCCATGTTCAGCAGGAGGTTGCGGCCCTCCATTTGGGCGCGATAGCCCACTCCGACGATGTCGAGGGACTTCGAGTGGCCTTGGGTTACCCCGACCACCATGTTGTTGATCAGAGTGCGGGCAAGGCCATGCTGGCTGCGATGCTCGCGCAGGTTGTCGGGCCGCTCGACGAACAGCGTGCTCTCTTCTTGCCGCACGGTGAGATCGCCCGAGATCGCTTGCTGCAATTCGCCCTTCGGGCCCTTGACCATGACCACGTTTCCGTCGACGACGCTGATGCTCACGCCGCTCGGGATCGGGATGGGACTTCTGCCGATTCGCGACATATCAAAACACCTCGCAAATGACTTCGCCGCCGATCTGGCGTCGCCGCGCCTCGCGGTCGGTCATCAGGCCTTGGCTTGTCGAAAGAATGCGCGTGGCAAGGCCGCTTCGCAGGGGCCGCAGCTCGCCGCAGGGCTTGTACACCCGCAAGCCGGGCTTGCTGACGCGCCTGATTTTGTTGATCAGCGGCTTACGCTTGGCATCGTAGCGGATGTGCGCCTTGATCGTCGGGAACTTCGCTTCAGTGGAGACTTCGTGGCCAGTTAGATAGCCCTCCGCCTCGAGAATCTTGACGATCTCCACCTTGATCTTGCTGTGCGGAATCACCACCGAATCGAGATGCGCCTGCGCGCCGTTTCGAATTCGCGTGAGAAGGTCCGCGATTGGATCGCTATGCATCGTGAACCTCCTTTACCAGCTCGACTTGGTTACGCCGGGCAACTGGCCCATGTGCGCCTTCTCGCGAAAGCAAATCCGGCAGACGCCGAAAAATCGGATGTAACCGCTGTCGCGCCCGCAGAGCGAGCACCGGTTGTAGCGCCGCACCTTGAACTTGGGCTTGCGCTTCTGTTTTTCAATCAGACATTGTTTCGCCATTCTTCTCCCGCCGTTGTCGGGCTGGTTCGCCTTCGCTCCGGCGAGGAAGCGGCGCGCCTGGCCCGTGGCTTGGTTGTGTTGGCCCTCCGGGGCCGAAGGCAGATCATACCCGATTGGCTCGCCGGAGGTTGGCGGCTGAATGGCATGGGTTTCAACCCGTGCCAAGGTGAAGCTCACTCTGCCAACTGGCTAAAGCCCATGGCACCCTAGACTCATCCAGATCGGTCGGCCGCCCTAGATGCGATTCGTGGGCCCGCCCCGCCACGTCTGATTCGCTATGGATATGCTGGTCGCCATGCGCAAGCCGCGTGCCCTGCGGGCGGGAGACACCGTGCGCGTCGTCTCGCCCGCCTCGCCCCTGCCCGAGGAAAAGCTCGCCGCGATGGAAGAGCTTCTGAGGGCCCAGGGGCTGCGCGTGGCTTACGGGCGGCATGCGCTGGGCTCGCAGGACTACTTCGCGGGCAGCGACAAAGAGCGGGCCGCCGATCTTCAGCAGGCGTTCGACGATCCCGACTGCGCGGCGGTGCTCTGCTCGCGCGGCGGCTACGGATGCGCGCGGCTGATGCGGATGCTCGACCTCGACCGAATGGCCGGTTCGGGCAAGATGCTACTGGGTTATAGCGACATCACCACCCTCCACCTAGCCCTGCTGAGGCGCGGGCTGGCGACGGTGTACTCGCCGATGAGCATCACCTTCCACACGCCGCGCGAGCCTTGGGTTTACCAGTCGTTCCTCGCCGTGCTTTCGGGCGGCAACCCGATCCCCCCCGAAGCGCCGCGAGCCCGCACCATCACGCCGGGCATCGCCGAAGGTGAGGTCACGGGCGGCTGCCTCTGCCTTCTCACCGACAGCCTCGCCACCCCCGATCTGCTCGATGCCCGTGGCAAGATTCTCATAATCGAAGACGTCGACGAGCAACCACACCGCGTGGACGCCATGTTCACCCACCTGCTCCTGGCCGGGGTGCTGGAATCGGCGGCGGGCATCGCGGTCGGCGAGATGACCCACACCGACGAGCAATGCGATCCCCTGATCGGCTCCCGCCCATGGGAGGACATCGTGCGCGAGCGCATCGCGCCCCTCGGCATCCCCGCGGTGGTCGGCTTTCCATTCGGCCACATGCAGGCTATGCTCACTCTGCCCCTCGGGATTCGGGCTCGGCTCGATGCCGACGCCGGGACTCTGACTTACCTGGAAAGCATATGCGACGCCTCGCGATAGTCGCCGCCGCCCTCGCCTGTCTGACCGGCGCCCCCGGCCAGATCTGGGAGAAGCGGGTCGCCCCCGGCGTGGTGTATCGGGAGGAGATCGAGCGGGCGGTGCCGCGCATCGTCCATTCCCTTCGCATCAGCCTCAAATGTAGTTCGCTTCGCGCTGAACCTGAACTGGCGGGCGAAGCGGTGTTCGACGATACCGTCACCAAGGGCCGCGACACCGTGACCCATATGGTTCAGCGAACGAAGGCGATCGCGGGCATCAACGCCGACTTCTTCCACGTTCCCTATACCGGCGACCCTTTGGGTCTGTTCTTGAAGGCAGGCCGGCTAGATTCGGTGCCCACATTCCCGAGAGCCGTGCTGGCATGGGGCGAGGAGGGCGCCACGTTTGCGCTGCCAACCTGGACGGGTAAAGTGATCTTGCCAGGCGGAGCGGGCCTGCCCCTCGATGGGATCAACGAACTCGCCACCGGCGACCGGGTCACGCTCGACACCCCCGCAACTGGATTTGTGCTCGCATCCGGGCCGAACACGGCGTTGCTCTTGAGAAGTCCAAGCGCAAGTTGGGGAGCCGAGTGCGACGCCGATCTCGAGATTTCTGAAGTCGTTAAGGACCTGACGAAGAGATCGCTTGGCCCGGGTGAGGCGGCACTGGTTGCCTCCGGCTCAAGCGAGGCCGCCCTGGTTCGGGCCGCCGTCGGCCAGCGAATCCGTATTCACTGGCAGACAGACGGGCTCGACTGGCGCCAGTACCCGAACGCGGTCGGCGGGGGGCCTTTCCTCGTTCGCGCCGGCAAGCTCGCGATCGATTGGAAGGAGGAGCGCTTTCGCGATGCATTGGCTCTCAAGCGGCATCCGCGCTCAGCGGTTGGTCTCACGCCGATGGGGGATCTAGTATTGGTCGCAGTCGACGGGAGACAAGCATTCAGCGATGGCGCGAGCTTGGATGAGCTTGCGGCAATCGTGCTGCGCTTGGGCTGCGTTGATGCGATGAACCTGGACGGGGGTGGCAGCACGTGCCTCAGCCTCGGCGGGCTGGCCCTGAACCGGCCGAGCGACGGCACGGAGCGGCCGGTGGCCGATGCGATCCTGGTCTTTACCGAGGGCGCCAAAGGGTCGGGCTCTGCGCCGCAGTTCGCGCTCAAGGGGCCGCCGAATATCGCTATCGGCGGCGAAGGCGCCTTCAGCCTGCTTCGCGATGGTAAGGCGGTGCCGAACGCAGTCATCTTCTGGTCAGCCGCGGGCTCCGCGTGGGTCGATCAGGGCGGCATCCTCCATCCGATCGCCGTCGGAGATGCGAACTTGACTGCCTGGCTTGACGGCAATTCGGTCACGATCCGCGTGCCCGTTCGGCCGAAACCGGCTCCGAAGCCGGCGGCAAAGCCAAAGCGCAAGCCCCGGCACGCTAGCGGACGCTGAAGAAGGCCTGCAAGGTCGCTTCGGCGACCCCTTGATACAAGTCGGCGGTGACCTCCGCCGCGCCCGAGGCTTGACGGCTTCCGCCGGAGTCGGTGACTTGAGCGGTAATCGTCGCCACGCGCATGCCTCCGCCGCCATCGGTGAGCTGGAGGTCGTCGACGCGCATGAAGGAACCCGGATAGGCCCGTTCGATCGCCTTGGCGGTGGCGGCAGCAACCGACTTGGTTGCAAGACCGCCCATGCGGGCGCTTACGCCGCTCACGATGGCCTCCCCAGCGGCTAGCAGCACGGTGGTCATCGAATTGGGGTTGGTCTCTTCGACGAGCACCTCGACCACGTTGAGGTCGGGGTGCCCGACACGGGGGTACCGCTCGGCTACGGCTTCCCTGCTGGCTACGACGGGTTGGGGCGCAAGCGCAGGCTTGGCCTGGCCCTGTGCCCGTTTCTTGGCGTTGCAGTCTTGGCTGGCCAGGTTGATCAGGTTGTCGAGCGTGGAGTGGTAGTGCGCTTGCTCACGTTCCTTTGTGCGTTTGCCGCCGCAGACCCCGATGCAAGCGGTAACCGGTTCCTCAGCCTCATCGACGAAGGCGTCGGGCATACGGCGGACGATCATGGCCGCGAACTCCTCCGACTCCGAGCGGTTTCGAAGCGTTCCGATCGCAAACTCGTCGCCCCCGTAGCGCACCAACACGTCCCGATCCGGCTCGATGCAGGACTGCAGTAGAGATGCGACTTGGCGAAGAACTTTATCGCCCACGGTGTGGCCATATCGTTTGTTATATAGCCCAAAGTTGTCCAAATCGATGAAGAGCACCGTCACCTCGTGACCCTGCTCGAGATTCTCGACACCCCACTCCCGGAGAAGGTCTTGCCATGACAGGTTGGTGAGCGGATCCCAGGATAGGCTGAGCTCACGCAGCAACATAGTAGCCGTTACAACACCAACGAAACGGTCGCCGCGTAGAACGGGAGCGGAGTCGATTCCAGACTCCATAAACAGTTCAGCGACACTACGGATGCTGGCCGTGCCTTGCACCACATGGGTGGCCGGCTCCATAGCGCTCTCTACAAAAGCGTCGTCGGGCCGGGCGGCGAGTCTTTCCGCGGTGACGATGCCGACAAGCTTGCCGCCGTCGCAAACCCCGAGGGTCTTGAGGCTGTGGCCCTGCATCAAGATGCGCGCCGTCGCGACCAGGTGGGTCGGTTCGACCCACACGGCCAACAGCTTAAGGGTTTCAACGGTCTTCATGTCGGCGCCGATCGAAGGCTCAAACGGAGTCTACTAGTGATTGCGCCGGGTTTCGCTCCGAACATCTACCGGGTTGACGCTAAACCTGGTCTTTCGACAGGCCGTCCACCAGCGCATGCACCAACAGTCGCTCCGATGCGGCGGCCAGGCCCAGCGAGCGGGAGGCTCGTTCAAACCGGGCCGCAGCAGCATATGCTTTGGCAGGTTCGATGCCAAAACGCCGAGCCACGTGAGATTCGTTGAGAGCGGCTCCGTGCAGCAGCAGGTGAAGGGCGAGGCCGCCGCGATCGAGATCGGCATTGGGAGCGATTGCCCTATCCAGAGTTCGTACGACGGCCTCCACCAGGTCCCAGTCAGAGCTGTCGGCAAAAAATGGGTCGAGGGTGCCACACGCCCTCAACACCTGAAAATCGTCCATCCAATCGACGCCCTGCAAGCGAAGCCGCTTCAACGCACCCGCCAGTGTGCGGCCGTTGCCCTTCATGCGTGTCGCCATTAGGCGAACGAGCACCGGCGAAAGGCGCAGTCCCTCGCCGGTGGCAATCCGGTCGATGACCAGAGCGCGCTCGGTGGGGTCGGGGGCAGGCATGGTGGCGAGCATCCATTCGCGCAGGTTCGGCAAGAGGTGTCTTACCGGGCGTGTTGGCTTGGCTGCCGTGAAGGCCAGTAGTGTTGGTCGGGCAGCTCGCAGGCGTCTTTCGAGAATCACTCGAAGGGTCATTCGGGTGCGCGGCCCATCGAGCAGGTCTTGAACGTTGTCCAGGATCAGCGGTCCGGGAGTCTCCGCCTTGCCGCCCGCACACACCCACTCCATCGCCGACTCCACCGTTGGGCCAACCCCAAGGTCGCGGCGAACCCGTGCGGCAACCGCTTCGAGCAGGTGAGTCTTGCCCCAACCGCTTGGTCCAACGATGGCGAGGAACTGCAAATGACCGGTGCTGAAGAGCAACGCCGACTCGATAGTCTGCACGTTCGAGGGAAGGGCTGCGAGCGTTCCAAAGTTTCGGTCGGGTGTCGAGAACAACACCTCCGAAAGCAGCACGCGAGGCCGCGTGAACGTTGTGGTCAATGACCGACCAGGCCCCAAAGCAAACTCAATCCCCATCCCCGAATCCTCTCGCGCTCCCCCAAATGAGATACGCCGAGTTCCATTGTTATCGACCGGTCGCGTCAATGCAAGAGCCGCTGCGCGCCGATGGGCGTCAAATATGATCTGTTGTCGTCCGTTTACACGCGCAATCTCACGAGATCACAATCGAACTAATTTTCTTCCTAACAATTCATCCCCAAGTTATCCCCTACCGGTGTCGGATAACTTGCCAGTGCATGGCGGCATCAAATCCTGGGCTTTGCTCCAGGGTGTGGCAATTTTGGCAAGCCTGTAAGCCGACCTTAGGTAGCCGTGCCCTATGTGGACTTCTGGCATGGTCCCGGGCCGGGCCGTGGCAAGATTCACAACCGACCGCGGCAAGCGCGGGCGTTCGGGCTCGGCTGTAAAAGCCACCTGAAAGACCCAGGCCCGTCGTGTGGCATCGGACGCAGTCGGGATCGGCTGCCTCGTGCTCGTGCTCGAGCGTGGCCAACGCACGCGCGTGAGCCGATCGCTTCCACTTGGCCGTCGCTGCGCCATGACATGCCCCGCAGGTCGTCGATCCGGCAAATGCACCCGAAGGGACACGGGGAATCTGGTCGATCAGGCCCGCACCGGCGACCCGGCGCAAGTAGCGCGCGAAGATCCTGGCCACGGCCGGGTCGTCGGGCCATTCCGGTCCGAGGTCGATCACCGCGGGCGTCTCAAAGCGATCCCCGGTCCACCGAAGCCGCACGACGCTCTTGAGTTTGCTGCCCGGACTGACGATCAAGACCGGCCCCTCGCGGAGTGTCTCGGCTGTGCCCGATTGGGAGAAAACGATCAGCGCCAACTCCGGAAATTGCCTAGCTAACGCGCTCGCGGCGGCCCGATCTCCGAGGAGCAACACGATAGGCGCTAGGCTGGCGGCCTTTGCCGATTCGACCGCGCTGCGAGCCTGATCTGGCACCCGAACCCCTTCCGCCGCCGCGACGAGAAAGGGGGGCCTTTCCTCGCGGGCTTGCGTACTGCCCGCAACGGCGGCGGATTCAACGAGTTGACGGCCGGAAAGATCGGCGATTGAGTCGACCGCACCTTGACCGAAGCTCAATTCGGCGGCGCCGATCTGTACGACGGCGGACTCCAGCGACCCAAGCGCCTCCGCGAGCGCCTGCGCCTTGTAAAGGTCCTGGCGGCCGGTTCCTGTGACCATGTCCCCCGAATAAAGCACCAGCGGGCGCGCCCCGCCTTCACGCCTCACGACCGATGCCAAGCGGCGTATCCCGCCGCTCATCGGCTTGGTGCATCCACAAGGCCCGAGGCTCCCCTCCGCGAGGCCGCAAACGAAGACCTCAGCCTCGTCCCTAGGAGACCAGCCCCAAGCAGCGAGAAAGCCGCCGGCTGTGAGCCCGGCAATCCAAAATTTCACCGAGCCTCGCCAGAAACTCTAAGCACGACCGTGCGCTGGGTGGGCTCGTCCGTCGTGAGGAGGATGCTCGCGCGGATCGGGCCGGGAAGGGCGTGGCCCAGGTAGCTGACGCTCAGTTTGAACTCGTCCTTTGAATCGGTCGGGAGCTTGCCCACCTTGAGGTAGGGCGTGTCGGAACTGGCGGAGAGCAGTCGGAACGGATGTCCCGGGCGGCTCACCAAAAACGAGAATGGGCGCGCCTTGGCCCCAACCTCACCCAAGTAAAGTTCGTCGGGGCTGACCGCGATCCCCCGCTGAATGCCAAAGCCGCGGCGTAACACGGGAAATTTTGGGTTGTCGGTCGCCACCGCAATGCCGATCTGGGCACTCACCCCGAAGTCGGTCGGATCGACGTGAATGCGAAATAGGTATCCCTCGCGAGGCCGGGCGGGCTCCTTGCGATCAGGATCGGCGAGATTGCCCGACCAGGGTTCGTAGGTGACTTTGCCTTTGAGTCCATCGAGCCGGACAGATAATGGCGTGATCTTGATGCCGGGCTCGATCACCAGGTAGGCCTCCAGGTCCGCGCCCTGATCGCCAATAATGACAACCTTGGGTTGGCTCGACAAGATTCGGTAAGCCGGCCGCACGTTCACCCTGACCGAGGCGCCCAGCACCGGGTGATTCGGATCGTTGGAGGTGAGGATAACGCGACGGTGAAACTGCCCCGAGAGCTCGCTCGTGTCCACTTCGCCTCGGATGAGGGTGCTTTCGTGGGAAGCGATAACGCCGCCTCCGGATACATGTACGCAAGAGCAATCGCCCGCAACTTGGAGCGAAAGCGGAGAATTGCCGCGGTTGTTCACCTGCAGACTAAATGGCGCCCGCTCACCCTGGAGCGTTTCGGGAAGGTCGATCTGCTCCGGCTCTAGGAACAAGCCAGGACGCGCGGGCGTCAACCGCCGATGAGCTTTGATCGCCGCTTCCAGTTCGCTCGCAACGTGCAGGTTGGTATTCGCGACAAACACCTCGTGGGCCATCACGCGAGCGGGAACCGAAGTCGGCACGTCGATGTAGGCCAGCGCTCCTCCGTAGGATGTCGTGCGCTCGACGCCCAGATAGGCGCCGATGGCGTAGAGCACCGAATTTCCCACCTCGCGCTCGGTCGTGGCTCGGCGCTCGACTCCCCGCTTAAGTCCGATCACCGCCTCCAGCCGCGGCTCCGACTTCGAGTCGGAGAAGAACAGCGCCGCGCCAGCAGGATAGGTCTCGCCCGGTGCCTTGGCGAGGAGCGGCTCAAACGAAATCTTGATGTCGGCACGCGCTTGGACCAGCTTCAGGTCGAGTTGAGGAATGTTCTGACGCCACTGCTTGATTGCGGCATCGCGCGCCTCTTCGTAGCTTTCGCGCAGATCGCTTGGCGCGTTGGTAGCATCCCATCGGATCGTAATCGCGGTTCCGGGCAATAGACGCGCCTTCGTCGCCGCGCGGCTAAATTGGCCCGCTTGAAGGTCCTCCTCGATCCCAATCACCAATTGGTGAAACAGGGCCGCGGACCCGGGCGAAACCATCGGGCCGAGCTCGGGTGCGCTCAAGCCTTGAAACGCGTGGCCAGCGAGCAGAAGGAGCGGGGCAAGCATACGACCAGTTTAACGGAATTGAGCGGCGGCTAGTTCGCAAGAGCCTAGTGGACGCCCTTTCGGGAGTGACGCTCGCCAACGTGGTCGCGGACCGGACGAACCGAAGCCACATTCTCCGGCGCGTAGTCCAGCAGCTGAAGCCAGTCCTCCTGAGCGTCGCCCTTGGGAAAGATTTCGTTCTCCTTGAACTCCCGCTCAGCTGCCTCGGTCAGGTCCTCCGCGCTGATTCCGTGCTCCTCATCCGGTCGTGCTATCGAGCGCTTGATCGCAAAATCCTTCGCGCGATCCACGATCGACTTCAGGAGAGCGCCTGAAACTAGATCGCGGCGGTAGAGGGTCTCGGTCGAGCCGTTGCGCAGGAACACGCGCAGGAATTCGGACTCGGGCGACTTGCGCCACAAATGCTCGCTGAGTCCTTGGATGAGCTCCATCCGGGCGCAATCGATCTCCCCATGGTTACTCTTGAGCACCGCTGGGTCGAGAGGCACGTTGGCGTGAAGGTAGATGCCAAGGATTTGCTCGGAGGCCGCCCTGTTCGGACGCGACACCTTCACCTTGCGGTCGATGCGTTCGGGCCGGAGCACGGCGGGGTCGATGTAGTCGGGCCGGTTCGAAGTCAGCATCAGGACGACGTTATCGAGCGCGACCAGCCCGTCGAGCTCGGCACAAAACTGCGGCACGACCGTGTTGCTGATGTTGAGATAGCGGCTGCCCGAGCGAGTTCGGAGGACCGACTCCGCCTCATCCATGAAGATGAAAACGAGCCGGCCCTCCTTGGCGCGCTCGCGGGCGGTCGCAAAAATTTCGCGTACCATGCGCTCGGTCTCGCCAAGCCACATGTTGAGGATCTTGGGGCCGCTGATCGCCATGAAATACTCCTTCACCGACTTGCCGGTCAACTTGGCATATTCCTTGGTGAGGTTGTGCGCGGTCGCCTTGCCGATGAGGGTCTTGCCGCAGCCCGGCGGTCCGTACAGCAAGATGCCCTTGATCGGCTTCTTGTCGAACTTGGCGAAGAGCTCGGGGTGGAGCAGCGGCATTTCGATGGTTTCTCGGATCAGCTTGATTGCGTCGTCCTGCCCGCCGACCATCTCCCAAGGCAGTTCGGGCACCTCCTCGAGGAAGTAGTCGCGCGCTTCCTTTCGCTGGTAATGCTCGAGCGCGACCCGTCCCGATGGATCGAGCCGAACCTCGTCGCCAATTCGAATGGTCGTCTTTTCGAGACCGGCGCCGCGCAGGATCAGGCGGCTCTCGGAGCCGGGCACCTCGCTGCCGACTCGCAGCCGCCCGCCCTCCATCACCTCGGCAACTTTGGCGACCGCGCCGCTCGCCGACACGGGCAAGGCGCCCACGATCGCGTAGGCGTCGTTCACCTTGATCCGCGAGCCGACGCTCAGGTCCATCTCCTTGGCGACGGGATCGACCTGGGAAACGAACTCCTGATCGCCCACCGCGATCATCGCAACGCGTTCGCCCTCGGCTTCGAGCCATTGCAAGAACACGCCGATGCGGTTTGCGGGCGCGGTGAGCTTCTGGTAAGCCTCCTCGTACTCGGCCATCAATCGCTCGGCTTCCTCGCGCTTCTTAGAGTCGGCGGCGAGCGCCTCGCGCAGGGCGGCGATGGTGCTATGGAGGCGGACGTTATCCTTCGGCGCAACCTCTTCGAGCCTGTCTAGAAGACTGAAGGCAGGGCTTTCGGAGTCGTGTTCGGAGGCCATATTCATAGAGTACGACGCGGGCGGGCCGTTATCGCGTCTCCGATCCTCCGGGCCACGACCACGAATCGGGCGAATTGTTCTCTTGCCTGGGCACAGGGCGGGTCTCGCAGGATCAAAACGAGGAAGCGACTATTTGTGCGCTGTCGTTCCAGCCGCCTTCGCGGGCTTGGATTGCTCTACCGGCGGCGCATGGGTCCCCGACTCGCTTTGACGCAGATCGCTCTCCATTGCGGCGACCCTTCTCTCCACCTTGGTTACCATCGCGTCCAGTCGGTCAGATTCCACGCTCAGCGTGTGCCATGCCCTGGCGTCCAAGTACCGCAGCCAGACGAACAGCGGAAGCAACAGGTATAGGATGGGCACGAGTCTTGGATGCATGCGATATCGCCCATCGAGCGGAGTTGCTTCGGTTTTCATTTTGCACGTCGCGCGATTGTAGCTTGACCGATTCCGGCTTCGACCGCAGCCGATTTGCGTCGGGTCAGCGACGCATCCCGACCGAGTCGCCGGTCCAGCTCGATCAGGCGCCCATACAGGCGGTCGGCTCTACGGAAGACGCTAGCGGTTCTGCGCACCACCTGGTTCGCTGGTAGCGCATTGCCGAGAACCACCCACAGAGATAGACCCGCCCACAAGAGATTCAAGATGTACGGGTGGTATCTGAAGCGGGCCATGTATGCTAATCTCCTGATGCGCGCCATTTCTCCGAAGCGTTTACGTTTCGAAATTGTCCGGTTTTCCAGAGCCGTTCGTGCAGAACGACGTCATAATTAGTTGACGCAAAAGATATCCAGGAAACGATGAAATAAAACAGCGTTGTGGCTACAAACACGTAGGTGAAGCCCGTCGCCTCAGCCTCGGTGCTCTCGCGAAACCAAGGAGGCCTTAAAGCGTCATACACGGTGAGAAGCATGTTCTTGTCAGACATTTATTAGCACTTATATCGCAGCAATGGTCGGCGTTGTATCACTCTACTCCGAAGCTTGTCGCCCTCTTTCTAATGGGACGGACGGCCCTTCGTTTACGGGCCGCGGTTGGGGTCCAGCGGGCACCTCGGTGGCTATCATGGGTTGGTTTGCCCTCCACGTTCCGATTATGACGTAAATGCATACTACAATATCACCCGCAAGAAACACGATGGTCACGACCTTTAACCAAAGAGGAAGGGCACCGAAAATGACCGCTAGGTTGTCCCACGGTCCGTTTCCGTCGGGATCAAGCACCTTGGTTGGTCTGTTTCCGCAGTAGTTGTACCAATTCCGCCCGTCCTTGGCATGGTCCCGAGTGAGGAAGCGCCCCGTGCTCGGGTCGTAATAGCGATGCCCCAGGAGCAGCAGCCCCGAATCCGCATCCGTCTGATACCCCTGCTGCCCCACGAACCCGAAGGGCGAGCTCGAGGAGCCCGTCGAGGCGACCAGCATCCCGAACGCGTCGAAGCTCCGCGTCGCAGTCGAGGTCTGGCTCGAATCGGTCTCCATCACGTTCGAGCCGAGGCGCTCGGCATGGTAGAACTTGCTCGCGCCAGAGCGCCGCTCGGATACGCCGGGAGTGTAATTCGCCGCCCCGTCGGACAGCACAGCGTTCGTCACACCGGCGCCGTCCCGCTTATACGACTTGCTCCCGCCCGAGTCGGTCTTTCCTACCCTCGCATCTAGCCCGTTGTAGGTGAACGTGTTGGTCGCGCTCGAAGGATACGTGATAGACGTGACCCTGTCCTCGTAATCGTAGGCTACCGTTGTCGTTTGCCCGGCGCTTGTGACGCTCGTCGTCCGCCCGGCGACGTCGTAGGCGTACGATTTCGCCCCTGCCGTCAGCATCTTGTCCCCCGAGTCATACGTGTAGCTGTCCGTCGAGCCACCCAGGGTCTTGCTGAGCCTGTTCCCGTTGGCATCATATGTGTACGAGGCCGAGTATGCGCTCGCGCTCTCGGAGGTGATCTGGTCGATCGCATCGTATCCATATGACGTCGCAGCGCTGTTCACCGTCTTGCTCGTGAGATTGTTCGCAGCGTCGTAAACGTAACTTTCCGACTCCAGCACCCCCGCCGACGAATTCTTGTGGGTCACGCTCGTGGTGCGAGAGCGGGAGTCGTAGCCAAGGTCGGTGTACGCCCCGCTCGAGAAGGTCTGGCGGCTCAGGCGCGAGTCCGCATCGTACGTTCGGCTCGTGGTCCCGGAAAAGGCGTTCGCCAGCGACGTCAGGCGCGAATCCGCGTCGTACGAATACGTGCTCGTCCCCACCCCCGTCTCCACCATCGAAGTGCGCCGCCCCGCCGAATCGTAGCCGTAGGTCATGTTGCCCTGCGGGGTGCCCAGGGCGGTGGCCTGGGAGGCGGCATCGAAGGTCCAGCTTGTGGTGCCGATGGCGTCCACCATCGAGGTTCGCCGCCCGGCCGAGTCGTAAGCGAAGGTGACGTTGGGGCCGGAGGGGTACGTGATGCCGGTCTGCCGCCCCGCGTCGTCGTATCCGTAGGTGATAGCCTGGCTCAGCGGATTGGTGTAGCCCGAAATCTCGCCGTTGCCGTTGTAGGTCCAGTGCTCGACCGCCGTATCGGGAAGGGTCAGGCTGGAAACCTCGCCCCTTGCCGTGTAGGCGTACGTTCGCGTGTAGCCGCGGCCGTTTGTCACGCTGGTGCGCCGCCCGTCGGCGTCGTAGGCGTAGCTCTCGACATCGCCGCGCGCGTTAGTCTGGCTCGTCAGCAGCCCGCGCGCGTCGTAGGCGAGCGTGGTGGCATGCGAGAGTTCGTCGGTGACCGAGGTGGGGTGGTTTTCCCGGTCGTATGCGGTCTGGATCGTGCTTCCGCCGGGATGGGTCTGGGTGATAAGCCGCGACCACTCGTCGTAGGCGAAGCTCTCGGTGTTGCC
>JACOSL010000032.1 GCA_016179045.1 Fimbriimonas ginsengisoli | reverse complement strand
GGTCGCACTACAGCAGCTCGACGAGCACCTCCTCGAGGTTCGCTTCTTCGCCCGGACCATCGCCACCCTCGACCTCAGAGACTACAAAGATGTGTAACCTATGTCTCCGAACATCTGTCACCCATCTCCCCGGTCGCAACACCCTCAAGGGAGGGGGAAAGAGGTTCTTTGGCTCGCTCGCGCCCTCCGGGCGCTCGCTCACCTCTATGCTTCGCAACGCCATCCTTGGCGTTGCCGGAAGGCGACGTGCTCGCCAGGCGCGGCACGCATCCATCGAGCAAGCCTTCGAGCGACTTCACCCCGCATCGCGGAGGGGACAAGTGGGGATCGGCAGACGAGCATAACGCCGTCCTCGGCACTCCATCGAGGAAGCGCGCCGCAAGAGAGACATGAGCTAGCACCGGGAAGGGCGCGTGCCCGTCAGGAGTCGATCAGCTTCTTCAGCCCGACGTGGTAGCGGTTGAGGAACGCCACCGCCTGCTCCTCACGCCCCGCGACGCACACGCGGTCGATCAGGTCGAGAAGGATCACGACCGACCCATCGGGAACGCCGTTGGGGTCGAGGCGCTCGATTTCGACATAGTCGCGAGCAACCTGGCGCACGAAGCCGGTGGGGCCGTAGCCCATGCGGTCGATCACGCTCACCACTTTGCCATCCTCTTTGGCCGAGGTGAGCACCGCCTGCGGGTCCACGTTCTCGGGCGCCGGGGGCAGCGCGCCATCGTACACCGACGAGTGGTACTGGTTCAGCAGACGCATCTTCTCGAGATAGCCGGAACCCAAATCCACCCGAAGCAGCGCCTCCAGAAGCACGACCCGCCGCCCGTCGTCGTCGCCCTTGGGGCTGATCGAGCGGTAGACGAGGTATTCACGCGAGAGCCCCTCGATCATGGCGACGTCGTACTCGGTGGGGTCCGCCTCGTTGGTGTAGATCGCGATGGGCTTCTCGGCGGCCATCGCCGCCTTCAGCACCTCTAGGAATCGTCCCGCCGCGCTCCGGTTCATAGAAAGCATTGTGACACGGTTCCGGGCGCTTGGCGTTGCTAGGTTTTGGGGTTCAATGCGCAGCTTCGCGCAGGTTCCCGCAAACTCACCTGGGGCGAGCCCTGGGGCAAATGCCAGCCTATGCCTACACAACCCGGAGCGGCGGCGCGATTCGTCCGACCCTCGACTGACCGATCATCGAGACGGCTCGGCCCACCGGGATCGAGTTTGCTACCCGCCTCACCCACCCCCCGACCCCCTCACTCGATGGAGGGGGAACTAGTTCTTCTTGGGTCGCTCACCCCGATTTCATCGGGATTCGCTCGCCTTCCTTTTTGGGGATGCCATCCTTAGCGTCCCCCGGTAGCCCAATCGAAGCGACGGCACGCTCCGGGACGAAGGTGAGAAGGGGCTAGAGGCATGCACCCGGATCGTGTTGCCTACCTACGGCGTGAAGGCGCACCTACCCCCCGACCGCCTCCCTCTAGGTGGAGGGAAACTTTCTCTCTTCTGGCTGCGCTCGCCCCGGCAAGCCGGGGCTCGCTTGACGTTCTTGTCCGGACGCCATCCTTGGCCCCTCAGTAGCCAAAAGGAGCTGCGGTTTGATCTCCGAAGCAATGGTTCGACAATCGTTCGACCACCGTTAGACGACCGTCAGACCCATCGTTCGACAGCCGTCCGACCATCGTTCGATGCTCCGCCTACGGCTTCTCGGCTCCGTTGCCCTGGGGCTCTTCTTCGCTCGCGATATCGGCGAGCGTCGTCCCATAGGCAAGCGGGGCGATGCCCTCTTCGTGCTCGTCGGCCTCCACCAGCGCCGCCAGCGACTGCTCGGCCCAGGCGGGCCCGCGCTGCACGTCCACCGACAGGTCGCGGTATTGGCGCACGCCGGTGCCGCTCGGGATGAGACGGCCGATGATTACGTTCTCCTTTAGGCCCACGAGGAGATCCTTCTTGCCGCGCACCGCGGCCTCGGTCAGCACCCTTGTGGTCTTCTGGAACGAGGCGGCCGAGAGGAACGAATCGGTGGCGAGCGAGGCCTCGGTGATGCCGAGCAGAATCCAGTCGGCGGTCGCCTCCTTGGGATCGCGCTCCACGTTCTCGCCCGTGATCGTGTCCAGGTACTTGATCTTCTTATCCGCAAGGATGAGTTGCTTAACGCGGTCATTCTCGCGCAGGTAGGTGAACCGATCCACGATCTGGCCAGGCAGGAACGGCGTATCTCCGGGCTCCTTGATCTGGCGCTTGCGCAGCATCTGGCGGATGATCACCTCGATGTGCTTGTCGTTGATGTCCACGCCCTGGGCCTTGTACACCGCCTGCAGGTTCTCGATGAAGTAATCGTAAACCGCGGTCGCGCCCGCGAGTTCGAGAACCTCGTGGGGATCGCGGGGCCCTTCGGTCAAGGGGTCGCCCTTGATCACGCGGCTCCCGGCCGCCACCGGCAACTTGCCCAGCGGCGGAACGAGGATCGGATAGTACACATGCGCCTGTTCGACGCCCGACTTGCGAAGGATGCCGAGCGTCGCCGCGGTCAGCTTCTGTCCGATCATCTTTTCGAGGGCGGGATCGAGCTTGCCGTCGGGACCTGGGGTCCACGGCTGCTCGTCGGCCAGATACGCGTCCTTGTGAACGACGGTGGTAGGAACAGTGGCCTCGATGATCACCCAGCGGCCGAAGGACGACTCTTGCACGGTCCGGACGATTCCGGTCACGGGGCAGATGATCGCCTTGCCTCTGGGCTGACGCCGAGCCTCGAAGATCTCCTCGACGCGGACGATGCCGCTCGATTCGCCGGTCCAGGCATAGAAGAAGGTCTTGCGGGAGCGCTCCCACAGCTTCTTGGAGTCGCTGTCGGCCTTATCGAGGGCCTTCTGCGCCGCCTTGGTCTGGCGTTCGGTCTTCTTCCTCGCCTTGGGCGTGTCTTCTTCCGGTTCGACCACCAGTGGGGCGGTTTCCTGCACCTGGAACATGCGGCGCACCGCCAATTCCTGCGATTCGAGCAACTTTGTCGGATCGAACTGCTTCAAATCGGTGTCGGTCGCGGTTGCGAAGTCCTCCATGAACTGGCGGATGAACTTGCCCGTCTTGTACTGGTTCGTACGGGCGATGGATGCCGACCCGGCAACGCCGCCGGTGTGGAACGTGCGCATCGTAAGCTGGGTGCCCGGCTCACCGATCGACTGCGCGGCGATAATGCCCACCGCCACACCAACCGCCACCAGGCGGAAGCTCGATAGGTCGGCGCCGTAGCATTTGGCGCAGATGCCCTGGATGAACTCGCAAGTGAGCGGGCTGCGGATGGTGACGCACAAGTGCCCGTGCTCGTCGACCTCGAAACCAAGAGCTGCGTACTTGTCGCCGATCTTCTGGCGCTCGTCGTCGGAGGTCGCCTCGTTCATCTCGGCCACGTACCGATTCTCGATCGCGTTGATGCGCTGGCCGGTCTTGCGGTCCACGATTTGATCCGAACTCACGAGCAGCTCGCCCGTGTCGGGATCGGTGATCGAACGAAGGGCGACGCGCCCATCTACTCGGTCGGCGATCGTCTGAATCACCTCGCCTTCATCGCTGATGCGGTGCACGGGCACGCCTTCGGTGGTGCCGCAGTCGAGGCCGTTGATGATCACGTCCTGGGCCACGTCGCAAAGGCGCCGGGTGAGATAGCCGGCGTCCGCCGTTCGCAGGGCGGTATCGGCAAGCCCCTTGCGCGCGCCGTGGGTCGTGACGAAGTACTCCAGCATCGAGAGACCCTTGTGGAAGCTGCTCTTGACGGGCAGTTCGTAAATAACCTCGTTGAACTGGTTGAACATCAGGCCGCGCATGCCCGCAAGCTGGGCGAGCTGCTTGACCGAGCCACGCGCTCCGGAGACGGTGATGATCGAGAGCGGGTTGAACTGGGTCAGGCCGTTGACGATCTCCTCGCCGATCTTGTCGTAGGTCTCCGTCCAAAGCTTGACCAGGTTCGAGGTCATCTCGTTGTAGGTCATCATGCCGCGGCGGAACTGCTGGGTGATCTTGGTGGACCGGTCGTCGGCATCCTTGATCATCTCCTCACGCCGAGCGGGCGGATCCATGTCGGTTATGGCCACCGAGAGGCCGTAGTAGGTGGCCCACCGGAAGCCGAGGTCTTTCATGTCGTCGAGCAGCTGGATCGTGCCCGCCATGCCCACGCGCCGATGGCACGTCAGGATTAGGTCGGAAAGCGCCCGCTTGTTCAGCTCGAGATTCAGAAAGTCGTCGTGATGCTTGAGGGGGTAAGGCAGGACGGCGTTGAACATCAGCTGGCCGGGCGTGGCCGCGCGCACCGCGACCTCAAACTCCTGGTCGTAGGACTGGAGCTCGCTAACCTCCTCCCCGTCCTCGTTGATCGTGGCCACGCGGTGGTATTCCTGGCCGGTGGCCGAATCGCGGAAGTCCACCTCTTCGTCGGGGCGGAATATCGGTCGTCGCAAGCGGAACTTCACCGGCGAGTTGAGGGCGATCCGGTCGCCCACGATGGGCGTCTCCATGTGATAGAGCACCTCTTCCGGGTTCGCGAAGACCATGGGCGGAGGATTCTTCTCAGGGTTCTCCGCATGCAACTTTTCTTTTGAGGCCAGCTGGGCCCTTCCCTCACGCGAGATGAAGGTCAGCGCGTAGTTGCCGAGGATGATGTCCTGGACGGGGGCGCATGTGGGCCTTCCGTCCGCGGGCGAGAACAGGTTCTGGGTTGAGAGCATGAGCACCCTCGCCTCGGCTTGCGCCTCCGTGCTGAGGGGCACGTGCACCGCCATCTGGTCGCCGTCGAAGTCTGCGTTGTAGGCGTGGCACACTAGCGGGTGAACCTGGATCGCCTTGCCGTCCACAAGGATCGGCTCGAACGCCTGAATGCCGAGCCGGTGCAAGGTGGGCGCGCGGTTGAGCAGAACCGGGTGCTCGCGGATGACCTCTTCAAGACCGTCCCATACCGCCGGATGCATGCGGTCGATCATGCGCTTGGCGGTCTTGATGTTTTGCGTGATGCGGCGCTCTACCAGCGACTTCATTACGAACGGCTTAAAGAGCTCCAGCGCCATCTCTTTGGGCAGGCCGCACTGGTGCAGCTTGAGGTGGGGGCCGACAACGATCACGGAGCGGCCCGAATAGTCCACCCGCTTGCCGAGCAGGTTCTTGCGGAAGCGCCCCTCTTTGCCCTTCAGCATGTCGCTGAGGGACTTGAGCGGGCGCGAGTTCGAGCCAACCACGGGGCGGGCGCGACGTCCGTTGTCGATGAGGGCGTCCACCGCCTCCTGAAGCAAGCGCTTCTCGTGGTTGATGATCGATTCGGGGGCGTGGATTTCGATGATCCGCTTGAGACGGTTATTGCGGTTGATGATTCGGCGGTAAAGGTCGTTGAGGTCGGACGTGGCGAAGCGGCCACCGTCGAGCTGCACCATCGGTCTGAGTTCGGGCGAGATCACGGGCACGACGTCGAGGATCATCCAGTCGGGTCGGCTGCGCGAGGAGATCAGCGCTTCCACTACCTCGAGCCGCTTGATCGCCCGGGCGCGGCGCTGGCTTTGGGTCGTGATGATCTCATGGCGAAGCTGGCGGGCCAGACGCTCGAGATCGACGCGGCCTAGAAGCTCTTTGATCGCATCGGCGCCGATGTTGGCACGCACGAGCGAGCGCAGGTCCTTCTCCATGCGCGCGCCGACGCTATCGAGCATCTTGCTCACCGCGCGGTACTTGTCTTCGTCGATCAGCTGGTTGCGGTCGAGCTTGCCGAGGATTTCGGCGGCAAGGTCCAGGTCCTTGAGGCGGTCGTCCGCATCGCGATATTCGGCCTTGATGCGGTCGTTGACCGCCTTGGCCCGCTCGCGCACGAAGCTCTCGTCGAAGTAGTCGTCGGGGTTTTCGATCAGCTCTGTGGCGAACCGCCCCAAGCTCTCCTCTTCGAGTTCGCGGAGCTGCGCTTGCAACGCAGCCTTCTCCTGCTCCACGCCGAGACGGATGGCGGGCAGCATCTCCTGAATCGCCTCGTTCTCGATGTCGATGATGATGAACGAGGCGAAGTAGATGACCTTCTCGAGCAACCGGGGGGAAATATCGAGAATCAGCGAGAGGGGCGAAGGGACGCCCTTCAGGTACCAGATGTGGCAAACCGGTGCGGCGAGCTCGACGTGGCCCATGCGCTCGCGGCGCACTTTGCTCCGGGTGACCTCGACGCCGCAGCGCTCGCAGGTGATGCCCCGATACTTGATCTTCTTGTAGCGGCCACACGCGCATTCCCAATCCTTGACCGGACCAAAAATGCGTTCGCAGAATAGGCCGTCGCGCTCAGGCTTGAACGTGCGATAGTTGATGGTCTCCGGCTTCTTGACCTCGCCGTGAGTCCAACTGAGCACGTCCTCGCCACTAGCGATACCGATTCTGAGCTTGTCAAACAGGTTGACGTCTGCCATTTGTTTCCTTACTGATCGTGCGCGTCCAAGTCGGTGAGCCAGTGCGGCTCAATCTGGCCGTGTCGAAACATGCCTAGTTGAAGAACCCCACGGAGCGGGCCAGGCGCATGTCGTCGCCACCGCTCAATTCGTCCAAATCCTTGAGCGAGACTTCCTTGTTGGCGGCATCCTCGACAGCCACCTTAAGGCAAAGCGAGCGTAGCTCGTTAATTAGAATCTTGAAGCTCTCCGGGATGCCAGGCTCGGCGAGCGATTCGCCCTTCACGATCGCCTCGTAAGCCCGCACGCGCCCCATCACGTCGTCGGACTTGATGGTCAGCAGTTCCTGCAGCGTGTAGGCGGCGCCATATGCCTCAAGAGCCCAGACCTCCATTTCGCCAAAGCGCTGGCCTCCGAACTGGGCCTTGCCTCCCAGCGGCTGCTGGGTGACCAGGCTGTACGGGCCGATCGAGCGCGCGTGGATCTTCTCGTCCGCGAGGTGCTCCAGCTTTAGCATGTAGATCGTGCCGACGGTGATTAGGTTCGGGAAATCCTCGCCCGTGAGGCCGTCACGGACTCGAGACTTGCAGCTTCGCGGATCGATGCCTGCGCGTTGGAATACGTTGCGCTCGATCATCTCGAGCAACGCCTTGTAGACCGACGCGGCCGCCTTGATCGGCTTCTCGCCCGCCTCAGCCTCGATCGCCTCGGGCACGAACGATTCGAAGTCGACGTTCAGGAGCTCCTCGGTCGTGCGGGCGGGCGGCCCTCCGAGGATGCGCGAAACTCGCTCCAAACCGTGCTCGCCCAGCGACCGGAGCTTCGCTTCGGTCTTCTCGAACATCACGGCGAGCGAATCGTCCTTTTCGTACGGAATCTCCAGCAACAACTCGGTCCGCACGTAGGCGGCGAACGCCTGCTTGCGCATGTGCTCGGCCAGGCGATCCATTTCGCCGAGCACCTCGGTCTCGGTCGCTCCTTCGAAAGCGGGGCAGCGGTAGCGGACGCCCAGGTGCTTGCCCACATAGCCCAGATGCGTCTCCAGGATTTGGCCAATGTTCATGCGGCTCGGCACGCCAAGCGGATTGAGCACGATGTCGACGGGCGTTCCGTCCGCCAGAAACGGCATGTCTTCGAGGGGCAGGATCTTGGAGATCACGCCCTTGTTGCCGTGCCGGCCCGCCATCTTGTCGCCGACCATCAGCTTTCGCTTCTGGGCGATGAAGACCTGAACGGTCATGTTGGTCCCGGCGGGCAGCTCGTCCCCAGGAATTTGCAGCAGCGGCTCGTCGGTCCGGTCGCAGACCAGCCGCTCGCGCTTCTTGGATTCCTTGTAGATCAGGTTGATGGATGGGCTCAGATACTTGTAGCGGCTGAACACCTTCAGGTCCACGACGGTGCCCTTCTCGCCGTGGGGAAGCCGCAAAGAGACGTCGCGCGTCTCCTCCGCCTTCTTGCCAAAGATGGCAATGATCAGGCGCTCCTCGGCGGTCATCTCGACCTGGCCCTTGGGCGCGACCTTGCCGACGAGAATGTCCTCGGGCCGCACCTCGGCGCCGATGCGGATGATGCCGTTCTCGTCGAGGTCCTTAAGCGCTTCCTCGCCGACGTTCGGGATATCGCGGGTGATTTCCTCGGGTCCAAGCTTGGTGTCGACCGCCTCGGTCTCGTGCCGCTCGACGTGGATCGAGGTGTAGACGTCGTCCTTGACCATCCGTTCGGAGATGAGGATCGCGTCCTCATAGTTGTAGCCGCCCCACGGCATGAACGCAACGAGCACGTTCTTGCCAAGAGCGAGATCGCCCTGATCGCAACATGCCCCGTCGGCGATGGGATCGCCCTTGAGCACGCGCTGCCCGGGGAACACCTGCGGACGGTGGGTGAAGCAGGTGGATTTGTTGCTCTGCACCATGTGCATCAGCGCATAGCGATCCACTTCCCCGCTGTCGCGGCGAATTTTGATCTCGTGGGCGGACACATCCTCGATGGTCCCGTCCGTAAGCGCGATGAGGCCCGCGCCCGAGTCGACGGCGGCGGTTCGCTCGTATCCAGTCCCGACCACGGGCCGCTCCGAGCGGAGCAAAGGCACCGCCTGCCGCTGCATGTTCGCGCCCATGAGGGCGCGGTTGGCGTCGTCGTTCTCGAGGAACGGGATGAGCGCGGTGGCCACCGATACGATCTGCACCGGCGAGACATCCATGTAGTGAACTTGCGCGCGGCCGACCGTCGGGTAGCTTGCCCCGCCGAGGTCGCCTCCCGCGCAGCGCACCTGCAGCCGCTCTTCGTAAATCTTGCCGTCATCGTCGGTTCGCGTGTCGGCGGCGGCTACGAGCAGGCCGGTTTCCTCCTGCGCGGTCAGGTACACGATGTCGTCCGTCACCTTGGCGTCTTTCACCTGCCGGTAGGGCGTCATGATGAAGCCGAACTCGTCCACCCGGGCGTGGGTGGTGAGCTGGGAGATGAGACCGATGTTCGGACCTTCCGGCGTCTCGATCGGACAGATTCGCCCGTAGTGCGAGCGGTGAACGTCGCGAACCTCAAGCTTGGCGCTGGTGCGCTGAAGCCCGCCCGGGCCTAGGCTGGAGAGCCGCCGCTTGTTGATCAGTTCGCTCAGCGGATTGGTCTGGTCCATGAACGTGCTGAGCTGGTTGCTGCTGAAGAAGCTCTTGATCGAGGCGCTGACCGGCTTGACGCTCAGAACAAAGCTGGGCAGCAAGCCTTCCTGGTCCGTGCTCGTCATGCGCTCGCGGGCTACCTTTTCCATGCGGACGAACCCAAGCCGAAGCTGGCTTTGCAGGAGCTCGCCCACGCTGCGCACGCGCTTGTTCTTCAGGTCGTCGATGTCGTCGCGCTCCGCCTCGCGCATCACGTATGGCACCATCGCGAAGAGGATGCTGGCGAGGTCTTCCGCGGTCAGGCTGCGAACGTCGAGCGGGATGTTGATCCCAAGTTTTTGGTTCAGGAAGCGCCGACCCACCTTTCCGAGGTCGTAGCGTTTGACGTCGAAGAACAGGCCATACACGAGCTGGCGAGCCGCTTCCTCGTTGGCCGATTCACCCGGCCGGAGACGTCGATAGATGTCGAGCAGGGCTTCCCGCGAGCTTGTCGTGGGGTCTTGATCGAGGGTCGCCTCGACGAAATTGAGCACTTCGACGAGATCGAGCGAAGGCAGGGCCATCGATTCGATCTTCTTTGCCGTCTCGCGCTCGATGCGCTCGTTCGCCTTCACGATCAGGTTGCCTTCGGCGTCGCGTATGTCGACCGTCGCCCGCTTGCCGGTCACGTCGTCAGCGGTCGGGTTCTCCAGCGTCACCGGCTTGCCAAAGGTCCTGATGATGTCGTCGTTTGTCCCCAGGGGCGTTTCGACGAAGGCTTTCATAGCCTGAACCGCCTCGGGAAGGGCGGCGATGCTCTCGGCCGTGAACAGAGTCCCCGCTGGGATCAAAACCTCTCCAGTATCGGCATCGGCGACCGGCTCGACCGCGCGCTTACCCGCGCACCGCGCGACTTCACGCTGGTGGCGTCCGCGGCCCTTTTCGAACCCAAACAGGGCTTTGATCAACTGGGTGAGAGGCAGCTTCTTGGTCTGGCTGATCTGGGTGCGAACCACGAGGTTGGCATCGGATTCGATCTCCAGCCACGGTCCCTCGTTCGGAATAACCCGCGCCGACACGATCACCTGCATCGAGCTGTCGACGCCTTCTTCGAAATACAGACCGGGCGAGCGCGAGAGCTGAGAAACGATGACGCGCTCACGCCCGTTGATGATGAACGTGCCCTTGTCGGTCATGAGGGGCAGGTCGCCAAGGTACACCTCGGACTCGATCACCTCTCGGTCGCGTCCGCCAAAGCGCACGATCGCTTTGATCGGCGCTTCGAAGGTCATGTCGCGGTCGCGGCAGTCTTGGATCGAGTACTTGGGCTCGCCGAGCGAGAAGCTCACGAGTTCAAGGTAATTCGTCTGAGTAAAATCCCAGATTGGGGAAAACGTGCGAAAGAGTTCGGGCAGGCCTTCTTCGAGAAACCACTTATATGAGTTGAGTTGTAGTTCGATCAGATTCGGGACCTCGAGGAATCGTCCGATTCGCTTCGAGGACGGCTGAATAACTCTCATCCATGCCTCCGGCGGGGGGTTTGGGTGCGAACCTTTATA
Organism: Fimbriimonas ginsengisoli; assembly: GCA_016179045.1. Lineage (GTDB taxonomy): Bacteria > Armatimonadota > Fimbriimonadia > Fimbriimonadales > Fimbriimonadaceae > JACOSL01. The sequence continues at coordinate 12,691 of JACOSL010000032.1, read as the reverse complement.
TTAGCCGGAAATTGGCCTCCGCGTCAACTTTTTTTCGATAATTTCCGTCTCCTGCCCTCGGTCATCGCTCGTCCAATCCAAGATCGGCCGGCCCGCTAAGCAGCGCGGTCAGGTCGATAATCTGCGGGGCTTCGTTGGGCCACAGCCGCGTTTGGGCGAGCCGCCTCGGGAGCGCGGTCACGATGCGGCGCCTGCGCGCTTGACTGCCGGGCCTTAGCCGGGCTGAGGTGCGCGCGGCCGCCCGAGCCAGCCGCATCTGTCCGACCAGCACGTACAGCGCCGAGAGGGCGAGCGCGCACCCGCCAAGGCCCTTAGAGACCGCCGCGGAGTCGCTTGCAACCTTCAGCCAGTGCGCCTCGCCCCTCAATATGGCCCGGCGAACGCTTATCTCTTCGAGCGTGAGCGCCTGCGAGCGCCGGTAGCTGTTGGCCTCGTGCTGCCGCCAGGCGACGAGGGGCTCGTCGACAAAGGTAGCGGGTCCCCGTTCGGCCAGACTCAGAGCGGCAAGCCAATCGCCCGTGTAGCGCAAATTCGGCCGGAAGCGCGCCGCACCACGGCAGAACACGAGCGAAGAGGCAAGAATTCGGTTCGAGTCGAGCAGGAACGGGAGGAGGTCTTGGGTGGCCATTGTTGGCCAAGTCCCATGCGGGTCGCCCGGAAGGGGCTTTCCCTCCGAGTCGATCAGCTTGCCGCGTGTGTACGCCCAGTCTCCGCCAGTCTCAGATAGGGCGGCCATTTGGCGATCGAGCTTCATGGGCTGCCACAGATCGTCGGAGTTCAGGATCGCGACCCAGTCCCCTTGCGCGGCGTCAAGGCCCGCGTTCAGCGCCCCGTAGGTGCCCAGGTTGCGCTCATTTCGGAATGCTCGTACGCGGGGTTCGATGCGGGCTAGCTCTTCGGCAATCTCCCAGCTTCCGTCGTCGCTGCAGTCATCGATGATGAGGATTTCAAGGTCAGCCCAGGTCTGGGCGAGGCCGCTCCGCACGCAAGCCCGCAGATAGGCGGCATGCCCATAGCTGGCGATCACGACGGAGACGAGCTGTTTCATTTGGGCCGCCGACCGGCGGCATCTACCGGCTGCTTCACCCTGGGCGGTAGGCGGGCACGCCGTCCGCGTCGGTGACGATCGTTTGCTCAGCCGTGCCTGTGGCAAGAGCGAGCCGTTTGCCGACGTCCTCGACCTTCGCCCGATCCCAGCCCTCTCCGGAGACGAGCACATCTCCCGAGGCACTCACCAACCAGTAAGAGGGCACGATCGCGACCCCCAACCTTCGGCTTGTCTTCAATTCGGCGTCCGAGAGTTGCTTAAACTTCAATCCGAGTTCGGCGGCGAAGCGGTCCACTTCCTCAGCAGGCTCCTGGCCCACTCCGACAACGGCTGCCGCCGGATAGGCCGCTTGGAGACGGTCGAAAAACGGTAAAGCAAGGCGGCAGACGGGGCACGTGGCTTTCCAGACGATCACCGCCAGCGGATGACCCTTACGCGCCGTTTCGCTATCGAAATCGCCCAGTACGAAGTCTCGAAACCGCTTGCCGACCCCGAGTTCCATGCCGCTAGCTTACCGTCAGCCTTCGATCAATCGTGGCGACAACGCTAGTCATTGAGCCTTTCACTGCTCGCGGCGGCGCCTTCCGCGAAGCAGTCCGAGGACGATGCTGACGAGCCCCGCTGCGAATACCCACAAGGGAATCCAAGGGACGTGCTCTGGCACCGGCGCGGCTGGATGGTGCCCCGGCACGGCTAATGGGACGAGATAGAGGTCAACAGCCAGAACGAGGAGACCAAATCCCAGTCGTTGACCGTAATTAAGCGACCGCCACCACGCCAAGACATCCATTCATTGCTCGATGGCCCGCGTCGAGACCTCCGCAGGTGAAGCGGGTGGCTGTAACCGCGCGCTCACGCCGCTGTCCAGCGCGATCGTCTGCTGGTGCATGAGCTCTCTCAAGTCGGCAATTTCCTTGCGCTGCCCGGCGATGTCTTGGCGCAGTTGCTCGATCAGTTCGGCCTGCCGTCCGGTCGGCGCGCCGTGGATTAGCTCGGCCATTCGTCGCTGGTGCCGGAGGAGCATAGCCACGATGGGAATGGTCGCAAACACGATTGGGACCGTAACCGCGGCGATCATGTCGGACTCAATCGCGGCGAGCGGAAATCCAAGCAGCGGACTCATCTCAAAACCCTACGGCTGGTGGCTCATTCGGGCTGCGCATCTCATGACGATTAGGGCTAATGAGTTTGGCTTTCGCCCAGTCGACGCGACAGGTCGCCGGCCGTCGTGGGTGTGGATGGAGGTTGGAGCATGGCGCTGGCAGCGCCGTCCAGGGCCAGCGTCTGCTGATCGACCCGCTGTCGCAGATCCGAAATCTCTCGGCGAAGCTGATCTACCTCATCCCTTCGCGCATCTGACTGGCCGCCGTGCATCAGTTCCGCCATGCGCTGCTGGTGCTTGGTCAGAATCGCCACGAGGGCGGATACGGCCCAAGCGGTCGGGACCATGGCTGCAAGGGAGATCGCGACTATGAACGTTGAGTCACTCATCCGCGCGTTCCCTCGCCCACCGAACCGGGGAGGTCGACGGTAGGCACGGTCGGAGGTTGGAGCCTTCCGCTGCTCGCACTGTCGAGCGCGATCGTCTGCTGGTGAACCACCTGGCGCAGGTCGGAAATCTCGCGCCGGAGCTGCTCCACCTGGTCGTTCTGCAGTTGCGGCTGGCTGCCGCGCAGCAGTTCGGCCATGCGCTGCTGGTGCCTGGTCAGGATCGCCACAATCGGGATCAAGAGCGCCACAAGCCCGATCAAGACTCCAAGAAGGTCCTCAAGTTTGCTGCCGCCAATCATCTGCGTGTTCCCTCGCACAGTATACGACGGCGGGTTCGATCAGGCTGCAGCTAGGTGCCGAAAGCCTATTCCCGGCTCTTGTGCGAGTGCACGCCCGGTTCGGCGAGGCGGGTGGCCTCTTGAACAGCGAAGCCGAACGCCTTGAACGCCGCCTCGCAGAGGTGGTGGTCGTTCACTCCCGCGATCTTGCGCAGGTGGATGGTGAGTCCCGAATTGTGGGCGAGGGCCCGGAAGAACTCGCGCACACCTTCGGTCGAGAGGTTTCCGATGCGCTCGCGCGTGAACGGCACATCCCAGAACAGTTCGCCCCGCCCGCTGACTTCCACGACCGCGAGCACGAGAGCGTCGTCCATCGGGGTGTGAACGCTCCCATAGCGCTTCGTGGGCTCGCCTGAGATCGCCTGCGCGATCGCCTGGCCGATCGCGCCGCCCACTTCTTCCACCGTCTGGTGGTCGTCGATGTGCAGCGAGCCTTCGCAGATCGTGCCCAGGTCCATTTCGCCCCAAAAAGCGAACTGGGTGAGCATGTGGTCGAAGAACCCGATTCCGGTCGAGATGTCGCGCGCGAAGTTGTGGATCAACTCGCGTCGCGCGCCGCCATCCAAGTTGAGGGTGACGCGAACTCGGATATCTTCGTATTCGCGCTCGATCTCCGCGTAACGGATTCCCGGCGCAGCAAGGCTCATTAAACTCAATTATATCGCGTTATTAACCTGAACCTGACACGGGTTGGGTACGTTGAGGCCAGATATGCGCGCCCTTGCCCGATATGCGCCTCCAGCTCTGGCGGTTGCGGCTTGTTCCGTGGCCCTCGGCCCTGCGGGAGCGCCCTCTCGGAAAGCCCCCACCTACGCCTCGAACGTCGCCCCCATCCTGAATCGGCAGTGCGTGGAATGCCATCGCCCCGGCCAGGTCGCGCCGTTTTCACTGATCGGCTATGAGAATGCGCGGAAGTGGTCGGGGGCGATCGTCCAGATGGCCTCCGCCCGGCAGATGCCGCCTTGGAAGGCGGTGCACGGCTTTGGCGAATTCGCAGACGAGCGGCGCCTGACCGATGAGCAGATTCAGACGCTCAGCGACTGGGACGCCGCAGGTGCGCCACGGGGTGATGCAGCCCGGGAACCCAAGCCTCCGACTATGCGGTCGGGGTGGACCCTGGGAGAGCCCGATCTACTTCTCCAACCGGATCGCGCCTACCATTTGGCGGCCGAAGGCGACGACGTGTATCGAAATTTCATCCTCAGCACCGATTTCAAAGAGCCGGTTTGGGTTACGGGGCTGGACGTGCGGCCTGGCAATCCGAAGGTCGTGCACCACGTGATCGTCTTTCTCGACGGCATGGGCGCAGCGCAGCGGTTGGAAGAGGCGCAAAACGATGGCGAACCAGGTTACACAAGCTTTGGCGGTGTCGGCTTCCTCCCAACCGGCGCGCTAGGAGGCTGGGCGCCCGGGCTCCGGGCTCGCCTCGCGCCCGAGGGGACCGGACTCCTAGTCAAGCCGGGCGTGAAGCTCGTCTTGCAGGTGCACTATCACAAGAGCGGCAAGCCCGAGGTCGACCGAACCCAGATCGGCCTTTACCTTGCCAGGAAGCCGCCGGAAAAGCAGATCGGGCTGATGTGGCTTATGAAGCCAGGCCTAAAGATTCCCGCCGGCGAGCAGGCTTTCGAAACCGAGATCGATCGGCGGATTGGCCGCGACGTGACCGTCTACGGCGCGATGCCACACATGCACTTGCTCGGTCGCATGATGCAGGCGGAGGCAGGACTGCCGGACGGCAAGCGCGTGCCCCTCATCAAGGTCGAAGATTGGGACTTCCGCTGGCAGATGGCTTATGGTTTCAGAAAGCCGCTTCGCCTGCCAGCGGGGACCCACATCCGCGTTTCCGCCCGCTACGACAATTCGGCCTCGAACCCGCGCAACCCCAACCACCCGCCCAAGGACGTTGCCTGGGGCGAGCAAACCACCGATGAGATGTTCCTTATGATCGTGCCGTACACGCTCGACGGCCCGGGCGAGCCTCCCTCGTTCCGAATGCCTTAGAGTCGCGCCTTGTGGCACGGGACCCTGATGGGGGCTCGTCGGCTTCCCTCCCCCTCTTGCCCCGACTTTAGTCGGGGGAGGAGGGGGTGCCGAGTTCCGACGAGGCGGGGGCGGTTCCGAGGTTTAGTCCGCGACCTCTGCTGCGACTTCGGGCACGAGACCGGCGTCGGCGCCCATTTGCAGCATCAAACGGATCGCGCGGATTCCATCCTCGCCCATGTCGAGCGTGCGCGCGTTCACATACATGCCCACGAACTCGTCGCTCGTCGCCTCGTCCATGCCACGCGCGAAGCGCAGGGCGTATGCGAGAGCCTCTTTACGGTGCTCCAGCCCGGCGAGGATCGATTCCCTCATGCAGCGGCTGACATCGGCCACGACCGCCTCGCCAAGGTCTTTGCGCACGGTGTTTACGCCCAGCGGCAGTGGCAGGCCGGTCTTGGCTTGCCACCACTTACCCATGTCGGTCAGGCATACCAGGCCTTCCCGCTCGAAGGTTAGCTGGCCTTCATGGATGATCAGCCCGGCGGCGTACCGGCCCGCTAGAACGGCTGCGATGATCTCGTCGAACGAAACCACCTCGACCGTGGGCCGCGCCTCAGGGCCGAATCGGTCGCGGAAGTAGAGCTGAAGCTGAAGATAGGCGGAGGTGAGCTTGCCCGGAATCGCGATCGTCGCTTGCCCCAGTTGTTCGTCGGTTAGGGTTTCGCGGGCCACGATCATAGGGCCGTAGCCTTCGCCGAACGAGCCACCGTGGCGGAGCAGGGCGTATTTATCGGCCACGTGGGCAAACGCGTGGACGGAGACGGCGGTGGATTCCAGGCGACCCTCCATCGCCCATTCGTTGAGCGTTTGGATGTCGCGCAGAATGTGCTCGAACTCGTAATCCGACTTCACCTGGCCGCTCGCCAGGCCCCAGAACATGAAGGCGTCGTCGCTGTCGGGGCTGTGTCCGATGCGGATTTTCAGGGCGCGCGCCGTGCTCACGGGAGGGGATTCTACCGGCGCGCAAAGGTGTTACAATCGTGATGTGCTTCGTCGACTTTTGCGAGCCTATCAGAGACACTGTCTCGTGGGATGCTATGGAGTCGCAATCCTCGCGTCTGGGCTCTGGCTCAGGGACGACACCGTGGGTATCGTCGGCGCCTGGGTATTGCTGCACCCCACCTGGGAGGTGTTGCTCCACGGATTGCAACCAGAGACACCGGTTCACAAAGATCTGGCTTGGGCAGGCCTGATTCTAATCGGACTCAGCGCCTGGTTCGCAATGTGGCATCCGGGGCGCTACTGGGTGGCGATGCTAAGCCTTGGCGCAGCCGGAGTCCTGCTCGCAGGGCTTGCATATTGCTTTGAGCGTTGTAAGCCGCCAGCTACCGTGTGACCGGAGATGACATCGCGCCCGTGGACCCCGTATCATTCCTGGCCGCCTGCTCTCCTCTCGCTCTTGCACCCACGCAGCAGCAGATCGAAAGCCTGGAGGCCTTCGAAGAAGCCCTCTATTTCGCCAACCAAGTGATGAACCTAACGCGGGTGGCACGCGAGGAGTGTTGGCTGCGCCACTTCGTCGACAGCCTGCTGATCGCCCCCCTCCTGCCTGAGAGGGCGAGGGTGCTCGACATCGGCCCCGGCCCCGGCTTCCCCTGCTGGCCCCTCGCGTGCTGTCGGCCCGACCTCCGCGTGACCGCCCTCGATTCGAGCGGCAAGGCGATGAGGTTTCTCGCCACCCAGCCACTCCTCAATTTCGAACTCATCCAGGGCCGCGCCGAGGAAAGGGGAGTTCGCGAGGCATACGACGTGGTCACAGGCCGGGCGCTTGCTCCGCTCGCGATCCAGCTAGAACTGAGCGCCGCTCCCTGCAAGGTCGGGGGCGCCGTCATCCCCATGCGCACCCCCGCCGACGAGCCCTCCGTCCAGGCCGCCGATGCGAAAGCGCTGGGTCTGGAGCTCGAGACCATCCACAAGGCAACCCTGCCCGTCCTGGGCGCGGAGCGGTGGTTCCCGATCTACCGCAAGATAAGCGCCACCCCCGAGCGCTATCCGCGCACCTGGGCGGAGATCCGCCGAGCTCCGCTCGTCAAGCCATAAGCCAGTCTGGTTGGTAGAATCAGCCTCGTCATGCCCGAGTTGCTTGCCCGCTCCCTGATCCGCGACGTGCCCGATTTTCCCAAGCCGGGGATCATATTCAAGGACATCACCCCCGTGCTCGAGCACCCGCAGGCGTTTCGGGAAACCCTCGATTTGTTGACCGCCGACGCCCGGGCCAAGGGCGCCCAGACGGTCGTGGGCATCGAGAGCAGGGGCTTCATCTTTGGAGTGCCGGTGGCGCTCGCGCTCGGCGTGCCCTTCGCGATGGCGCGCAAGCTGGGCAAGCTGCCTTACGACCGGATCACCGAGGAGTACGCCCTGGAATACGGCACCAACACGGTGGAAATGCACGTGGACGCGATCAAGCCCGGCCAGAAGGCGTACATCGTGGACGATCTGCTCGCCACCGGCGGCACCGCGGCGGCGGCGGCCAGGCTGGTCGAAAGACTCAAGGGCGAAGTTTGCGGCTTCGGGTTTCTCATCGAACTGACGTTCCTCGATGGACGCCGCACCCTGTCTCCCTACCCTATCACCGCTTTGATGGAGTTCTAAGCGAGGTGGCCGCGCCGCTATTGGTCGCGGTAATGGGGGTCACCGCCTCGGGCAAGACGGCGCTTGCGGAGGCGCTCGCACTGCATCTGGACGCTCAACTGATCAGCGCCGACGCCTTCCAGGTGTATCGAGGAATGGACATCGGCACCGCCAAGCCGCCCAACAAGGCGGACTACCGCTTGCTCGACCTGCGCGAGCCCGACGAGGCGTTTGGCGTCGGCGAATGGGTGCGCCTTGCACAGGCCGAACTCGAAGAGCTCTATGCCCGGGGGCGCAACGCCATCGTCGTCGGCGGCACCGGCTACTACGTGCGCGCGCTTCTCGAAGAATACGCCGACCTCCGCCCGCCGCCCGATCCGGAACTGCGTCGAGAGCTGGATGAGCGCCTTGCCGCGCACGGGCTGCCCACTTTGGCAAGAGAATTGGAACGAATCGCCCCCGAGGTTGCGGCCCGCACCGATCTCAAGAATCCGGCAAGGGTTCGCCGAGCCCTAGAACGAGAGCTTTCGCCGCACGACGTGGTCGCGATCCGACTTCCTCCATTCAGGCGAATCAAGCTGGGGATCGAGTGTCCGACCAAGTGGGTGGAGGAGCAGATCGCGGCCCGCGTAGAACAGATGGTGCACAATGGTTGGGCAGGCGAAGTCGCGCGGCTCCTCGATCAGGGCTACCGTCCCGAACATCCCGGGTTCAGAGCCATCGGTTACAGAGCGATGGCGCGCTTCGTCGAAGGGGAGATGGAATCGGGTGAGGCGGCCGCGTCCGTCATCGTGGACACGCGGAATTACGCCAAGCGCCAGAGAACCTGGCTTCGAAGAGAGCCGGGCCTCGAGGTGCTCGCCCACGGCAGTCTGGAGAGCCTGACCGAGCAGGCGCTGGCCGCGATCCACCAACCCATGATTGGGGAGAGTTCGAATGGGTAAGGCTATCAATCTTCAGGACATGTTCCTGAATCAGGTTCGCAAGGAAGGGATCGGGGTTACGATCTACCTGATGAACAGCGTGCAATTAAGGGGTTTGGTTCGCGGATTCGACGCTTTCACGGTTTTGCTCGATACCCCGGGCAAGCCCACGCAGCTGGTCTACAAGCACGCCGTCGCGAGCATCGTGCCGTCTCGCCCGATCGGCGGCGGAAGAGGCCACGACGAGCACCCAGAAGAGCACCAAACCGAAGAATGACCGCCTTCGCCAAGATGCACGGAATCGGGAACGACTTCGTGATCCTCGATACGATCCGCGACGCCACGCCGGAGCGCGACTGGACCGAGTTCTCGTCACGGGTGTGCGACCGCCGATTCGGCATCGGCGCCGACGGCCTGATTCTGGTCGAGCTTGGTAAAGCCGCGCCTTACCGGATGCGCATGTTCAACCCGGACGGCTCTGAGAGCGAGATGTGCGGCAACGGGGTGCGCTGCGTCGCCCGCCTGCTCCACGAGCACGGCCATACCCGCGCGCCCAAGCTCGACGTTGAGACGGGAGCGGGCGTTCTCGGCCTTGAGCCGCTGCTGGATGGCCGGGTCAGGGTCGACATGGGCGTCGCCCGACTTACACGCGGCGAGATCGGAATGACGGGGCCGGCCGGCGAGCGTTTCGTCGATCAGCCTGTAGCGGGAGAGATTAAGGGCACCGCTGTTTCCATGGGCAACCCGCATCTGGTGATCTTCGTCGACGACGTCCAGGCCGTTGACCTTAAGCACCTCGGTCCTAAGCTCGAGCACTCGCCCCTTTACCCACATCGGACAAACGTGCACTTCGTGCAAGTCGTTTCGCCCGGAAGGCTCGTCCAGCGAACCTGGGAACGGGGCGCGGGAGCGACCTTGGCTTGCGGAACGGGCGCATGCGCCAGCGCGGTCGCGTCCCGCCTCGCGCGTGGCGGCGCATCGCGAACGATCGTGCGCTTGCCGGGCGGCGATCTGGAGATCGAGGTCGGCGACGACTTCCACGTACACATGACCGGCGCCGCCTCGCTTGCCTTCGAAGGCGTCTGGCCCGACTGAGCGCCACCCGGGCCGCACCGCCCACAATGGACGAGTCATGCGCGTGATGATGCTCTCCTGGGAATACCCGCCCCGCATCGTCGGCGGCATCAGCCCGCACGTTCACGACCTCTCCGAGCAGCTTGCCGCGCTCGGCGTCGAGGTTCACGTCGTCACAAAGTCGACCCCCAGCGCACCGGACGAAGAAATCGAGCGCAGTGGAGTCCACGTTCACCGCGTGCATCTCGACGCCGCCCCCAGCGACTTCATGCACGAAATCCAGCTGCTGAACGCCGCGACCGAGCGGCGGGTGCGCCGCCTCCTGGAGGACTGGCGGCCGGGCGGCCAGCCGACGATTTTCCATGCGCACGACTGGCTCTCGCTCGACTCCGCGCGGGAGCTCAAGTACGAATACAGCCTTCCGCTAGTAGCCACGATCCACGCGACCGAAGAGGGCCGCCACGGCGGAATCCACGGCGAGACCTCGCAGGCGATCCACGAACTGGAGTATTGGCTGACGTACGAAGCCTGGCGCGTGATCGTCTGTTCCGACTTCATGAAGGGCGAAATCGAACGATCGTTCGACGCACCCGCCGACAAGATCGACGTGATTTTCAACGGGGTGAACGCAGCCAAGTTCCAATTCGATTGGAGCGATGAGGAGCGGACGGAGGAGAGGGCGCTCGTCGCGCGGCCCGACGAGAAGATCGTGCTCTACGTCGGCCGCTTCGTGCGCGAAAAAGGCATCCAAGTCTTGCTGAACGCGGCGGGGGTGGTGATCTCGCGGCGTCCGAACACCAAGTTCGTGGTCGTGGGCGGCGGGCATCGACAGCACTTCGAGCGCTTCACAAAGTGGGCTCACCTGGAGGACAAGGTGCTCTTCACCGGATTCATGGCCAACCGTTCCCTCCACCAGCTCTATCGAGCGGCCGATCTCGCCGTATTTCCCTCCCTATACGAGCCCTTCGGGATCGTCGCCCTGGAGGCGATGGCGGCCGGCCTTCCCGTGGTCGCCTCGGATGCAGGCGGCTTGCGAGAGGTGGTACTCCACGATTCGACCGGCACGCTGAGCTTCGCCAACAACGCCGAATCGCTTGCCTGGGCGATCCTTCGGGTGCTCGACGATCCCACGCGCGCACACCGCCTCGCGGAGGCAGCGGGCAAGCGGTTGAGGAAGGATTTCGATTGGCGTCGCCTAGCCCAACAAACCGTATCGGTCTACGAGCGCGTTTGGAGCGAGTTCCTTGCCAGCTTCTGGGCGCAGCGCACGCTTTGGCCCGTTACGCCGGGCGCCGAGCAGCGCGCGCAGGAGCGGCACGTGCGAGAAAAGGCGGAAGCGGGTCTGGCGACGCCACGGCCTCGCCCCGCCGTCAGCCTGACCCCTCCTGCCGAAAGCGTGCAAGAAGGCGAGGAAGAGCCGGTCTAGCGACGAACTTCTTTCTACCAAAACTCCGCGTCGATGGCCTAATCCTGAGTCTGGTTTTGCCAACCATTTTGCTAGGGAACCCTGCCTAGGATGCCCCCGAAACCCGGCTCATGAATAGAAGTCGAAGCGACCTCGTCGATCGGTTCGGTAGCGCGACCACGCTGCCCCAATTGCCCGCCGCGGCCCTGCGCCTGATCCATTGCCTAGGTGACGAGGACGCGTCCGGCGCCAGCATCGAGCGGATCATTCTCGGCGATCCGGGCCTCACTGCGGCCATGTTGCGGGCAGCCTCTTCCGCCATGTTTGGCGGTGCGGGAGATCGGGCAACCACCGTCCGCGGCGCCATCGCAAGGCTGGGCTACCGCTCGATCCAAGCGGTCGCGGTATCGCTTGCGGTGCAAACCCTAATGAGCGGGACTCGCTCCGCGCCCAACTTCAATCGGCGCCGCTTTGCCGGACACTCCATCTTCGTCGGCTTCCTCGGGCGCTATCTCTTCGCGTGCCGCCAGAATTCCAAACCTTTTGAGAGCGCTTGGAACAGAGACGAACTGTTCGCCTCGGGCGTGTTGCACGACCTCGGGGTCGGCCTGCTTGCGCAGATGGAGCCCGACACTTACGAACGGGTCCACCAGGTGGCTTCACGGAGGGGGTGCAGTATCGACCGAGCCTTCCAGGACATCTACGAGCTGCCGCTTGGCGTCCTCGCCTCGAACTCCGCCAAGGCATGGGGGCTGCCACATATTTTCACCGAAGTGCTCACTTGGCGGCACTGCCCGCTCGAGCACCCGTCCGAGGCCGTCTCGCTCAGTTGCCTGGCCTACGCCGACTATCTGGCAGAAACCAATGGCCACGGCCTAGGCGATTGGGATAACAAGTTCGAGTTCGATCCTGGGGCGGCCGAGCTGGTCGCTCTACCCGATGACGAGGAACCGGGGGTCGTCACCCTCGTCGCCCGCCACACCGCGGCCTACGTGGAGGGCGCCCAGGCGGCGTAGGAGGCGGCTACCGATGCTCGATCAGAACTTCGAAACGCTCCGGCTGCTGTTCACGCGATCCAACAGCCTTCCTCACTTGCGCGCGAGCGCTCTCAAGCTCGTCGACCGCATCGATTCGGGCGCGTCTTCCGCCGCCGAGCTCGAGAAGGTGATCGCGGCCGACCCCGCTCTTACCGCCAAGCTGCTCAAGGCAGCCACGAGCGTGGTCGCCGCGCGCGATGCGGGTTCGGTCACCACGATCAGAAGCGCGATCCTCCACCTGGGTCATGACGCCGTTCGCTCGATTTCTCTCTCCCTTGCGGTGCAGAGCCTGGTGACCGACGCCAAAGGCGAGGACACCTTCGATGCCCGACGCTTCGCGCGCCACTCCCTGTTCGTCGGCGTGTTCGCGAGCTTCCTGTTTCGCCACCGTGCCCAGCGGCCAACCGAGTCGACCTGGAGCCCGGAAGAGGTCTTCGCGGGCGGAGTGCTGCACGATCTATCCGAGGCGCTGCTGTTTCGGGTTGCGCCCGACGTGTACGTGCGCACCGCCACCTACGCCAGACATCAGCAGATCCCGTATGCCCAGGCGTTTCAGCGCCTGTACGAGCATCCGCTGTGCGAACTTGGGACCCTCACCGTCGAGGCCTGGCGACTGCCCACGCTTTTTCGGGAAGTCATCCTGCATGCGGACCGCCCATGGCTAAACGAGCGAGAATACTCGGCCCTTTGCTGCGTGCATTTTGCCGACGCGATCGCCGAGCGGGCCGGATTCCCATCCGGGCCCGAACCCCTCCCGGTGG
>JACOSL010000023.1 GCA_016179045.1 Fimbriimonas ginsengisoli | reverse complement strand
TCGTAGAGCAGATTTGCGCCGCCGTCGGCGGCGATGACAATCTCGGCGGACATCGCCCAGGCCAGCAGCGTCGCGACTGGTATGTCCTCACCTGCAAGCACGCCCAGCACCCTCGGGCTCATGGCCTGGCGCACATGAAGTATGCGGCTCCGTAGACGTTTGTGCGGTGAACGAGAAAGACTTTCATTTCATACGAAAAACTACGAAAACGGTCCATATCTAGCCACTCGCTAACGTATCGATCTTGGTTCTCTAGCTGACAATGGCCCTGAATAAGTGTGTAACCCCGTTGACAGTCCGAATTTCGAGCGTATAATCACACCCCACCCCCGCCCGACCCCGCCAATGAGCCAGGATCAGTACACCATCGACGATAACGACGATTCGATTCGGTTGCAGCGAGCATGGGACAATGCGGTTCGGCGACTGGCTCAGGATATCCCCGCGCAGTGGTATGAGCGATTTTTGCGCCCGCTCAGGGCCTCCGAGCTTGCCGACGGCATCGCCACCATCCTCGCCCCGGGCCGGTTCGTGATGGAGTGGGTGCGCGCGCGTTACTCCAAGACGCTCACGGGCTACCTTGAGGACGAACTTGGGCAGGAAGTGATGTTGCAATTCCATGCCGCCGGGCGGGAAAAGCCGAGCTCGACTGTCCCCTCCGAAGCGCCCGTGGCGGCAAGCAGCCGCCCGGCAGAGAGCCGACCTGAGCGATTCCATCCTATCGAAAGATTTTCGTTCGACACCTTCGTGGTCGGCCAGAGCAACAGGCTTGCGATGGCAGGCGCCAAGGCGGTGGCGAGCGAACCTGGCGCCAAGTACAACCCGCTCTTTATCTACGGCCAGTCCGGCCTGGGCAAGACCCACCTGCTTCATGCGATCGCCCAGGAGATCATGAGCAGGAATCCCTCGTTCGCCCTCGTGTACGTCACCGCGCAACAGTTCGCCGAGGAGTTCGTGGGCGCGTTGCAGGCCAACCGGATAGAGCAGTTCAGGCGCTCGCAGCGGAGTGTGGGCGTGTGGCTCGTGGACGACATTCAGTTCGTCGCGGGCAAGGATCGCACCCAAGAAGAGGTCTTCCACACCTTCAACTACATCCATTCGCTCGGCAAGCAAATCGTGCTGTCAAGCGACCGTCCCCCGCGCGACCTCCTCCTCATGGACGAGCGTCTGCGTTCGCGCTTCGAGGCCGGCTTGGTCGCGGACATCCAGATGCCGGACACGGAAACCCGGTGCGCCATCCTCCTTAGCAAGGCCGAGCACGACGGGATTCCCCTCACGACCGACGTTGCGATGTACCTTGCCGAAAACGTGCCCGGCAATATCCGGATTCTCGAGGGGGCTCTGACGCGGCTGGCGGTTCAGGCTAGCGTCGACGGCACCGAGATCTGCGCCGAACTCGCCGCCGCGCTGGTCGAACAGCACTTCCGCGCTGGAGCGTTGGCTAAGCCCGGCTTCGAGCGGATAGTCGACGTGGTCGGGAAGCACTTCAACATCCCCCACGACGACATCTGCGGCCTTTCTCGGAAGGCGCCCATCGTCCATGCGCGGCATGTGGCCGTCTACGTGACCCGCGAGATCACGGGCGACAGTTGGAAGCATATCGGCTCCCTGTTCGGCAATCGAGACCACACGTCGATGATGCATGGCTATCAGCGAATCAGCGAGATGATGCAACGGGACCGCGACCTGCGGGCGGCGGTCAAGACCTTGATTCGCAACCTCTACCCGGATCGGTAGGCGGCAGCCTGCCGAAGTACACTCCGGTTCATGTCGCCCCGGCTCGCGTTCGCGCTGGAATCCCTCGAGCGAGCAGGACGCTTGACGCTGGAATACTTTCGCGCCGGAACAACGGTAGAGACCAAGGGCGACAAGACGCCGGTAACGATAGCCGACCGGGAGGCGGAAGCGCTCTTGCGCGAGGCGATCGGGCGCGCCTATCCGGGCGAGACGATCCTGGGCGAAGAGCAGGGCTTGGCCAGCGGTTCGGGAGAAGGGCGTTGGGTGATCGACCCGATCGACGGCACGAAGTCGTTCATCTGCGGCGTGCCCCTGTATGCGAATCTGCTGAGTTACGAGATCGACGACGAGCCGGCGCTTGCCGCCTGCTGCTTCCCTGCTTTGGGCGAGATGATCTGGGCCGAGCGTGGCCAGGGTTCGTTTCTTAATGAGAGGCCCATACGAGTCTCCACACGGACGTCGCTAGAAGGGGCGGTGATTTGCACGGCATCGGTCTTCGGCCTTCGTCGCCGGGGCGTGCTGGAACAGGTGGTGGCCCTATCAGAGCGGGCCTTGGCAACTCGCACTTGGTGCGACGCCTACGGCCATGCGATGGTCGCGCGCGGCGCCGCCGATGCGATGATCGACCCCTCTGTGGCCCGCTGGGACATCTCCGCCATGAGCCTCATCGTCCGGGAAGCAGGCGGCCGCTTCACCGACTTTTCGGGCGGCGATGCTCTTGGCGCGGAGGGGCTTTCATCGAACGGGCTGCTGCACGAAAGTGTGCTGGAGGTGCTGCGCAAGTGAGGGTCTTGGGCGTGGACTTCGGCCTGAGCCGGATCGGGCTTGCCGTCACCGACGAAGCAGCCGGGCTGCCGACCCCGTTAAGAACCATCGGGGCAAGCGGCGCCCTAAGACCCGATGCGGAGGCGATCGGCGCGGTGGCCCGTGACGAGGGCGCCGACCGGGTGGCTCTCGGGTATCCGATCGGCGACGAAGGCGAGGATGGTCGGATGGCGCGCATTGTGCGGGCTCTCGCCGGGCATCTCAGGGAGCTCGGGCTCGAGGTCACCCTAGTGGACGAATCGCTGACCAGCGTCGAGGCGGAAGCCGCGCTCCGCGCGGTCGGGCTGAAATCGAGCGTCCGCCGTCGACGCCGCGACGCCCAAGCGGCGGTTCGCATTTTGGAGCGCTATCTTGAAACGCAGGCGCGTTAAGCGAACCATCCTTGTAGTCGTCGGCCTGGTGCTTGGCATCGGCGTTGGAGGCTTCTATTGGCTTAGGCGCGAGACCGCGCCGGTTTCGGCCGGTCCGCCCTTTTACATACGATTCGAGTCGCGCATGCGCCTGGGGGCCGTGCTTCGTGAATTGCAGACGCGCGGCGCGATCCGAAACGCGGGAGCCGTTCGGATTTACGCTTGGATCACCCGCCGCTCGGCCGTCGTCGGGGCGGGCACATATCAGATTCGGCCGGGTTTGACCGCCGACCAGCTCTTGAAGACTCTTGGCTCGCCAATCCGTCAGCTCGTGCGGCTTTCCGAAACGCGCTGGGCCTCACAGAACGGCGCGTTGTTGGAGCAGCGGTTGGTGACCCCCGCCAAGGATTACATCGCCTTGGTGAGGCAGCCAGCGGCCTTTAAGCGCCTGGTTTCGTTTCCGATCGAGGGCGATTCGCTCGAGGGTTACTTGTTCCCCGACACCTACGACTTGCCACCGCTGCTGGGCGCGAAAGAAACCATCTTGAGGCAGTTGCGCGCCTTCGAGGAGAAGGTCTGGAAGCCGCTTGGCAAGCCCAAGAATCTTCGACATAGGCTCATCGTCGCATCGATCGTGCAGCTCGAGGTAGCCCGCGAAGACGAGCGCCCGCTCGTCGCGGGCGTGATCGAGAACCGTCTTGCCAGGAAGATCCCGCTCCAGATCGACGCCACCGTGCTGTACGCGGAGAATCGCTGGGGCGCCCTGGCGACCAAAGAATTGCACTCCGTCGATTCGCCGTACAACACCTACGAACACACCGGCCTCCCGCCTGGGCCGATTTGCTCGCCGGGCCTGAAGAGCATTCAGGCGGCCCTGCATCCGGCGCGGCACGACTACATTTTTTACGTCGCCCTGCCCGATGGCAGGCATATCTTTGCCCGAACGGCAGACGAGCACGCTCGGAACGTGGCGCTGCGGCGCGCAGCCGTGGCGCAAGAGGCATTCCGATGAGGCAGAGGGCCGGCGCGTTTGACCGGAGCCAGGTTGGGCCCACCCTCCGGCCCTTTTGCCCAGTCGCGGCATACCACTCCTTGCCCGAGATTCGGCTCGAGACGCTTTGGGCAGAGGGCAAACGCCTGATCCTGCTCGATGTGGACAACACACTCGTCGAGTGGCGTGGCGAGGACTTCACGCAAGAGGTTCTCGGCTGGCTGGAAGAGGCCAAGCAGTTGGGATTCGGCCTCTGCATCCTCAGCAACACGCGCAATCCGGCCCGGTTGGCGCGCATCGCCGACCGCCTCGGCATCCGCGCCATCCAGGATCGTTTCAAGCCAAGCAGGCGCATGTATATGCTTGCACTCAAAGAGTTCTCGGTAGAGCCCGAGCAGGCCGTGATGGTGGGTGATCAGATCCTCACCGACGTACTCGGCGCTAACCGCTCGAAGATCGAGGCGATCTGGGTTCACCGCATTTCGCGCCGCGAGTTCGTAGGAACCAGGCTCAATCGCATAGTTGAGCGGGGCGTCCTCACCCTCCTCTATCGCGCCTTGCCCGTCATGGCCGGCCTGCCCGACCCGGCCGCGCCCGAAGAGGAGCAGACGATCTGGACGCAGCTTTCCCGCTTCGCGGTGGTCGGCGTCTCCTCGTTCGCCATCGACTTTGGGATCTTCATGGCGCTGTTCAAGTACGCCCCGTGGCACGGCGCCCTGCTTAGTCAAGAGTTCGGCGCCTGGCTGAAGCATGGGTTTCCAGTCCTGTTCGCGTACCAGTCCGACGCCCAGAAGGCATGCATCCCCGTCTTCAAGACCTTCAGCGCGAGCATCGCGATCCTCAACAGCTTCTACTGGAACCGTCGGTGGACTTTCGGGATCAAGAGCTCGGAGGAACGTGGGCGCCAATTCCGGCGGTTCGTCTTGCTTTCGGTTACCGGACTCGGCTGGAACGTGCTCTTCACCACCATTTTCGCTTCGATCATCCCCGGGCACCCGAACCGAAGCGCGGCGTTCGCGAGCGTCGTCGCTACCGTGCTTGTTGCGTTCTGGAACTTTGGAGGGCAGCGCCTTTGGGCGTTCCGCAAGAGCTGAACGAGGCGGTGGGTTGGTACGACGCCCCCGAGGCGGATTACGCGGTGATCGGCGATCCGGTCGCTCATTCGCTCTCGCCGAGGATGCACGTGGCCGCATACCGTGAGCTTGGCCTCGACCTTCGCTACCTCGCGGTGCGAGTTCGGGCCGGTTCGGTGGGCAAGGCGCTGGAACATCTGCGCGGACTTGGCTACAAGGGGGCGAACGTAACATTGCCGCACAAAGAGGAGGCAATCGGATGGCTGGAGACCTGCGACGATTTCGCACGGCGCGTGCGCGCGGTGAACACGATTCGGCTCGAGGATCGCTACGGATTCAACACGGACGCGCCGGGATTCCTCCAAACCCTCGACCTCTTGAACTTATCGTCGAACACCCCCGCCCTCGTGCTTGGGGCGGGCGGGGCGGCTCGCGCCGTAGTTGCCGCGCTTGCCGACGAAGGCCACCCCATGCGCGTTTGGAGCCGTACTCGCGAGCGCGCAGAGCGGATGCTGGAGGAGATCGAGGTGGATGCGTTCGTGCTGGACGCGCCCGAGCTCACCGAGGCGGGGCTCATAGTGAATGCCACTTCGGCTACCCTCGCCGGTGAACCGCTCCCGATTTCCTGGGAGCACGTTATGCCTGGCGCGGTGGCCTATGACCTCGCTTACGGCGTGCGTGGGCGGTTTTTGCTTGATGCGGAGGCTCACGGCTTGCGTACGGTGGACGGCCTCGGAATGCTGGTCATGCAGGGGGCGCTCTCGTTCGAGTGGTGGCTCGACCAAGCCGCTCCGCACCAGGCGATGTGGGAGGCGGTGCGTTGAACATAGTTGCCCCGACCCCAGAGGCCATTCGCGAAGCGGCGGATGCGCTGCGCCGGGGGGAGCTCGTTGGGATGCCGACCGAGACGGTGTACGGCTTGGCTGCCGATGCCTGCAACCCGACCGCGGTGAGGCGGGCGTTTGAGGCCAAGGGGCGACCGGCCGAAAATCCGATGATCGTGCATCTGGCGTCGTCCGCCGATCTTGCGCGAGCGTGCGGCTTGGTACCACCGATTGCCAAGGAGTTGGCCGTGCGATTTTGGCCTGGGCCGCTCACGCTCGTGCTTCCCAAGGGTCCTGCCATCGCCCCGGAGGTTCCGGCGGGGCGGGAGACGGTCGCCGTGCGCGTGCCCGATCACTCGGTCGCCCTTGCGCTGCTCCGCGAGTCGGGGCTGATGCTCGCCGCGCCGAGCGCCAACCGGTTCGGCGAGCTGTCCCCGACGCGCGCCGACATGATCGAGCCTTCCGTTGCCGTCCATCTGGCGCTCGTGCTAGATGGCGGCCCGTGCCGAGTTGGGATCGAGTCCACCGTGCTCGATCTGACCGTTTCACCGCCAGCGATTCTGCGTCCTGGCGGGGTTTCGCGCGCCGAGCTGGAGGCTTTGCTCGGGCCACTCGGCGGGCCGGATCATGAGCGGCGCTCGCCGGGGCTCTATCCGAGGCACTATGCGCCTCGAGCGCGCTTGCGCTTGGTCAAGAGGCTTGGCCACGACCAGCCTGGCCTTTCCCTGGGAGAGGCGGCCGGCCCGCACCAGATCGCGATGCCGCTCGAGCCGGAGGCCTATGCCGCGAGGCTTTACGCCGGGTTGCGAGAATTGGACTGCAGTGGCGCAATCGACGTGTTTGTTCAGGAGCCCCCGAAGACGCTCCCTTGGGAGGCTGTATGGGACAGGTTGCAGCGGGCGTCGGGCCTTCCGGAGGTTTCGTGAAGTCGGGTTTCGGTAGAGG
>JACOSL010000020.1 GCA_016179045.1 Fimbriimonas ginsengisoli | reverse complement strand
TGCTCGCCGTCGCGGTAGGTGGTCTCGTATTCGTGCACGGTGCCGTCCGCATCGTCCGCGCCGTACCACATTGCCAGCTGGGTAACCGGAACCGTATTCATGATCCAAAACGACTTGATGTGCTCGAAGTTGTCGAGCATCAGCCGCGAGAGGGCGATGGCCCGCAGGGCGTCGTCGCCCGTCGTGTGCGGCGTGTCCTCAAGCTCCGTGCCCTCGGGGTGGAACGAGAGCGGCGTGAAGGTGAGGAAGTGGCCGGTCTCATCTTGCAGCTCGCGAAGCTGGATGAGATGGTCGACCCGCTCCTCGGCGGTCTCGATGTGGCCGTAAAGCATGGTCGCGTATTGCCGAAGGCCGAGGCGGGCGGCGGCGCGCGCCACCTCCTTCCATTCTTCGCCGCTCAGCTTCTTGCCGAAAAGCTCGCGGTGCACCCGGTCGCTCAGCACCTCGATGCCGCCACCAGGCAGCGAATCGAGCCCCGCCTCGATCAGGTCGGCGAGCGCATTGTCGATGGAGCATTTGCCCACGCGCGCGATCTCCACGATCTCGACCGCGGTGAACGCCTTGACGTGCACCCCCGGCCGAGCTTCCTTCACCGTGCGCACCAGGTCGAGGTAGTAGCGGTAAGGCAGGCGCGGGTTGATGCCGCCCACCATGTGAACCTCGGTAATCGGCACGTCGCGGTGCCATTCGAGGCGGCGGCGCACCTCCTCGAGGCTCATCTCGTAAGGATCGGGACCGCCCTTCTTGGCATAGAACGAGCAGAACTTACAGAACTTGTTGCAGATGTTCGTGTAGTTGATGTGCTGGTTGCGCACGTAATAGGTGCGCGCGCCGTGCCGCCGCTCGCGCACGATGTTGGCGAGGTATCCGACGCCGCTGAGGTTGGGTGTGCGCGAAAGGAGCAGGCCGTCCTCGCGGCTGAGCCGCTCGCCTTTTTGAATCTTATCGTGGATGCCGAGCAGCTCGGCTCCGACCACCCGCTCGGCGCTCAGGCCCATCGGTTGATGTTACCGTCTGGGCTAAATCTCAGGCTGCGCTCGCCCCGGCAGGCGTGGGCTCGGTTGCCGTTTCTTGACGGGCGCCATCCTGGGCGTCCCCGGAAATGGTCGTGGCGTTGATGCCCCCTCCAATCGGGCTAAGGCTGCCGGGTCCGCACGACACGCTCTGGGGTGACCCGGTGAGTTCAACCTGAGCGACTTGTCGGAGTCGGGTCCGAATGAGATTCCGTCGCGATCCGCAGGCTTCACTGCAAGACAATTCCGAGGGGGCGCACCTGGACACGAAAAGGATAGCCGCCGCCGCTGACGGTGATCGTGATCACCTTGCCATCAAAGCGATACTCGAGTCGCTTCCCATTAAATGGGCTAAGCAGGTCGTCCGTCTTGATCGAACTGGGGGTTACAGGCCCGTCAAGCGACCGAAGGAGGGCGACGCACATCTGGCGGTTCGCCTCCCAAGCGGGCTCGCGCTTCGCAGTCCAGTCGTCGTAGTCGGACCAGCTGTAAGCTTCTGCTGCAGGTGGAAAGGCAAGCAGCGCGATCATGACCTGCTGCCTTGCCTGCGCAAGTAGAGGACCTCGTTCCTTGGCTGGCCGATCCAGCGCAGCCCAGTAGGCGCGCTGCCATTGAACGATCTTGATTCGAGACTTCGTTTGGTCAAAGAGATGGGCCATCGCCTTGGCGGCTACCGGAATGTCTTCCTCCTTGATTCCAATGTCCCTCCGGCCCTCCGTGGTCAACGAGTGATCGGCAAGCCACAGTGCATGATAGAGGTCCTCGCGATGTTCGGCTCTGAGATCGGGCCGCGGGAAGGCGTCGAGCGCCTTCTTCACCGCTTCGCGATACGCGGGGATGTCTCGGCGCCATAAGCCCCAGATCGCCAGTCTTTTCAGTCCTAACGTGTAGATACTTTCGCTCACGAGGTGGGCGATATAATTAGGTTCCTCGCGGGCGTGCCGGGCGATGCGGAAGATCCGTTGCGCGTCGGCAAGGGCGGCACGAACGTCGCCGCGCACGGCGGCAAAGGTCCCCCTGATCGCGATGAGCTTGGCAGCTGAGTCCATCTCGTGGTACTCGGGCATCAGTTCAGCGGGCCCCCTGGTCCAATCCCGATCAAACCGGCACCGAGGTAACGACACCGCTTTATCGATCGTTTCGAGGTCGTTACTGTATTTGCGCATCAGGGCTTTTGGGCTTAGTTTAAAGCCGACACTCCTATGCGCGCCCTTGCTTTGGACCATGTCGCTAAAGGTTTCATGCCACGATAGCCGCCGGTACAGGGAGGCGGCATTTTCCGACGGCGCGGCGGTAGGGATCATCGCCGCGTACTCCGCCGCGTTCGTGGGCAGCCCCTCGGCCCGGGCCAGGCGCAGCTGCTCTTGAAGGGCGACCTCGTCTTTGCTTGCTTCGCGGCGAGCGCGGTGGGTTATGGCGAGCGGAACCGCGCTTGCCAGGACCAAGCCCAGGGCAACCCACGCCAAGGTTCGCAGTTTCATTTGATCGCCAGGGCATTGTAGATCGTTGTCGGATCGCCAAAGGGCGTCCTGGGAAGGGAAGGGCATGCTTTGTCGTGCCCGCTCATGCCAGCGATGCCTCCGGACTCGCAGTCTGGAGGCTGTTCCCGTTTTCCGCGTCCCCCGCCTGGGATCAGGCGGGGTGGCCCGCAGGGGACGGGGCGGTCGATCCCCGTTAGAAGTGAGCCATCAGGGCATGCCAGTTCGTTGGTGTCGCAATCGTCGCTCGGTGAGAACGCGAGCACCCCCGTTCCGGAACCCTCCCCTGCGGTGCGGGGGAGGGCGGTTCGTGCCGATTCCATCGGGGCGAACAGGGTGGAGGCTGCCCTTGCTCACGGCGGCTTCGCCTTCCTGCGCCACCCACCCCTGCCCCTCCCTCCAGGGAGGGGTGAAATCTTTCTCGGCTGCGCTCGCCCCGATTTCATCGGGGCTCGCTTGCCTTTCTTTGAGGGACGCCATCCTGGGCGTCCCCATCAATGGTTGCGCAATACAGGCTGTTCCACCGCTGCCTGGCACGGCCAACCGGGAGTGGCGCTCCGTCGCGTGCGGTTAGGCTCGCTCCGGGGGCTAAGCCATCGCAGTCATTCGGTCCGGAACCCTCCCCTGCGGTGCGGGGGAGGGCAGTTCGTCACGATTCCATCGGGGCGAACGCGGTGGAGGCTGCACTTGCTCATGGTGGCTTCACCTCCTCTTGGTCACCCACCCCCTGCCTCCTCCCTCCAGGCAGGCTGAACCTTTTCTCGGCTGCGCTCACCCCGATTTCATCGGGGTTCGCTTGCCGATTTTTTGCTGGACGCCGTCCGTGGCGTCCCCTGAGTTCCGGACTTGAATGGCGGCGCCCCTTCCGAGACCATAGCTCGACGCAACCTGCAACTCCCCGATTTCGGGGCCAGTCCAGTAGGGCTGATGTGCCAGAATCTGCGGATTCCTAATTGTTAAGGTACGGGCGAGGACTTTGATCCGATGAAAAAGTGTCAACAGTGCGGCGCGGAGTCACCCGATACCTGGACTGTTTGCGGAAGCTGCGGATCGGCTCTGATGGGCGGTGAGGCCGCTCCGGCGCCGCCCGCGGAGGGCCAAGCCGCGCCGTCGATCGAGGGGCAGGCTGAGGCGCCGGTTAAGAAGGGTCTGCCCACTTGGGCCTGGGTGCTCATCGCCTGCGCGGTGGCGTGCTCTTGTCTCGGTGTGCCGATCCTGGCCGCGATTCTCTTTCCCGTGTTCAGCCAGGCTAAGCTGGCGGCTAGGAGCCAAGTGGCGTTCAACGACGCGAATCACGTCTCACTTGGGGTGCTGCTCTACGTCGCGGACTTTGACGACGTGTTTCCACCTTTGCACTCTGGGCCGCAAGTTGCCGAGACGGTGGCCCCTTACCTCAAAACTAATTACTACAAGGACGTCGCGGCGGGCTACGTTTGGAACGAAGGGCTGTCGGAGGTCGCGGCCCCGAGCGTCGCGAATCCTGGACAAGTCTGGCTCTTTCATTCCTATGGCCCGGATGCGGCCAGGAAATTTGAGATCGGCGAGGCGGATGGTCACGCCATCCGAGTAACTCCCGACGAATTCGCCCGAATCATGGCCCAGCCGGTCGACTTCAGCAAGGTCGTCCATGTGGGCCATGACGCCCCGAGCAAGTAAGCCGCCAGAGTCGAGCAGGCAGGTATAGTGATCTGTAATTAAGTTCAAACCGAGCCTCCTCACGCGAAAGCCGCTTCATCAAATCGCTCTCCTTGGCAGCTACCTGCCCCGACAGTGTGGGATCGCCACATTCACCGCAGATTTAGCCCACACCCTGTCCGATCTGGATCCCGGACTCACGGTTGACTCGATCGCCATGAGCGATCGGGCGGACTACGTTTATCCAGAGCGGGTCAGTCACGAGATTGCCGATTGCGATAGGGCTGCCTACGGTCTCGCAGCCGAGCACATCAACCGCCACGGCTACGACGTGCTCTCGGTTCAGCATGAATACGGCATCTTCGGAGGTCAGGCGGGTTGCTACCTGATGAACCTCGTGCGCGAGGCGAAGATGCCCATCGTCACGACGCTCCACACCGTCTTGCGCGAGCCCTCGCCCGCCCAAAGGGCGGTTATGGATGAGTTGCTTCAGCTCTCCGAGCGCGTGGTGGTCATGAGCGAGAGGGCGGTCGCCTTCCTGGTCGACGTCCACGATGTCTCTCCCGACAAGATCGACCTGATTCCGCACGGCATCCCCGACATCAAAGCAGGCAAGGGCCAAGAGCTCCGATCCAAGCTGGGCATCGACGGGCCGATGATTCTCACCTTCGGTCTGCTCTCGCCCGACAAGGGCATCCAATACGTCATCGAAGCCATGCCAAGGATCATTTGGGACCATCCGGGGGCAACCTATGTCGTCGTTGGCGCGACCCATCCCCACGTTCGCGCTTCGTCGGGAGAAGTCTATCGCGAGAGTCTAGCAACGCTGGCGAAAGACCTTGGAGTCGCCGCCCACGTTCGCTTCGTCGATCGCTTCGTCGCGACGGAGGAGCTGGTCGATTACCTGGCCGCGATGGATATCTACGTGACGCCCTATCTCAATGCCAAGCAGATCACGTCCGGAACGCTGGCTTACGCTGTCGGGGCGGGCAAAGCGGTGATTTCAACTCCTTACTGGTACGCCGAGGAACTTCTCGCCGATGGGCGGGGCATGCTCGTGCCGTTCCGCGACGCCAACGCCATTGCCGCAGCAGTGCTCGCCCTCGAGCGTGAACCCGAGACTCGACTGGATATGGGGCGTAAGGCGGCCGAGTTCGGGAAACAGATGCTATGGCCGGAGGTTGGTAAGAGCTATCTGGCCTCATTCGCACGCGCGAAGAGCGACAGTTCCGAACGCTTGCGAAAGTTGACGCAGGGGCCGATCCTGGCAGTCCAAGCTCCCGAGGCCTTGCCCGACTTGCGCCTCGACCACCTTTTCGATCTCAGCGACGACACCGGAATCCTGCAGCATGCGACCTTCACGGTCCCAAACCGCTCCGAGGGCTACTGCGTCGACGACAACGCAAGGGCGCTGCTCTTTACCGCTTATCTGGACAGCGGAAGGTCTGACGTGGCTTTGCTCCAAAGTCGCTATCTAGGCTTTGTTCTGGATGCATTCAATCCCGCCAGCGGCCGGTTCCGAAACTTCATGAGCTACGGGCGCGAATGGCTGGAAGAGGCGGGCTCGGAAGACTCTCACGGCAGGTCGCTCTGGGCGCTTGGCGCGATCGTGAACCGATGCAAGGATCGCGGACGCCGCGAGGTCGCGAAAGCTCTGTTCGAGAGGGGCGCTTCCGCTCTCTTCGCAACGACCAGCCCGCGAACCTGGGCCTACGGGGTCTTGGCGGCGGACGAATATCTCCAGGCGTTTCCCCACGAGTACTCGATCCAGGTCCTCAAGCAGACGATGGCCAGCCGACTGTGGCGGCAATATGAGATCAACCAAAGCGACGAGTGGCCCTGGTTCGAGCAGAGCCTGACCTACGCCAACGCGCGCCTTTCGCAGGCGCTCATCGTGGCGGGTGAGGCGGTCGAGAACCGCGGAATGTTGGAGGCGGGCCTTGAATCGCTTTCCTGGCTGATGGGAGTGCAGACCGGCCCGGGCGGAGTTTTCGCTCCTATCGGCACAAACGGTTTCTACGCCCGGAGCGCAGAGCGGGCCTATTTCGATCAGCAGCCGGTCGAGGCGTCGGCCTCGGTTTCCGCCTGCCTCAGCGCCAGCCGCATCACGGGCAATCCGATGTGGCTCGATGGCGCGCGTCGAGCCTTTCGCTGGTTCCTCGGCGAGAACATGCTCGGCCAGCCCCTCTACGACAGATCGACCGGCGGGTGCCAGGACGGTTTGCACGAAAAGAGGGTCAATCGCAATCAGGGCGCGGAATCCACGCTCTCGTTCCAATGCGCGTTGGCTGAATTGCGCGACGCGGCGGTGCGGCCGGCGCCCGTCGCATCTGCGCCGCTTCGATAATCCCGCCGCTCTCGTCTGTCTGGGTAACGAGGGCCCGCCCCGCTGTCGGTTCAGAACGGAATTTCATGAAGTCGAATGAATACGAGGTGCTGCTGGAGCGGCATCCTAGTAATCCCATCTTGACGGCAACGGATTGGCCCTATCCAGTCCACACCGTCTTCAACCCGGGCGCGACTTTGCTCAAAGATGGCACCACGCTTTTGCTTTGCCGGGTGGAAGACCGGCGCGGCATTTCCCACCTCTGCGCAGCCCGTTCCCAAAACGGCATCAATGGTTGGGTGGTCGACTCTAAACCAACCTTCGCTCCCGATCCGATGAACTATCCCGAAGAGCTTTGGGGAGTCGAGGATCCTCGCATCACCTATATGGAGGAACTCGACGAATATCTGATTACCTACACCGCATTTGGCAAGGCCGGCCCCGGGGTGGCGATCGCTTCGACGAGCGACTTCAAGAGGTTCGAGCGCTTCGGGCTGGTCATGCATGCGAACGACAAAGACGCGGCCCTCTTTCCACACCGCTTCAATGGGGAATTCGCTTTGATCCATCGCCCGTCGACCGACATGGGGTCGCACATGTGGTTATCGTTCTCTCCCGATCTGCGAAACTGGGGCGGACACATGCTCTTCCTGCCGGCGCGGCGCGGCGCCTGGTGGGATGCCAACAAGATCGGCCTTTCGCCACCTCCGATCGAAACGGATCGAGGCTGGCTCGTTATGTACCATGGGGTCCGCCAACACGCAGCCGGCTCGGTTTATCGCCTCGGACTCGCGCTCTTCGACAAAGACAATCCGGAAACCTGTCTGACCCGGGGTCAGTCGTGGATGTTCGGACCGGAGGCGCCCTACGAGATCAGCGGCGACGTCGGCTATGCGGTGTTCCCTTGTGGCTACACCATTGGCGGCGACGGAGATACCCTTCGCCTTTACTATGGGGCGGCGGACAGCAGCATCTGCGTCGCCACGGGGAGCATCAAGAAGATGCTCAAATGGCTCGACCGCA
The DNA here is from genome assembly GCA_016179045.1 of Fimbriimonas ginsengisoli. GTDB lineage: Bacteria > Armatimonadota > Fimbriimonadia > Fimbriimonadales > Fimbriimonadaceae > JACOSL01. Next base: position 20,061 of record JACOSL010000020.1, on the reverse strand, counting down.
ACGGGAGCGAATTTACAGGCGTGGCAGGTCAAGCCGCGGAGCGGATCGAGCTGAGCTCGCCCTTGTAGGCGGTCGTTAGTCTGCCTAATTTCTCTTGGCTGCGCTCGTCCCGATTTCATCAGGGCTAGCTTGCCTTTGTTTGCGCGGGATGCCATCCTTGGCGTCCCGCTCGATTACTTGGCTCGACGGCTGCGTCGCGCTCCGAGGCAATCGTTCGACCATCGTTCGACCACAGTTCGACAACGGTGCGGCGCCTTACCGAGGGCATCCGGTCCGGATCCCTCCCCTGCGGTGCGGGGGAGGGCGGTTCGTCACGATTCCGTCGGGGCGAACAGGGCGGAGGCTGCAGTTGCTCGTGGTGGCTCCGCTACTTCGTCACCCACCCCCTGCCCCTCCCTCCAGGGAGGGGTGAATGTTTTCTTGGCTGCGCTCACCCCGTCCCGGGGCTCGCTTGCCGTTTCCTGCGGGACGCCATCCTTGGCGTCCCTTTGATAATGCGAACGGCTGCCGCCCACCCCGAGGCAATCGTTCGGCCATCGTTCCACCACCGTTCGACCACCGTTCGACACCCGTGCGGCGCCTTACTGTGGGCTTCCGGTCCGGAACCCTCCCCTGCGGTGCGGGGGAGGGCAGTTCGTCACGATTCCATCGGGGCGAACAGGGTGGAGGCTGCACTTGCTCGTGGTGGCTTCGCCCCGTTCGTCACCCACCCCCTGCCCCTCCCTCCAGGGAGGGGGGTTGATTTTTCTCGGCTGCGCTCACGCCCTCCGGGCGTTCGCTTGCCGTTTCTTTGGGGACGCCATCCTTGGCGTCCCTTTGATAGGGTGATCCAACGGCCGTCGCCCCCCGAGGCAATCGTCCGACAATCGCCCGGCTACTGTTCGACAATCGTTCGACAATCGTCCGACGCCCCAAGAGCTAGCTGCACCCGCTCGTCTCCCCGCACGTGTCGCACTTCAGGCATACGCCGTTGCGCACGAGGGTGAATGAGCCGCACGCCGAGCAGGGGTCGCCTTCGTAGCCTTTCAGGCGCGCTTCGCGCACCTTCTCGGCCAGCATCCCCGCCCTCGCCCCGACCGGGACCGGCGGCGCCGGGGCCGCAGCCTTCGCCTGCTTCATCTCGAGCTGATAGGTCGGGCTGCCCGCAGCTCTTGAATCACCCTCGAACGGCAGCACGGTCTGCTCGCCCCGTGGCGCGATGTAACCGTGCGAATCGTGACTCTCCTGAGCTACGCCCGGCGCGATGCCCTCGATCTCGCCGCCGTCTTCCTCGTCCAGAAAGTCCGGCTCCTGTGAGGGCGAGCCGACCGTGTCGCCGCGCAGGTCCTCGGGCTTGACCTGAACCAGGTCGGTGCGGCCCAGATAGGCTAGCGCCAGCTCGCGGAAGATGTAGTCGATCACCGAAGTCGACATCTTGATGTTGTCGTGCCCCTGCACGATGCCGTTGGGCTCGAACCGGGTGAAAACGAACGCCTCGACGAACTCTTCGAGCGGCACGCCGTATTGCATGCCGAGCGAAATCGCGATCGCGAAGCAGTTCATCAACGACCGGAACGCGGCGCCCTCGCGGTGCATGTCGATGAAGATCTCGCCGATCGAGCCGTCCTCGTATTCGCCGGTGCGCAGATACACCTTGTGCCCGCCCACGCGCGCCTTTTGGGTGTAGCCCTTGCGCCGGCCCGGCATCATGCGCCGCTTGCCTATGTAGCGATACACCAGCTTTTGCGCGGCCGCCGCCACCTGCTCGTGCTGGCTGGCCACCACGCCCTCGTCCTCCAGCGCCGCCTCCAGGATCGCCGCCGCCGCGTCGTCCACCGCCGCGTTCAGGGGCTGGCTGAGCTTCGAGCCGTCGCGGTAGAGCGCGTTGGCCTTCAAGCCAAGCTTCCAACTGAGCCAGTAAGCGTCGTTCACGTCGCGGATCGTGGCGTGCGCGGGCAGGTTGATCGTCTTGCTGATCGCGCCCGATAGGAACGGCTGTGCCGCCGCCATCATGTGGATGTGCCCCTTGGCGGAGATGAATCGCTCGCCCTTCCTGCCGCACTTGCTGGCGCAATCGAACACGGGGTAGTGCTCGAGTTTCAGATGGGGCGCGCCCTCTACCGTCATCGCCCCGCAGACGAATTCGTTGGCCGTCTCGATCTCGTCCTTCGCAAAGCCGATCGCGCTCAGCAGGTTGAAGTTCCAGTCGTCGAGCTGCGCCTGGCTGAGCTTGAGATACTCCTTGCAGAAATCCTCGCCGAGCGTCCACTTGTTGAAGGCGAAGCCGATCTCGAACGCGCCCTCCAGCGCTTTTTCGACCTTGGCGATAGCCTCGGTGGTGAAGCCCTTCGCCTTCAGCGTCTCGTGGTTCACGCCGGGCGCGCCCGCCAGCGTCTTGCGCCCGAGGCAGTACGTGACGATGTCCTCGATCTGCTCGGGCGTGTAGCCCAGCCGGCGTAGGGCGGGCGGCAGCGACTGGTTGATGATCTTGAAGTAGCCCCCGCCTGCCAGCTTCTTGAACTTCACGAGCGCGAAATCCGGCTCGACGCCGGTCGTGTCGCAATCCATGAGGAGGCCGATGGTGCCGGTCGGGGCGAGCACGGTCACCTGCGCATTGCGGAAGCCGTGCGCCTGGCCAAGCTCGGTCGCCTTATCCCAAGCCTCGCGCGCCGCCTTGAGCAGGTCGGTGGGGCATTCGTCGGGGTCGATCCCGACCGGCAGGATGCTGAGCCCTTCGTATTGATCCTTCGGCGCGTTGTAGGCGGCTCGCCGGTGGTTGCGCACCACGCGCAGCATGTCGGTCGAGCTGCGGGCGTAGCCGGGGAACGGACCAAGCTCGCGCGCCATCTCCGCGCTTGCCGCATAGCTTTCGCCCCCTAGAACGGCGGTCAGCGCCCCCGCGATCGCAAAGCCCTGCGGGCTGTCGTATGGAATGCCCATCTGCATGAGCAGCGCGCCGAGGTTGGCGTAGCCGAGGCCGAGCGTGCGGAACTCGTAGCTGAGCTCTGCGATCGACTGCGACGGGAACTGCGCCATCAGCACCGAAATTTCGAGCACGATGGTCCAAAGGCGAAGCGCGTGGCGATAGCCCTCTAGGTCGAACCGCCCCGTCTCCGCATCGTAGAATTGCAGCAGGTTGATGCTCGCCAGGTTGCACGCGGTGTCGTCGAGGAACATATACTCGCTGCAGGGGTTGCTCGCGTTGATGCGCCCGTCCGCCGGGCAGGTGTGCCATTCGTTGATCGTCGTGTCGTACTGCACGCCGGGGTCGGCGCTCATCCAGGCCGCCTCGCACACCTCGCCCCAAAGAGCGCGGGCCTGAAGGCGCGCCGAAACCTTGCCGTCCACGCGGCGCTTCAGCTCCCACTCGCCGTCCGCTTCCACCGCGCGGAAAAACTCGTTAGGAACCCGAACGGAGTTGTTCGAGTTCTGGCCCGAGACGGTGATGTACGCCTCGCTTTCGTAACCGGCGTCGTAAACCGGGAAGTCGATCTCGGTAAGGCCTTGCTCGGCCAACTGGATCGCGCGCTGGACGTAGTTGAGCGGCACCCCTGCCGCCCTGGCCCCCGCGACCGCGTGGCGCAGGTCGGGATTGAAGCGAGGGTTGAACTTCTGCTCCGGGCTCGCGTCGCCTTGGTGGCAGGCGCGCACGATAGCGTTCAGGTGGCGGTTCGCCGCCGAAGAGCCCGCCACGAGCGCGGCCACCTTCTGCTCCTCCACCATCTTCCACCGCACGAAGGTCTCGATATCGGGGTGGTCGATGTCCAGGCACACCATCTTCGCCGCGCGCCGGGTGGTGCCACCCGATTTGATCGCCCCCGCCGAGCGGTCCCCCACTTTGAGAAAGCTCATGAGGCCGCTCGATTTGCCCCCACCGGAGAGCGGCTCGTTCCCGCCCCGGAGCTTGCTGAAGTTGGTGCCGACCCCGGAGCCGTACTTGAAGATGCGCGCCTCGCGCGTCCACAGGTCCATGATCCCGCCCTCGTTCACGAGGTCGTCCTTCACCGAGAGGATGAAGCAGGCGTGGGGCTGGGGCCGCTCGTACGCGCTCGTCGAGCGCTTTGTCTTGCCCGTCTTCGGGTCCACGTAGAAGTGCCCTTGGGCGGGGCCGTCGATGCCGTATGCGAAGTGGAGGCCGGTGTTAAACCACTGGGGCGAATTTGGCGCCGCCATCTGCCGCGCCATCATTGCGCAAAGCTCGTCGTAGAACGTCTGGGCGTCCTCGGCCGAATCGAAATAGCCGTGCTCTTCGCCCCAATGCCGCCAGCACCCGGCCAGCCGGTTGAACACCTGGCGCGAATCGGTCTCGACTCCTCCATCGGGCACCCCCGCCTTGCGGAAATACTTCTGGGCGAGGATGTCGGTCGCCACCTGCGACCATCCCTTCGGAACCATCACCTTGTCCATCAGGAAAACGGTCGAGCCGTCCGGGTTGCGGATTTCGCTCTTGCGAGGCTCGAAGGCGATGCCCGCGTAGGGGTCGTTGGGCTGCTGGGTGAAGTGGCGAGCGATCTTCATGGTTCCTTCCTTAGAGGGGGTTTAGCGAGCGAGCGGCTCTTCCTGCCGGACGCTGTCGAGAACTTCCCAAAAATCGGTGGGGGATTCAAACGCGCGGTACACCGAGGCGAAGCGCACGTAGGCGACGCCGTCCAGGGCTTGCAGCTCGCGCATCACGCGCTCGCCGATCGCGGTGGAGGGCGTCTCTTCCTCGAACTCCTGAAAGAGGTCGCGCTCGATCCGCTCGGCCGCGTCGCGCAGGGCGTCCATGGGGACGGGCCGCTTGCGACAGGCGATGCGCATACTCTCGAAGGTCTTTTCTCTCGAAAACTCCTCGCGGGAGCCGTCGCGCTTGACCACGAACAGTCGCGGCCTTTCCGGGGCCTCAAACGTCGTAAATCTGCGCCCGCACGCCAGGCACTCCCGGCGCCTGCGGATCGCCTCGCCATCCCGCGCGGGGCGCGAGTCGAGAACCTTCTGATCGATGAATCCGCAGTAGGGGCAGCGCACGGTCTTCTACTATTATACACCCAAGATTTGGGGGAAGCAAGTGTATAGACCCACAACCGGTGGGATTTGTCGCGGGATTCTTTGGAAAATCTGTCTGCCATTTTCCCCGTTGTGGGGATAAGCGCGGGGGAAAGGCGGTGGACGGCGGTTTTGGGATGGCTTTGCGGTGGCTTTGCAGTGGCTTTGCGATGGCTTTGCGGGCGCTGCGGTCGCTTTGCAATGGCCTTGCTATGGCTCTGCATAGCTCTGCTGGCCTTGCGGTCAGTCCGTGGACGCCAAGGATGGCGTCCCAAAAAAATGGCAAGCGAGCCCCTGGAAGGGGCGAGCGACGCCGAGAAAAGATTCTCCCCTCCCTCGAGGGAGCGGCAGGGGTGGGTGATCAGAATCCTCGATTGAAACGCGCGAAAGACGATTGAGACCACTTCATGCCCGACGAGCTGATTGCGGACAAGGCGAACAACAGTATGGGTCGCCGTTCCGCTCCCCGAAATCGCCCATACTGCGCGCATGAGCGCAAATACCCTGCGATTCGGCATCGCCGCCATGCTCGCGGCGCTCTCGGCAATCGCCGTCGCCGACGAGCGCGACACGATTCTCAAAGAGCTCGATGCGGTGAAGGCTCACTTTGCATCGGTCAAAGGCGTTGAGGAACTCACCCAAACCTTTCCCACCCGAGGCGATCGGCTCACGAAGGATAATTCGTTTACGAGAACTGACGTGTGCACTTGGATGGCCAAGGGCGACAAGACCAACATGACTTGGCCCGCCAAGTACGGAACGAGCGGCCGCGATCTGTACTGGGGCGAGACCGCGTTTTACAAGATTCTCACCACCGAAGCGCCGTTCGAACCGCCCCACATAAGCATCTATTGGATGCCGGGCAGCAAGAACCGGGACGTAGTTCTTCTCAACTTCGGGCTGAAGTATGGGGACGATTGGCTTGGCGACCTTCTCCGCAGTGGCGCCCTGCGCGTGGACGAGCACAGGGAGGATGCGACCTGGGGTCCGATCGTGACGCTCAAGGGCGAAAAGGAAGGAGTCCCGCTCAGGTTCGACCTAGCCATTGACAAGCATTACTTGGCCGTGCTTAGCGTGCAAACCGAATCCGGACACCGGTCTGAGTTCTTGGTGGAGGAGAGCGAGCTTGTCTCGGGCTACCCGTTCCCGAAGAAAGCACGCATGACGAGGCGCAGCACGGTTGGCGAGATGCCATCCGACGAGCCAAGCGGCGAAAACCTCATATGGCTTCTTGCGATCAAGGCGACCGAGACGTCGGTGGCGCCGCTGGATGACAGCGTCTTCGAGTTGCCAAAGCCGGTGCCGGGCATGATCATTTGGAACGTTCTCGAGCGCACGCGGTACAAGATCGGCCCGAACGGCGAGCACGTCGACTTGCCCTACACCGAGCCTATCATGTGAGTTGTTTCCGCCCATGGCCATGCCTCGGCGGCGCTACCCCAGAAAGCGCCGCAGCGCGTCTGCCCGCTGGCGCGGGACCGACTGCTCCCGGTCGTCGGGCCGTACATCCATCCGCGCGAGGAACGCGTCCACCGCCCGGGGCGAAGCGGGGAAGCGGGGCAGCTCCGCCACCGAGGCCCAGCGCGCCCACGCCAGCACCCGCAAAGAATCGGCCAGGCTCAACGAGCGGGAGCCCTCCGCGAAATCGGCCGCCTCGCGCGCCTTGCGCTCGAACGCGCGCGTGCCCCCGCGCGCGGCGCGCTCTTCCTGAATCAAATAATCCACCGCGCCCGTGAACTCGGCCGCATCGCCCCCGGTCAGGCTCACCTGCACGAACGCCCCCACCGCCCGGCTCGTCTCGCCGAACAGCCCACGCGCCGAGAGCCCCCGCGCCCCTAAAGCCCGCACCACCGAAGGCAAGCGCTTGGTGTGGGCGAGGCCGATCAGGTGCAGCATGCACGACAGCCGGCGGCCCTGCCCCGCGTTGTATGGGCTGGCGGCGAGAAACCCAAACTCGGGCGTCCACGCGAACTCCAGCCGCTGGGCCAGCGCGCCCTCGCACGAGCGCGCAAGCGCCTCCGCCGAGCCGATCGACCACCCGGCGGAAAGAGCCTGGATTCGCAGGTGGTCCTCCTCGTTGATCATCGCGACGAGCGCGCGCGCCTCGTCGATCAGCAGCGCCCGCCCCGGCTCGCGCCAGGCGAACTCGGGCGAGATCAGGCGGCAGCCCACATAGTGGTCGCGCTCGGCTTGGGTCAGGCTTTTGACCGGCTCCAGGTGGGGGGTAGCCTCCACCGCCGCGCGCAGCACGAGCGACATGACCTCCAACAGTTCGGGGGGTGGCAAGAAACCGGGAAAACGGAAGCCGCGCAGATTGCGCATCAGCCGCGCGCGCGAACTGAGCACCACGTCGGAGTGGGGTGCGTCGGATGAGAGCCAGGCGGGAGGCGGCAGCGAGCCAAGCACCATGCGCTTCCAGCTCTCGGGCTCGGTGGGCGCCTGGCGCATGTGCGTTAGTGTAGCCGGGCGCGCTCCCCGGGTGCGCGCCAACCAGGGCGGCGTGGTTCGGCCACCCACCCCCGACCCCTCCCTCAAGGGAGGGGTGATCTTTTCTTGGCTGCGCTCGTCCCGATTTCATCGGGACTCGCTTGCCAGTTTTGAGGGACGCCATCCTTGGCGTGCAGGGACGGAAGCCAGCTAAGACAGTTGCCTGTCGATCCGGCCAACGTCGCACAGAGGCCGCAGCGCCACACTCTCTTGCGTTCGCTTCCGCCTTCGCCGGCGCTTCGGCGTCAAGCCGCTCACGCTTTCTCCCCCCTTGAAGGGGAGAGGGTTCCGGCCACTCCGCCTTCGAGCGAGATACGTTAGACCAGTTCGCCGCCCAAACCCCACCGATGGGCGGAGGTGAGCCGAACCTGCGCCAACCGCCCTGCCCGATCCGCCGAGCCGGGGAAGTGCGCCATCTTGAAATCGCGCGTATAGCCTTGCAGCATCGCGGGGTTCTTCGGCGAGGGGCCCTCGATCAGCACCTCGGCGGTCTGCCCGACCATCGCGTGATGCGCCTCGATGCCTATGCGGTTCTGCAATTCGATCAGCCGGGCCAGGCGCGCGCGGCGCAAGGCGATCGGCACTTGCTCCATCTCGGCGGCGGGGGTGCCGGGCCGGGGCGAATAGATGAACATGAACGCGGAATCGAAGCGAAGCCGCTCGACCACGCGTAGCGTCGCCTCGAACTGCCCGTCGGTCTCGCCCGGGAAGCCCACGATGATGTCGGTGGTGATTGCGATGCCGGGCACCGCCGCGCGCAGGTCGGCCACGATCTGGGAGAAGCTCTCCACCGTGTATTGGCGGTGCATGGCGGCGAGCACTGCGTCGTCGCCGGATTGGAGCGGCACGTGGCAGTGCTCCATCACCTTGGGGCAATCGCGGATCGTCTCGATGAGGTCGGATTTGAAGTCGCGCGGGTAGGGCGAGGTGAAGCGGATGCGCTCGAGCCCTTCGGTCTCGGCCAGGCGCCAAAGCAGGCGGCTGAAGGGCACGCGGCCTTCGGCGAGGTTCTTGCCGTACGAGTTCACGGTCTGCCCGAGCAGCGTGACTTCGCGCGTGCCTCCGGCGGCGAGGGCGCGCACCTCTTCCACGATATCGTCGGTAGGTCGCGAGCGCTCGCGTCCCCGCGTGCTCGGCACGATGCAGAACGTGCAGAACTTGTCGCAGCCGTACTGGATCGGCACGAACGCCTTCAGCTTCGGCGCGCGCCCGACCAGCCGCGTGGGGACCTCGTCCACCACCGCGCCCTTGCGTTCCGGGAGCTCAAGGCGAGTTCTGAACCGGCGTGCTTGGAGGCTCTCTTCGACCAGGCCCGCGACGTGCGAGAGGTCGCCCGTGCCGAGCACGAAATCCACATGGGGCGCTCGCCTCTTGATTTCGTCGGCCCGGATTTGCGCCATGCAGCCGCAGACTCCAACGACGAGCCCTGGGTTGGCCCTCTTCACTTCCGCCAACTCGCCGAGCAGGGAAAACGCCTTATCCTCGGGCTTACGCCGTACGCTGCACGTGTTGAGCAAGATCACCTGCGCATGGGCGGGCGAAGCGGCGGGCTCAAAGCCGATGCCCTGCAGCGCGAGGCCGATCTGCTCGCTGTCCTCCTCGTTCATCTGGCAGCCCCAGGTTTGGATGAAGTACGTCCCCCGCCGCGGCTTGGGGCGCGGCTGCAAGAGGGCTTCGGGGCGGGTGGCTACTACCATGCCTTAGGTTCAAGAGGATACCAGCGCGGATTCGAAGAGCTTCCGCGCCGTATAATCCTCCAACGTGAGCGCCACCGTTCTCAGCCGCATCACCTTGATTCTCGCCTTCGTGGGGCTATTCATCGCGGGCGTGCTTAGCCTGTCGCACGTGCTGAACGTCGTTCCGCCTTGCGGAGGCGGGATGGGCTGCGCGAGGGTCGCCACCCACCCTAGTTCGAAGTGGGGCGGCATCCCGGTCGCTTACTTCGGCTTCGGCGCTTATCTCTCGCTTGCCGCGCTGGCTTGGGCTCGCACGAAGGCCGTTCTAGGCCGCCCGAAGCTGCTGATCCAAGTGGGTTGGGCGATCAGCGCGATCGGCACGCTGGTCAGCGTTTATCTCACCTACTACGCGATCACCGAGATTCGCGCGACCTGCATCTGGTGCATCGCCTCCGCGATCACGATGGCGCTCATCTTCTTTGCCCACGCCTTGCTTGCGATGGCACCCGACGAGGTGACGCCGGTCAGGCTCGACCTCCGGCTGCCGTGGGTGCTCGTCGCAACCCTCGTGCTAGCCCTCGGCGTCGAAGGCAAGCTGCTGAGAGATTCGGCCCGGGTCAATCCTCTTGGCGGCAGCAATGCCTATCTCGGCTTCGACCGCGCGTTCTTCGTGCCCGTGAACGCCCACATGCTTGGCCCGCCGCGCGCGGCGGTGACGATCGTGGAGTTCGGCGACCTGATGTGCCCGAGCTGCAAGAAGGACTACCCCGAACTGCTCGACCTCATGGACAAGCATCAGGGGCGGCTGCGCTGGGTATTCCGCCACTTTCCCCTCTACAAGACACCGGGGCACGAGATGAGCTACTTGGCGGCGGAGGCCTCGGAGATCGCGAACGAAAAGGGCAAGTTTTGGGACTTCCTCGCCGCCGCCTATGGCTTGCCGCAAGAGAGCGTGCACGATGCGGGGCCCTACCTTGCGATTCTCGATACCTTCGGCTTTGACCGCACTGACTCACTCAACCGTCTCGCTGCGGTGAAGCCAGGAGAGCCGCTGTTCGAGAGGGTGTTTTCCGACGCGGACGCGGGCAGGGCCCTAGGTGTGAAGCTGACCCCCACGTTCTTTGTGCTCGCCAAAGGGGTGAATCCGCTGCCATGCACCTTCACCACGCTTAAGGCGGCGCTCGAAGAAGAGCCATATGCGCACCTGCTCGGCCCCGCGGCGGCGGGAGGGATGCAGGCGCCGCCCAAGGGGATGGACGATGGCGCGGGGCAATAAGGGCTCGGTGCTCGTCGCCCTCTCGGGTGGGGTCGATAGCAGTGTGGCGGCGGCAATCTTGCTCAGGCGCGGCTACGACGTTGTTGGGGTCACGATGCAGATCTGGCAAGAGAGCCAGACCGACTCGCGACACTCCGGCTGCTGCTCGCTCGGCGCGGTGGAGGATGCGCGCCGCGTCGCGCGCCTGCTCGGAATCCCGCACTACGTGATGAACTTCCGCGACGAGTTTCGCCGCGACGTGATCGACGACTTCGTGGACGAATACGCGGCTGGGCGGACCCCGAACCCGTGCGTTCGCTGCAACCGCCTCGTGCGTTTCGACCGGCTCCTTGCCAAGATGCGGGCCTTGGGCTGCGACCACCTGGCCACCGGGCACTACGCGCGCATCCGGCGCGATCCCGCGTCGGGTGCATACCGGCTGCTGCGGGCGCGGGCAAAGGAGAAAGATCAGAGCTACGTTTTGTACAGCCTTAGCCAGCAACAAATGGTGGTAACGCTGTTTCCGCTTGGCGAACTTTCCGCCAAGAGTGAGGTGCGCGGCATGGCCCGGCTGCTGGGCCTGCCCGTGGCCGACAAGCCCGATTCGCAAGAGATCTGCTTTGTCAGTGAGGCGGGCGGCTATGCCGAGTTCCTGCGCAAGCAGCGGCCCGAGCTGTTCCGCCCCGGCGCGCTAGTCGATACCTCTGGGCGGCGGCTGGGCGAGCATCGCGGGGTGGCGGCTTACACCGTGGGGCAGCGGCGCGGCCTCGGCATTGCGCAGGCCGAGCCATTGTACGTGCTGGAGTTGCGGCCTGCGACCAACGAAGTCGTGGTCTGCGGGGCGGATGGCCTGCTCTCGCGGAGCGTGCTGCTCGGCGATTTGCAGTGGGCCTCGGGGCAAGCGCCGGATAGCCCGGTGCGCGTTACGGCCCGGATTCGATCCACCATGGAGCCCGCGCCGGCTTGGCTGCACCCCGACTCGCGGCCACGGCTGGAGTTCGACATGCCGGTGCGTGCAGTTAGCCCAGGGCAGACGGCGGTGGCCTATCGCGGGCAGTCGGTGGTCGCGGGCGGACAGATCATCGGAGCGGCCTAGTCCCCTCGCTGCGCGCAACAAAAACCTGAGGCTGTGTTCGCACCCCCACGTATCTCGACCCGTCAAAGGTGCGTACAATGGAATGACGCACGAGGAGATTTGACCATGACTAGCAACAACGACGACAACAATGCGATCCTTTACCTCCTGGCCGGCGTCGGCCTCGGAGCTTTGATCGGAGCGGCGGCCGGGCTGCTTTTTGCGCCCAAGGCCGGCAGCGAGATGCGCGAGGATCTGGCCGATAAGTTCAAGGAACTGAAGGGCAAGACTGAGGAGTGGATTTCCGAGCAGCGAGCCAAGCGGATGGCCGCACCGGCCGAGGAGCTCGGCGTCTAGCTAGGCGCTGCCTGCCATGGTAGGTTGGCGCATCGTCTTATGGGCGGTCCTTGTCGTGGCCGCCCTCGCCTTCCTGTTTCTGGTTCGAAGCGTTCTCCTACCCTTCATTCTCGCTTTCATCGTCGCGGCCGTTCTCGACCCGATGATCCAACGTCTGCGCAACCACGGATGGTCGAAAGGCCTGGCGATCCACGCCGTTTTCTTCGGGTTTATCCTAGTCGGGCTCGTATTCGGAGCGTGGCTCATTCCCGTCGTTGGAAACCAGGTCTCCACGATGCGCGATAAGTTCCAGGTGCTCGTCACCACCCTCACAAGCCCCAACCGCAACGACAACTTCTTCGTTCGTTGGAACCCGGTGGTGCAAGTCCAGCAGAGCGAATCGGATAACCGCGTCGATCGGTTTCTTGATCAAAACCGAAACTTGCTCGACCGACTCGGGCTGCCGACCAAGTCGCACGTGTACATGGAAAAGTATGTCGAGCCGCGCCGCGGCGAGATCGGCAAGGCGATAGAGACCTTCTTTTCCGGCTTCTTAGGGATCGCGAGCGGCATCGCCTCCCAGATGTTTCTGCTGCTGTTCACGCCCCTGCTGGCTTATATGATGCTGCTTGATATGGACCAGTTTAAGCGCAAGAGCATGATGCTAATTCCGCCCAGCATCCGCTCCAGCGCGACCACGATTCTCAAGGACATCGGCACCGTGTTCATGCACTATCTGCGCGGGGTCACGATCGCAGTGCTGGGCTATATGGCGGTGATGTCGACGCTCTTCACGGTACTCGGGGCGCCTTATTCGATCTTGCTCGGCATCATCGTGGGCGCGGTGTATCTCATCCCGTACTTGAACGGCCTTATCAGCGTGACCTTGTTGTTCACCCTGACCGGACTCAGCAGCCGCACCGACGACCTGTTCTTCCACTTCCAGTCGCCCTGGGCATTTGCCGCGTTCGTATCGGCGATGTTCTTCGCGACCCACTTCGTGTACGACTCGCTTGTGTATCCGAGGCTGGTGGGCAGGAGCGTGGGGCTGCACCCGGTGGTGAGCATGTTCGTGATCTTCAGCGGCGGCGTTCTAGGCGGACTGGTGGGGATGATCATCGCTTTCCCGCTCGCGGGGGCGGTGAAGGTGATTCTCGACCGATTGCTGGGCGTCGCGGTCAAATCGTCCGACTCGCTCGACCTGCCCGCCGTGCCGCAAAGGCATCGCCGCGCCGTGGCAACCTAACTTAAGAAGGATCGAGTTCCGCTTCGGCGTGCACGACGGTCGAATACTCTTTGCCCGAAAGGGTGACGCTCACCTTGTAATCCCCGCCTGGAACCCGTCGCCCGACGGAATTCCGCGCGTTCCAAGCGGCGACGTTCAGCCCAACCTTGCACTGAGTCTTGAGTTCGGCGACCTGTGCCCCGAGGATGTCGGTCACCGCAAGCTTGATCTCGCCCCAATCTTTCTTGGAATGGAAGAACACCCTCGTGCCCGGCTGCGTGTTCGGCACCAGGTGCTGGCGATCGCCGGACCAGGCCATGTTTTCGGCCGCGCCAAGAAGCAGAACGTCCTGCGGCTTGAGCAACGCAAAATCCTTGTCGCGAGCTTCCGCCGTAAGCTGCTCGAGCGCGGAAACGTCGATCGTCCATAGGCTGCGGCCGTGGGTCGCCGCGATTAGGTCCAGATCGCGCGGATGCACGACCAGGTCATGCACCGCCACCGTTGGGAAGCCCGTGCGGAGCTTCGACCAAGTCTTGCCTCGGTCGAACGAGAACCGGAGGGACATCTCAGAGCCAAGGTAGAGCAGATCGGGGTTTTGCTGGCCTTCGGTGATGCAATAGAGCGAATCGCCTTGAGGCAGGCCGGCGGCGAGAGAAGACCATGTCTTGCCGAAATCCTCGGTCACAGAAACGTAAGGGTGGAAGTCGTCCGAGCGATGCCCGTCGAAGGTGGCATACGCGCGACCTTCCACAAAGCGAGAGGCGCACACCCGCGAGCACCAGAGTCCATCGGGCAATCCGGGAATGCTCTTGGTCACGTTGGTCCAGGTCGCCCCGTCGTCCTGCGACACTTGCACGAGCCCGTCGTCGGTGCCCACCCACAGCAGGCCCGGGCGCATTGGCGATTCGCTGATTGTTATGATCGTGCAATGCTGCTCGGCGCCGGTTCTCACCGCCGAGATCGGCCCCTCGCCCAGGTTGATTTGGGCAGGATTGTTCGTTGTGAGGTCGGGGCTTACCATGCGCCAGTGGTCTCCCCGGTCGACCGTCTTGAAGAGCATATTGCTGCCGATATAGAGCGTGCGCGGATTGTGGGGCGAGATTATGAATGGCGTGCTCCAGTTGAAGCGCAGATTCTGGCCCTTGACGTTGCGCCGCAAGTTCGTTCCCGACCGTTTGGCCTGGTCGTAGCGCTCAATGCCGCCGCCCTGCGATTCCCAGTACACGGTGCGCCAATCGGTCGGATCGACCTGGACGTGAAACCCGTCGCTATCGTTTTCGCCCATCGCGTCCCAAAAGCCGGTTTGGCCGCGCATCGACTGGGTCGGATAGGCCCAACTGCCGTTGTCCTGGAGGCCGCCGTACACCCAGTAAGGCCGCCGCATGTCGTATGTTCCCGCGTAGAACTGGCCGATGGGTAGGTTGTTCAGATGCTCCCACGTGACGCCCCGGTCCCTCGTCTGCCCCACGCCGCCGTCGTTTCCGACCAAAATGTGGTTCGAGTCGGACGGGTCAACCCACAGCGCGTGGTAGTCGACGTGAACGCTTGACCGGATCGCCCGGAACGTCTTGCCTCCGTCGACGCTGTAGTGCAGGCTGATTCCGGCCAGGTAGATGCGGTTGACGTCGCTCGGATCGCAGCAAGGCCGGCTGAAATAAAACGGCCTTGGGTTGAGCGCGTTGACCTTTTTCCAGCTATCGCCCTCGTCGGTGCTCAGATAGACGCCGCCTTCCTTCTTGTTCTCGATCGTGGCGACGAGGCGGCGCGGGTCGCCGCGGAAGAGGCTGATGCCGATCCGGCCGAGATCGCCCTCAGGCAGGCCGCGCGTGATGCGCTTCCATGTCTTGCCCGCGTCGAACGTCTTGTAGATGCCACTGCCGGGCCCGCCGCTCGTCATCTGATACGCCTTTCGAATCCTCTGCCAGAACGCGGCCACGAGCACGTTTGGGTGGTTCGGATCGATGACGAGGTCGACCGCGCCGGTGAGGTCGTCCTTGTACAGCACCTTCGCCCAGGTCTTGCCTCCGTCGGTGGTTTTGTAGATTCCGCGCTCCGAGTTCGCGCCCCAGAGGTGGCCGAGGGCGGCCACATACACCACGTTGGGGCTCTTGGGGTCGATCACGATGCGCCCGATTTGGTGGGTCTCCTTGAGGCCGACGTTCTTCCAGTTCTTGCCGCCGTCGACGGACTTGTACACCCCATCGCCCCAAGCGCACGAGTTGCGCGAGCTGGGTTCGCCCGTCCCGATCCAAATGACATCCGGGTTGCTTTGCTGCACCGCCACCGCCCCCATCGAGGCGCTCCCTTCCTTGTCGAACATGGGCTTGAAGGTGGTGCCGCCGTTGTCGGTTCGCCAGAGCCCACCGGAGGCGGAGGCCACGAAGAACGTGCGCGGCTGCTTCTCCACGACCGCGATGTCGGCCACGCGCCCGCCCATGATCGTGGGGCCAAGCTCGCGCGGCGAAAGCGGCGCGAGGAGAGACTGCCAGGGGCCGACCTCGGGATCGGCGGGGGGGTTCGCGGGGGCTTGCGGGCGGGCGAGGCTGAGGGCAAGGAGCAGGGCGGGAAACGGCATGGTCGGCTGCGGGTTACGCTACCCGAAGGCAGCCGCGCCAGGCGGTGTAGACTGGGCCTATGGGCGCCTTCCAAGCTAAGCGCGATTGGGGACGGTTGCTGACCGCGATGGTCACCCCCTTCGATTCCGAGGGCCGCGTGAACTACGCGGAGGCGGCGCGGCTCGCGCGCCATCTGGTCGAGAAGGAGCGCAACGACGGCCTCGTGATCAGCGGCACCACCGGTGAATCGCCCACCCTCGAAGCAGCCGAGAAGTTTCGCCTGCTGGAGACGGTGCTGGAGGCGGTGGGCGATCGGGCCGCCGTGCTATTCGGCGCGGGCACTTACAACACCGCCGAATCGGTCCACCTCGCCAAAGAGGCGGAGCGTCTGGGCGCGCACGGGGTCATGGTGGTCAACCCCTATTACAACAAGCCGGGCCAGGCCGGGCTCTACGCCCACTTCGAGGCGGTGGCGGGCGCGACGAGCCTGCCCGTGCTGCTTTATAACATCCAGGGCCGAACGTCGATCAACCTCGAAACGCCGACTCTGCTGCGCCTAGCCCAGATCGAAAACATCGTGGGGGTGAAGGAGGCGAGCGGCAACCTCGCGCAGATCTCCGACGTGTGCCGCGAGGCGCCCGAGGGGTTCCGCGTCTACAGCGGCGACGACGCCCTCACGTTGCCGATCCTCGCGCTTGGCGGGCACGGGCTGGTGAGCGTGGCCGCGCATGTGGCGGGCTCGGAGATCGCCGAATTGATCGGTTGCTCTGCCGAGCGGCCGGGCCGAGCGCGCCAGATTCACCACCGACTCACGCCGCTGTTCAAGGCCCTGTTCGCGTTCCCGAGCCCGGTGCCGGTGAAGTACGCGCTCAGCCTCGCCGGCTTCGATACGCAGAGGGTGCGCCTCCCCTTGGTGGAGCTGGCCGTTGCGGAGAAGGCGGTGGTGCGCGACGCGCTGAAATGCGTTGAAAGAGTGAACGCGTAGGCTGCCAGGCGTCACTCACCTCGTCGGTATGCCTCAGCATTCCTCGGATGATTTGTGCCGCGAATGCTGAGGCTTTTGCATGCAGTACCGCCTGAGCCTCGACATCGGTCGAATAGCGTCCCGCCCTCAGCGATTCTGAGGCAATGGAGACGATCCCTCCGCCTGGCGGCGGAGCGCCACCCCCCGCTTCGGCAGCCTCAGCGACCCCCGCCGTGGGGCAGGGGTGAGGCTAATTTTCCTTGGCTGCGCTCACCCCGTCCCGGGGTTCGCTTGCCTCATTTTTGGGACGCCATCCTTGGCGTCCTTCGGTAGCCCAACAGAACGGTGGTTCATCTCCGAAGCGATCGTCCGACAACCGTCCGACAACCGTTCGACGGCGGGTGGCATGGGCTTTAGCCCGTGCGGATCCTGATCGTAAGACGGGCATGACGGAGCATGCGCCTCCCACTGATCGCATGCCTCCAGACTTGCAGTCTGTAGGCTAGAGCACGAATCGGACACCCTCCAGACCGCACGTCTGGAGGGATGAGCCATCGTCCGACAACCGTTCGACCATCGTTCGACAATCGTGCGTCGCGGCCTTGAAATGTGTCAGAAAGGTGAACGCAAGGGCCGAAAGCGGACACCAACGTTGTAGCACCGTTTGGTCCGCGGGCCTCGGCGAATCGTCGTCGGGGCGCCGCGGCCACGATTTGAGCAGGAAGGAGAGAGAGCATGATTGGCACGATTGCGTTTGCGGCCGCCCTCGCGCGGCTGGCCGGCCCCGGGGCGGTCGAGGTCACCGTCTACAACCAAGGCTTTGGTTTCGTCAAAGAGGTGCGCGATCTGAACCTATCGTCAGGCGCGCAAAGCGTTCGGATCGAGGACGTCGCCTCCAGCATCGAGCCCACCAGCGTAGGCATCCGCAGCCTCACCGACCCAATGGCGTTCGAGGTGCTGGAGCAGAACTACCAATACGACCTCATCAGCCCGCTTGCGATCCTCAACAAGTCGGTGGGCAAGCGTGTGCGCTTCATCCGAACGATCGGACAACAGAAGGACGTGCTGGAAGGAGTCCTCATCAGCTCGCCGACCGCGGTGGTGGGCACGCCCGATGGTTCGCAGCACACCTACAACGGCATGGTGATCCGCACCGACGACGGGCGCATCGTACTCAGCCCGATGGGCGAGATCGAGGTGACCGAGGTGCCCGAAGGGCTGATTTCGAAACCTACGTTGCTTTGGAACTTGAACGTGGCCAAGCCCGGCGCCAACACGATCGAACTGAGCTACATCACGCAGGGGATGAATTGGAACGCGGACTACGTGCTCATGCTCGGCGGCATCGGCGAGAGCGCGAACCTGCGAGGTTGGGTGACGGTGAACAACGCCTCCGGCGCGACCTATCGCAACGCCAAGCTCAAACTGCTCGCAGGCGACGTGCAGCGCGCCCCCGCCCCTCGCCCGTACGGTCGGGCCGGCGCTGGAGTGATGGAGATGAAGGCGGCTGCCGCGCCCTTTCAAGAGGAAAGCCTGTTCGAATACCACCTGTACACCCTGCAAAGGCCCGCGACGATCGCCGACCGCGAGATCAAGCAACTCTCGCTGCTCGAGGCCACCGGCCTCAAGGTGACCAAGAAGCTGATCGTCGACGCGCTCATGAATTACGGCATGTACTACCCGTCCGAAGGCGAGATCGGGAGCGGGATCATCAAGCCCCAGGTTCGGCTGGAGTTCGTCAACTCGAAGGAGAACGGCCTCGGCATCCCGCTCCCCAAGGGCAAGGTGAAGGTGTATCAGCGCGACGCATCCGGGTCCGTGCAGATGCTGGGCGAGGACGCGATCGAGCACACGCCCAAGGACGAGAAGCTCTCGCTGGTGGTCGGGCGCTCGTTCGACATCGTGGCCGAACGCAAGCGGCTGAGCTTCCACGTGCTCACGCCTCGGCGGTGGGAGGAGACGTTCCAAATCGAGCTTCGCAACCGGAAAGAGACGGCGGACACGGTGCACGTGATCGAGCGGCACTGGGGCGACTGGCGCATCACCGACGCGAGCGACAAGTGGGAAAAGCTGGACGCCAACGCGATGCAGTTCGTGGTGGAGTTGAAGGCGGGCGAGGTCCGGAAGGTGAAGTACACCGTGGAGACGACCTGGTAGGGCAATGGCTGGACGATGGTCGGACGGTTGTCGGACGATGGCCTAACGATGGCCATCGGTCTTGGCGGGAGGGGCATGCTCCGTCATGCCCGGGTTCTCGCTTGGGGTATGCCTCGGCCTACCGCTGGTGCCCGGGCATGAAGATAGGTAGCTGCTGCTTGTGCGCCTTTGGCGTGTCGGTTCTCGCCGCAATTTTTGGCGGCGAGCAAACGCGCTATCCTCCCATAGGGTTCTACGAAGGGCGTTCAGGGACGCTATCAGCTTCAGGGCTGGCGGCCTTTCGCTCGGTTAATTACATAGTGGTAAGGGATGCCCACGGAACGATGCATGGCTTTTACTTGAGTGGACACGGTGATGACCTCCCGATGTCGTTTAGCGCCGGTGGAAGGTGGCTGGCTGTCGGTGGGGACTTCGGGGTCGGCCTGATCAACTGCTTGAATTGGAAGACATTTGGGCTTCCTGATGAAGTGCCGCGCGGTGATGGTGAAGGGCCCGTCCACTATGGATTCACGGGCCATGTTGCCGTGGACGGTAATGGGACCCGCGTTCTAAGCGCCCGGTGGGAGGATATCGGCGACTCGAGGAGGGCCGTCGTTAGACTCTGGAACGTTCGTACACGAACCTTCACAAGGCTCACCCGGAATTACGTTTTCGACGTCGGGTTTGTTGGAGACGGCCACAAAACTTATGTCGTTTCGCTTGACGATAAGAATAGAGGCCCATTTGTGGAAATCTTTGATAGCCAACTCCGAAAGTTAGGTAATCGTTTCATCGTTAATGGGCTTAAGGTTACCTTTTCTCCCAAGGGAGCGATGTTTGCGGTGTGGACTCGCGGTTCCGTTGCGTTATATCTGGCCAGGAACGGTCGGCCGCTGGGTTCCGTTCAGGGAGCTAACATCTACTACCGCTGGACGAAGAGCGGTGCACTCGTTAGCTGGGAGGGGGGGCAGCGAGACTTTCGCTTTTCAAGCGGTTGGAGGCGATCCACCGGCCCTGTCGAGCTGCGCGGAACGCACGGCCGTATCGGCAAAATGGGGGCTTGGCACTTACACGAGGTGCGAACTGGTGAGCCGATGGGGATGCATCTAAACAATGTATGGCCATTTATGAAGACGCATTACGAAAAATTCGCGGAGATTAGATGAGCCGGAGAAAACAACCCCACCCCTGCCTCACGGCGGGGGTCGGCGAAGCCGGGGGCGTGGCACTCCGCCGAAAGGCGGAGGTGAGGAGCCACAGGAGAGAATCGACCGCCCCCGTCCCTTACGGGGGCACCCCCGCCTGACTCCTGTTGCGACCGGGGAGATGGGTGACAGATGTTCGGAGA
>JACOSL010000021.1 GCA_016179045.1 Fimbriimonas ginsengisoli | reverse complement strand
CCACTTCGATATTGGTCACCGGGTGGATTTCCCAGCAGCTCGCCCGCCAGTTCCCCGGCTTGCCAGGGCTGTCTGCCTCCGATTCGCCCGAGTGCTTGAAGTCATCCGCGATCCATCCTGTGATGCGAATCCTCTTGCCGACTAGCTTCTGGAGTTGGGCCTTGCTCCAAAACCGCATGCGAGGAGTGACCTCGAAGACGATCCGCTCGTTTTGGTTCGGGCTGGGCGTAAAGGCGAGGAAGCAATGGAAGTCCCAGTCGACGGACTTGGGGCTGCCGCAGTTGCAGGACTCCTCCTTCTCGGGGGTCAGCTTCACGAAGTACCCGGTGAGAACCGCGCCCTTGGTCTGGTCGAACGCATTGGTGCCGGTCTGGGCGCCCATCATCATTTCGAGGGTGGCGCCGCTATCGAACTCGGTGGGCTCGCTGTGCCGGTTCTTCAGTCGGTCGAGCGCCTTGTCTTCCTCTTTGGTCGCGTTGCCGCTCATCCCGCAGCGCACCGTCTTGCCGTTCTTCTTGAAGACGAGCGTGTCCGTATCCCGCCCCGGCAACGTCTTGGTCACCTGAACGAAGCTGTCTTGCCTGCCCATCCCGGCTAGGGAGCCGGCGGTGGTCGCGGTAAGCACCGGTAACGCAAGCACAAACGCAAGGTGGTATCTATTCATCATTCCAAATCCCCCACGACATCTTACGCCAACTTGCGACCGCCAATCCTTGCCACGCTGAACAGGCATAACGGCAACGTGATACAATGCGACACCTTCGGCGGCGGGGCACGTCGAAGGCGGTGGAGGGAAGGGAAATGATTCGTTACGTTAACGCCGCCCGGTTGCGGGCGGGAGGGTCGTTGCTGCTATTGGCCGCGTTGGGGGCGGGGGCGCCCGCGTGGGAGCCGACCACCCATGTGTATCTCGCCGAGATCGCGATCGACGAGATGCTCCACAGTCACGACAACAAGCTCACGATCTACGCCACCGACTACCTTGAGGGACACATCTTGCGCGATACCAAGACCGGCACGCGCATCGTGATCGGGCGCTACGAGGCCGACCCGCGCTATCTGAAGGCTCTTCAAACCCACCGGGCAGCCTACATCGCGGGCACCTGCGGTCCTGACGCGTTCCCCGACATCCTCACCGGGCAGGAGATGATCCATCCCGCCGGCAAGGTCACCCCGGGCCAGGAGCGCCACAGCCACCCGGGCGATCCCGCCGACATCAACCGAGACCTGCCGAGCGGACCGCAGGGCCCCGGTTCGAACCGCTGGCTGGAGCACCTTTACGACTGCACTTTCGGCCACGCCGAAGGCGGCAGCACCGCCTACAACACCGACGCCGACCGCGCCTTCGCCCTCGGCTTTCTCGCCCACTCAGCGGGCGACATGTATGCCCACACCTTCATCAACCACTACACGGGCGCGCCCTTCAATTTCCAAAGCGCCCAAGGCCCCACTGGCAACGCGGTCCGGCACATCGTGCTCGAGAGCTATATCTTCGACAAGACGCCGGCGTTGATCGACCAGGGCGACTTTGGCCTCAACCTTGGCAGCGGGGTCGATGCGTTCATCTACGACAACATGATCCGGGGCGACCGCCGCTCGCCTTGGCACTCGGTCGGCCTGCTGCAGGGCAGCGCCCTGAGCAAGAATCTCTCGACGCCCGCGTTCTTCTGTGCGCTGAGGGATACGCTCCAGGGGGAGGTCGATGCCTATAACAAGAAGAACGCGCTCGAAAAGGCGGCTTATGACGTCACCCACCCGTTCTTCAACCTCTACATAAAGGCTTGGATCGCGGACATCGATTCCGGCCTGCGTGCGCTGCCCGATCTGAGCCGGGTCGTGGCCGGAGACCTGTTCTTCAGGCCTAGAGCGGGCATAGATTCGAGCACGGTCGTAGTGCCCGAGGCGGAGCCCGCACTCAACGATTACGTGAACCAGCACCTGCTCTCTATGTCGGGCTTCCCCGACATCGTGGGGCAGACCCGCGGCACGCTGCAAGCCATCCGCGACGCCGTGCTCGACCTGCTCGGGCTCACCGCCCTGAAGGAGGCGCTCGACAACCTCAAGATCGCCACGCTGGACGCGACCTTCAAGGCCTTCACCGGCCACACCTACACCGAGATTCAGAAGTACCTCAAGAACCCGGCGACCTATATCGAGCAGGTGATGTCGAGCAGCCAAACCAACCAGGACGGCGGCGACCTGATCCACCGGACCGAAGTGGACGCGCAGCTGCACCTAGCGGGCGGCTTCATGGACTACGAGCAGTTCCCCGCCGCCTACAACACGGTCACCATGATCAAGCTGAGCCTGCTGAGCGAGACAGGCATGCGCCAACTGCTGAACGATCTGGAAGGGACCGAGGGCCAAGCTTACGGCGTGCCCGCGAACGCTATGCTCGGCTTCGTCGAGACGCTCGATGGCTCGAACCAGTGGAAAGCGAACGACCGCAAGATGTTCCTGGCGAAGAACCCCACGTTCTACCGCTTGCTGTTCATGAAGCAGCCTGGCGAGACGCCTTACTCAAGACTGGCAAGCCTCAAGGCCGACATCCTGACCTTCCGGCGCGGCGAGCAGCCTGAGGTTTCTGCGCCCACCGCCGACCTGCAGCGCGTTGTCGTGACGATCAAGCTGCCTCGGCCCGCCGCAGAAGACACCGAGGTCACGCTAAGCTACCGGGCCGTGACTGGGAACACCGACGCGAGGCTCCGTTTGCCCTTCCACACCGTCGTGCCCAAGGGGGCCGATTCGCACTCGCTCACATGCGCCCTTCCGATCGTGCACGAGGCGACCCAGTTCAGGATCACAGCCGGATGCGGAAACGACGTGTCGGCGGACGTGTCGATCGCCGCTTCGACGCGAGTACCGCCAATCAACGCGACGCGAGAACTGGCGATCCGAGAGGTGCAACGAGGGCGCGACCCGTTCGCTGCACTGCCCCAGGCGGTCCGGCATACGCATTTCGTGAGGCCCTGAATCGGGCGCTTGCGGCGCTCTTGTCTCAACAGACGATTGTGTTGCCTAATTTGACGAAAAACTGGGTTTAGGCTGGCATTCGGGCTTAGCCATTGTACAATGGCGATGTTCGGCGTCACGCCTGCCACGCGCGTCGAACCCCAAACGCCGGGCCGCAACCCTGCTCTCCTCTCCTTCCCGCGGCCCGGTTCCTTTTTTGCTTCTTTAGCGCTCCGCCTATACGTCCGGGCTTTGCGCATCTGACGATTCCTTGGCCGCGATGGCGAGACTGCGGCGATCCGACACCGTAGTCCGAGAATCAGCAGATTTCGACAACGCCTAGTCCAAGCACATCAGCAAATTGGATGCATGGCAATCATCAAATCCGCGTTCACGTTGATCGAACTGCTCGTCGTCATCGCGATCATCGCGATCCTTTCCGCCATCCTCTTCCCGGTTCTTGCGAAGGCCAAGATCGCGGCCAAGAAGACCACCAGCCTCAGCAACATGCGTCAAATTGGGCTTGCGAGCATGCTCTACTCGTCCGACTACGGCGACACGGCGCCGCCGCTCTTCTACTTCGACCCGAGCAACGCGTCCTACCCCTCGACGTTCGGCCTCTATTACTGGCCCGTCCTCGAGCTCAATTACATGAAGAACGAGAAGGTGTTCCTCGACCCACTCGACACCGCCGACGATCCGTTGATCTCCGATGACGGGCAGGGACACGGCCGATTCGACTCGAACAACCTGTACCACTACCTGCTCTTCGGCGCTTGGCCTAGCTACGGGTTCAATTACTTCTATCTGAATACGAAGATCAACAGCCCCGACCCGAACGGGGAGGGGCTGCCGTTCTACTACGTCGGCAAGTCTCTCACGACCCTCGCAAGCCCGGCCGACACCGTTTGGTTCGCCGAGGCGACCGCGAAAGACGTAACCGACCCTGGGACTGGCCACACCACCACACAGCCGGTGGGCTACGCGCGGATCGATCCGCCGAGCCGCTGGCAACCCGTGAGCTACCCGAACGCGCTATCTCAGGGCCACCTCTGGCCCCGATACAGCCAGAACGACACGATCATCAACGTAGGCTGGGCAGACGGCCACGTGAAGGTGGCATCGATCGGAAAGCTCAAGGGTGTGGGCCCCACCGCCGCAACTCTCGACATCGCCTGGAACGGACTCGCCGAGTAGCGACGCTAGCCGCGCATAACCGGATCGGGCGCCGCCTCCGCCGACGTAGAGGCGGCGCCCGCTAGCGCTTGGCCGGTCTTGAGTCGGTGCCGGGACGCTGACCGCACGATTACGCCGTAGCCGATCCAAATGAAGACGAGGCCGACAAGTTCGAGCACATAGAGAGCCTCGACCGACCCCGCCTTGGCCGCCGCGCCACCGATGCCGGGCAGGAGCCCCCCGACCGCGATCAGAAGGTTGCCGGTAAAGCGCGAACCGCCGTTGGGATCTCGTCGAAAGCGCATCGCGCTCACAAGCGCGCCTCCAACTAGGAACACGAACGAGTACAGATTGATCGGCGGCGTGAGCAGCCGGACCCAGTGCCAGGCGAGCAGCCTGCCCGAGGGGAGGGCGGGGCTCAGTTGGGTGAGATCGACCGGACTGAGCGCAACCAAGATGGCGGCAAGCCCCACGTAGGCCGAGGTAATCCACGCGAGGCGCACCGCCAGCCGCCGTTCCAGATGCAGAAAAGCCACGCCCTGAGCCAGAGGGTAGCCGCCGAGCAGAGCACCTGCGATGTACCAAGTCTTGGTGAGCAGCACGCTGTTGCCCGCAAGCGTGATGCTCGATTCCAGAAGCGTGCCCAGACCATAGCTGAACGCACCGAACGCCCACCAAAGCAAATGCGGCCCGGTGCGGCGCTTGCGCCAAGCACGAATCAAGGCGATGCAGAAGGCGCCCGCCATCTCGGTCGTCAAGATCGGCAAGTAATGGAGGAACGAATGAGTCATCTGCTCATAAACTTTGGCTCAGGCAAGGCTCGCGAGGGCTATCGGCTGGCACATCCGAGCATCACCGCGAAGATTTCGTCAGATTTGTGGCGTTCGGACGCGTTTGCCCGTTCGGGCCCAGCCAAGCCTTGAATGCCCATAATCACGTGTGAGCCAGGCAAGCTGGGAGACGGTCGACGTCACGATCATCGGGGGAGGGCCGGTGGGGCTGTTTGCCGCCTTCTACGCAGGGATGCGCGGCATGAGCGCGCGAATCCTCGACAGCCTTCCCGAGCTTGGCGGCCAGCTCACCGCCCTCTACCCCGAGAAAGACGTGTTCGACATGCCTGGCTTCACCCGGATCACCGCCAAGCAGCTCGCGAAGGAGATGGCTGAGCAGGGCACCCAGTTCGGCGCGGACTTGGTCTTGGGCCAAACCGCGCAAGACCTGGTCGAGCAGGAGGACGGATATGTGATCACCACAGCCGAGGGCGCGCGGCTGCCGACGCGAACCCTGATTATCGCGGCAGGGGCAGGCGCGTTCACCCCGACCCGCCTCGGCGTGCCCAGAGAGGCGGAGTTCGAGGGTCGCGGTCTCTCCTATGGCGTCCTGGACAAGGCAGCCCTCGCGGGCAAGCGGGTGGCGATCGTGGGCGGGGGCGACAGCGCGTTCGACTGGTGCCTCAATCTCGCTCCGATCGCAAGCGAGATCACCTTGATCCATCGGCGCGATCAGTTTCGGGCTCACGAGGACTCAGTTCGACAAGTGCTTGCGAGCAATGTCAAGAAGCACCTTTGGTCGGTCGTAAGGGAGCTTCACGGCGACAGCGCGCTGGAAGGAATAACGGTCGAGAACACGCAAACCAAGACCTGCGATCGCTTGGAGGTCGATGCGCTCGTAGTAAACGTTGGGTTCAAATCGAGCCTTGGCCCAATCAAGGCCTGGGGCCTGACGATCGAGAAAAACCTCATCGTTGTCGACCCCCGGTTCGAAACCAACCGTCCCCGGGTGTTCGCGGTGGGCGACGTGTGCACGTTCCCGACCAAGCTGAAGCTGATTGCAACCGGCGTCGGGGAGGCGGTTACCGCCATCTGCTTCGCCAAGACCTACCTCGATCCGGACGCGAAGCTCTTCCCGGGCCACAGCTCGGACATGGACCTATTCCAGACCGGCCACAGTTAAGTTCTCGTTATCGGGGGGCCCTCCTCATGGCGCGGACGGAACGCCCCGTGATAAACTCGAACCTGCGGTCGTCCGATTCGCCCGCCCTTAGGAGGCCATCGCAGCTTTGGGTAGCGCATACACGCCCGGTTTAACCGTCAGCTCCGACATCGTCGTGCGCAAGTCGCGCCGGCTTCCGATCAAGGGCGAAGTCCTGGTCACGGTCGGCCAGAAGGTCGAGCCGGACACGGTGGTGGCCAGAGCGATGCTGCCAGGCGCGCTGCAGACGATCAAGCTCGCCGAGAAGCTGGGCGTCGAGCCCAACGAGGCCAAGGGCTTCCTTCAAGTGCCGGTGGGAGAAGGGGTCGCCGCGGGCCAGATCATCGCGGAATCCAAAGGCTTCTTGGGCATGTTCAAGAGTTCGATTCCCAGCGAATACGAGGGCACGATCGAGGCGGTTTCCGAGGTTTCTGGCCACGTGCTCGTTCGCGAACCATCGATTCCCGTCGGGGTGGACGCATACGTGGAGGGCTCGATCCATGAGCTCTTGCCCGGCGAAGGGGCGATCGTGGAGACGCGGTGCGCGATGGTGCAAGGCATCTTCGGGGTCGGCGGGGAGCGCACGGGCGTGATCCGAGTGGCCGTGCCGACTCCAGAGCAGGTCCTTGAGGCCTCCGATATCCTCGCGACCGACTCGGGCAGGATCGTGGTTGGCGGCTCGGGGATGACGCTGGGCGCCATCCGTAGAGCTGCGGAGGTGGGCGCCTGCGGCATCCTGGCGGGCGGTATCAAGGACAGCGACCTCGTCGAATTCCTTGGCTACGACATCGGAGTCGCGATAACCGGCCAGGAATCCATCAACCTTAGCCTCGTGGTCACCGAGGGTTTTGGCTTTCTGCCTATGGCCCGGCGCACCTTCGAGTTGCTCCTGGACCTCGACGGCAAACGGGCAAGCATGAACGGGGCGACCCAAATTCGCGCCGGCGTCATCCGCCCCGAGATCATCGTCCCGGTGGCCAAGGGTGCCTCGAAGCTTCCGGAAGCTGACTCGGCCTTCGAACTCAAGCCGGGCACTCCGATCCGAGCGATCCGAGAACCTTACTTCGGCAAATTGGGGGTGGTCACCGACTTGCCCGCGCAGCTTCAAGTAGTCGAATCGGGCACCGAGGTGCGCGTGCTAAAGGCAAAGGTCGACGGGCTTGGCGAAGTCGTGATCCCACGCGCAAACGTTGAGATCATCGCAACCTGACCTTCTATGAAGCTGCTCATCATCGACGACGAGCCAACCATCGTCGACGCGATCGAGGGCAAGCTTCGACGCGAGGGTTACTCCACGTTTACGGCAGGCACCGCTGAGGACGGCATGCGGCTGTTCCGCAAGCTGCGACCCGACCTCGTGATCCTCGACATCATGCTCCCCAGCCGGTCGGGCTTCGACTTTTGCCGGGCGGTGCGCGAGAACAACCGCACCCCGATCATCATGATCTCCGCGCGCTCGGAGGACAAGGACAGAATCCAGGGCCTCGAGCTCGGAGCGGACGACTACGTGGTCAAGCCCTTCAACCTGGCTGAACTCAGCGCACGCGTTCGCGCCGTGCTCCGACGGGCGGGCGCTGACGCCCCCGGCGAACCGATCGAGTCGGGCGACCTTGTAATCGATCCGCGAAGCCATCAGGCGCTTCACAAAGGCGAGCCCATGGATCTCTCGCCCAAGGAGTTCGCGCTGCTTCAGTTCCTGGCTTTGAATCCGGGGCAGGCGTTTTCGCGCCAGGCCCTCCTCGACCGCGTCTGGGGCCAGGACGCCTATGTGAGCGAGCGCACCGTCGATGTGCACGTCCACTGGCTTCGCAGCCGAATCGAACTCGACCCAGCTCACCCGAAGCGGATCGTTACCGTCCGCGGCGTGGGATATCGATTCGTGAGCTGAGCCTATATGTCCAACAGGATCGTTAGGATTTCGAACGGTTTGTAGGCAAATCGCACGCCGCCTTCGACGATCTCCAGTTCCGCCAGCTCGTTCTCTTCCAGGTCGCACAACGCGGCGCGGCGGATAGGCCGCGCGCACGAGAGCTCGGCTCGCCCGCGGCTGTTGTGGCACTCGTACAGCCGCACGATGATCGCACGGCCATCCTCGCTCCTCTTCACAGTCTCCACCACGACGTTTCGGTCGTCGCAAGCCGCAAGCATGGGCAAAGCGCCATCGACACCCCGATGGGGCGCGAGAGAGGCGTGGCGAAGCGGAGTGTTGACCGCATAGCCGGCTGCGACCACGCCCCCATAAGCGACGCCTCCAAAATGAGGCAGCAGCACATAGGTGAACCGGTGCCGACCCATGTCGCAGATCGGGTCGGGCGCCTTGGGCGCCCGCAGCAGAGTCAGACGCATCACATTGCCGACCACGTCGTGCCCGTACTTGCAATCGTTGATCAAGGCCACGCCCTGATCGCCCTCGCTTAGATCGACCCACTTGTGTGCGCAGACCTCGAATCGGGCAAGGTCCCAACTCGTGTTTTGGTGGGTGGGCCGCTCGACGTTGCCGAACTGGATATCGAACGTCGCCCGGCTTGAGTGCACGTTGACGGGAAACGCCACCTTCAGGAGCTGGTTCTCCTCGTGCCATTCGATTTCGGTATCGAAGCGGATGCCGGGCGTGGGCCCGAGCGATATCCTTTGCCGGATGTGGCTCGCCCCGAACTTCTTGACGACCTCCGCCGCGACCCGGACCGGCCCCCGCTCTACGATCTCGAAACTCTCGCTTCGGACAAGGTCGCGCCCGGTTTCCAGAGCGTAAGGGTCGATATCCCAAGCCGACCAAAACAGCGGCTGGTCCTCGAAGAGTTGGAAGAGAT
>JACOSL010000018.1 GCA_016179045.1 Fimbriimonas ginsengisoli | reverse complement strand
TCGTCCATCCCCCTGACACGAGCGGAACTCGTGGGCTTTGCGACGTTTACGGTCAACTTCCTCAAGAGCAACCTCGTCGTCGTTCCCCGTACGATCAGCCCGCTCTGGAGCGTATCCATCGAGGAACAGTTTTACGCTTGCTGGCCTTGGGTGATCAGGTTCACGAACCGTCGCGCCCTTGCCGCGGTCGCGCTCTCCATGATCGTGATCGGGTGGCTCTTTCGAATGAGTCTTGTCGGGGCGCCGGACAATATGAACCGAATTTGGTATCACTCGCTCACCCACCTCGATTGCTTCGCGTTCGGCTGTCTGGCCGCCTTGTTCTTGCGGGGCCGCGAGCTGGGGTCGGCGTGGATGAAGGGCGGCATGATGCTGGCCGCATTTGGCGGCATATTTCTCTTGGAGCGGCTATTCCAGTTCAAGGCGCCGGATGGGGGCCACGACGACGTGGCGGGCGTGACCTCCTACGTCTTCATCGCCGCTCTCTGCGCGCTAATCGTCTGGCTCGCTTCGACGATGAAGCAGGGCCTGCTGACGGGGCGGGCCATGGTCGGGATCGGGGCGATCAGCTATGGGCTGTACGGATTCCACCGCCTCGTCCTCACCATCTTGGAGCACGAGCTTCCGGGCTCAGCGAATTGGCCGTGGCGAGCGGGCCTCACGATTCTCGTCACGTTCACCCTCGCCGTCTTATCGTTCCGCTTCTACGAGAAGCCCCTCCTTCGCCTGCGGCGCAGATTCCAGGCGATCTCGTCTGGGCGATTCTAGTAGAGGCTAAAATTCCCTGCGATAAACTGCTTGGCATTTCTCGAGTTCTGCTATACAATGCGACCATGAAGCCGACGCAAGGCCTCCTATCCTCCGCCGTCTGGCGGACAAAGGGGTTGGCGATGTTTGCGTGCCTGGTGATCCTCATTCCCCAGAGCTTCGCGGGGGTAGGGGCAATCAGCGGCATGTCGCTTGCCGGAATCAGGCAGGCAATCCAGGCGGTACGGGGAGTGCCGCAGTACAGCGATAGTCCCACCGCCGTATGGCTCGGCCCGAACCCTGGTCGCGATGCGGACATGCGCGGCATGTGGACTCAGGCCGACCTCGACGATCTTGCCAAGGCCGCGCGTAGCAACGCCATCCAGTGGGGCACCGATGTGCTCTCGGCCTCGACCGAAGGCGGGAGCCTGCTGACAAGCGGCAACGGCGCGGGCGGGGGCGGCCCCATGCCCTGGGAGAGGATGCTGGGCGATGTAAACTCAAATACCGGATCAAAATTTACCCAAATCCCACTATTGGGATGGCCCGTGCGCGGTGGCGAGGCGCTCGGCTTCACCCTTTCGCATAGCTCAAAGGCGGTGCTCACCACCCAGTTTGGCGTCAACTGGCGTCTCTCGATGGACCCCTACGTCATCGAAGGCGACACCAACGTGACCCTGGTCAAGGGCGACGGGCTGTACCTGAAATACAACTACAACGGCAGCAATCCCAACCTCATACCCCCCACCGGCATCCACGACGCCCTCACCCACAACGCGAACGGCACCTTCACCTACACCCCCAAAGACCAGAGCGTCTGGCAGTTCGATATCAACGGCTACGCCACCAGCTACACCGACCGCGCGGGGAATCGGACTACAGAGACGCGCGACTCGGGCGGGCGCATCACCACCCTCACCGACCCCACCAGCCGCACCCTCACCTTCGCGATTAACTCCAGCGGCCTCACCACCCGCGTCACCGACACGAGCGGCCGCTATTGGCAGTTCGCCTACGATTCGTCCCTGAACCTCACCGGCATCACGATGCCCGCGCTTTCGGCCAGCAGCTACACCCGCAGCTTTGGCTACAATTCGCACCACGCCATCACCAGCCACACCGACCTTCGCGGGAATGTGTGGAGCTACGGCTACGACTCCAC
>JACOSL010000017.1 GCA_016179045.1 Fimbriimonas ginsengisoli | reverse complement strand
CCACCTCCGAGGCGACCCGGAATGAGCTGTCAGCCTCGGGCGTGCCTGAGAGCCGCATGACGGTTGCTATGGCCGGTATGCCCGCCTTGGTCGCTGGCGGTTCGCGAATGGATACTCGGCGCGGGCTCGGACACGGCGAGAGCGATTTCGCGGTCGGGTTCTTTGGCCGCCTTGTGGCGGAGAAGGGAGTTCACGTTCTTATGGGCGCGGCATATCAACTGCCTGACGTCCGATTTGAGATCTTCGGCGATGGACCGTCGCGACGAAGTTTGGAGGCAGGCGCGGCTATGGCCGGCCTCGCCGGGGTGCGTCTACGGGGCTATGTGTCCGATGTTGCCGAGGCGATGGCGGCGATGGACGCCATCGCGATCCCGAGCGTCTGGGTCGAGGCGTTCGGCTATTCCGCGCTCGAGGCGATGTCGCTCGGTGTGCCCGTGGTCGCCTCTCGCCGAGGCGGCCTCGCCGAGATCATCGAGCATGAGCGGACGGGGCTGCTCTTCGAGCCCGGCGATGCGGGCGCTCTGGCCGCAGCCATCAGCCGTCTTCGCGAAGACCCAGCCTTTCGCGACAGCCTGGGCGCGGCGGGCGCAGAGGCCCAGCGCGCCGAGTACTCGGTCGAGAAGATGGCGGAGCGGGTCGAGGCGGTGTACCTCAAGCTCTCGCCCGCGCGCAGGCTGCACAGCTAAGGGCAGCGGGTAGGCTTGGACCGGTTCGGGGCGTGGCGCAGCATGGTAGCGCACCTGCTTTGGGAGCAGGGGGTCGCCAGTTCGAATCTGGCCGCCCCGACCAGGCTTTGAAGCAGCCGGCTCATCGGACGCCTTGGCTCATAATGGGTATATGGTTCTCCACATCGTGCTGGAACCCGGCGAGGACGGGTTCATCCTTGCAAGCGTTCCTGCTCTGCCCGGTTGCCACACCCAGGGGCGCACTCGCGAAGAGGCGGTCGCGAATGCCGAGGAAGCCATTCGAGGCTGGCTGGCGAGCCAGGACGTTCAGGAACCCGCCCAGGGCAGCGAGATTGTGGAAATCGCGGTTTGAGTTGTGGCAGACCTCCCGGTCCTAAGCGGGCGGAAGGCGGCGAGAGCCTTTGAGAAGGTTGGTTGGCATTTCGACCGACAATCAGGCTCCACATGATCTACAAGAAGGGGAATGGGCGGCTCAGCCTAAGCATTCCCGATCACAAGGCTCTGGACCGTGGTCTGCTTCGACGCTTGATTCGCGATTCGGGCATGGCGGTTGACGATTTTGTGTGTTTGCTCTGAAGCCGGGTCCGCGCGCCCAAGCTAGAACAGCTCCGCCAGCATGCAGCGCGCGCTTCCGCCCGCGACGCGCTCGATCGTATCGAGCGGCGCGGTCACGATCTCAGTTTTCGACTCGATCGCACGTCGCTGGTCTGGTCGTACCGCCGCCGCCCCGCGATCCGACAGAACGAACACGAGGCCGCGCGGGCCCTGGAGTTGCAGCCCGTTCCCCGTGAAGGCTCGCATCTGGTCAAGCGAGAGTGCCACCAGAACCCCGCAGGAGGCAATTGAATCCAGGACCTGGGACCGGTCTTCCGGGTGGACCGCTTCCTCACATAGGAGGCAAAAGCCTTCGCCCAGCGCCATCAGGATGTTCGTGTGGTACGCGGGTCTGCCATCGAAATCCATAGTGCGAAAGAGCACGGGGCGGAATCCAAGCCGCCCGCACAGACCAATGGCAAGGTCGCCGTCCGTGCGCGCGCTGAGCCCGGCAAACGCGACGCCGGTTCCGAGGCCGAAGACCAGGCTGCCCGTCCCCTCCAAGGCGCGGCCCTCAGTCTCGTGAGCTGTAAGGTCGACCACGTTCGGGTAATGAGCCCGTAACCAATCCACGATCTCAGGCTTCCGCTCGGCCGCGCGGCTCGGCTGCGACATCGGATACAGCACGAGCTTGCCGCCCTCGTGGGTGCTGAACCAGTTGTTGGGGAAGATCGAATCGGGTGTGGCAGGCTCGGGCGTGTCGTCAAAGACCTGCACGCCGATGCCCGCCCGCGTCAGCGCTTTGGCAAGGCCGTCGAATTCGCGCAAAGCCTCGGCCTGCGCCTCCTCGGTCGGCTCCGTCATGTGGGGGTTGTCGAGGCTGGTCTCCCGGTTCCACCCGAACCGGACCGGCCTTACCATCAGCACCTTGTTGGCCCACACCGTGTTCATTCTGGCGTCAAGGATGCCCGGCGGCCAGCCACTCCCAATCCTCCGTTCCGCCTACATAGACACCGCCCTGCAAGCCCCGCCTTCTCACCACTACATGACCATCGCAGAACACGATTCCGAAGTTCTCGTTGTGGCGTGGGTTTCCGTCTTCGAGCGCGGTGTGGGCGGCGTCGCGCGAGCCTTGCTGCCAGGAGATCTCGTGGCGCTCGGGCTTCACCGGCGGCTCGGAGGCGGTGGGCCAGCCGTCGACCGCGAAGATCATCGTTGCGGGTGCGGCGAACAGCGAGTTGGAATACGACGCGGCCCCCGCGTTCTTGCCCGTCGAATCGCGCACGTCGTTGATCGCGTAGTTGTACGACCACCGCTCGGGCATTCCGCCGGGGTAGCCGGGCTGGGGCGACGACATCCGCAGGTCCAGGGGCTCGTCCGGGCAGCGAAACGGCCCAAGCGACTTGGCGTAGGGTTGCAGCATCACTAGCCAGTACACGACCGGCGTCTCGCCGATCTGGGTGGGCACGTTCAGATCGCCGAAGTCGCTTGCATAGAGCTGGTTGGCGAGGCCGATCTGGTGGAGGTTTGCCAGGCACGAGGTCTTCTTCGCCGCGTTCCTAGATCGGGCGAAGACAGGAAACAGGATCGCGGCGACGATCGCGATGATCGAGATCACGACGAGGAGCTCGGTCAGCGTGAACGCCCGCGACGCCATGCAAGCCTCATTCAACACTGGTGCCGACTTCGCGGCTGGGGACCAACGCCCGTTCGAGAACCGGGAGGCTCTCATTCCGGCGTCTGTCCGAGTCGCTTGCGTAGGGCTTTGACGTCGACCAAGTCTTGCTCTCGGCCTGTCGCCAGCTTGTTTTTGATCAGGTTTGAGGCGGAGATGAACGCGACGGGTATGCCGTCTAGCAGATCTTCTTCGCGATGTTCCCATGCCTCCGCGAAGCCGACGCCGGAGAGGCGAGTGAGAATGTCGATACGATTTGGAGCGATTCCGATCTGGACGACGGCATCGTCCGACTCGAAATCGGTCGCGGTTAGGCCGAGTGATTCAAACCCAAAGAGGCGGATGGACTCCACAATGCGCTCGGCGTTCTTTCGGCTGTTGCGGACGAACAGGTCGAGATCGCCCGTGTAGCGCGGCAGCTTGTGGAATCCAAGGGCGACGGCGCCCACTACCACAAATTCAACCTCGTTCGAGCGAAGTAACTCGACAAACTCTCTCAAGTCTGCCGCCAGCCGCATTCTGCTCCCTCCCGACCAGCTCGACGAGGATATCGAGGCACTGTTGCTTGGTCAGAGAGCGGTAGAACTCATCGTTTGCCCTCTCCGCCTCCTCAAACGAGCGAAACTTCCTCACAACTCGTACCAATCCGTCCGGCTCACCCATCCGAGACGATTCTACGCCATCGGCTACAAGCACTTCGGCTACACAGAATAGGCGACAGGGTCGATCTAGGCAAAAGACTCCTGTTCGTGGCGGTTCATAATCGGCTCCGTGACCTACCGTGAGGTGATCCAGCGCCTGCGAAGAAAAGGCTGGACTCTTGACCGCCAACACGGGAGCCATGAGGTCTATACACACCCCGCGCGAAAGGGAATAGTTGTAGTGGCGGGTCATCAGGGGGCGGATGTGCCAAAGGGTACGCTCAACTCGATCAAAAAGCAGGCTGGGTGGAAGTGAAATATTTAGTCGTGTTCGAGCAGGGGGAGCAAGGGCAATGGGGCGCATACGTGCCCGACCTGCCAGGCTGCACCGCGGTCGGCACAACAAAGACCGAAGCCCGAGAATTGATCGCAGAGTCGGTTCGCATGTGGGTGGAAACGGCTCGCGCCAAGGGCTGGCCCGTACCTGCACCGAATTCATCCGCGATCAAGATCGCAGTCTGAACTCGGCCACGCCTGGCGCGGTCGCCTCCCGGCGGTAAGATTCCAGCGCCCATGGAGCAGCTAGGCAGCCAGGTCGACCTCAACGACGCCGAGCACAAGCGCAACCGCGCCGCGATGGAGGCGATCCTCGCCGAGTTCCGCGCCAAAACCGCCGAGGCGATGGAGGGCGGCGGCCCCGACGCGGTCGCCAAGCACAAGAAGCGGGGCAAGCTGCTCGCCCGCGAGCGCATCGAGGCCTTGATCGACGCGGGTGCGCCCTTCCTCGAATTCAGCACCCTCGCCGCCAACGGCATGTACGAAGGTGGAGCGCCATGCGCGGGCATCGTCACCGGCATCGGGCGAATCCACGGCCGCGAGTGCGTGATCATCGCCAACGACGCTACCGTCAAGGGCGGCACCTACTTTCCGATCACGGTCAAAAAGCATCTGCGAGCCCAGGAAATCGCCCTCGACAACCACCTGCCTTGCATCTATCTGGTCGATTCGGGCGGGGCGTTCTTGCCTTTGCAGAGCGAGGTGTTCCCCGATAAAGAGCACTTCGGGCGCATCTTCTACAACCAGGCGGTGATGTCGAGCCGGCGCATCCCCCAGATCGCGTCCGTGATGGGCTCATGCACGGCGGGCGGCGCGTACGTGCCCGCGATGAGCGACGAGGCGGTGATCGTGAGGGGGCAGGGCACCATCTTCCTCGGTGGCCCGCCGCTCGTGAAGGCCGCCACCGGCGAAGAGGTGAGCGCGGAGGACCTTGGCGGGGCGGACGTGCACACCAGGCTCTCAGGCGTGGCCGACCACCTGGCCGAAGACGACGCCCATGCCATCGAGATCGTGCGCAACGTGGTCGAATCGCTCGGGCCAAAGGCCAAGGCGCCCGCCGACGTGGCCGAGCCGCAAGACCCGCTCTTCGATCCCGCCGAGCTTTATAGCCTTGCCCAAGTCGATCCCAAGATCCCGATGGCGATGCGCGAGGTGCTCGCGCGCATCGTGGACGGCTCCCGGTTTCAGGAGTTCAAGGCGAACTTCGGAAAGACCCTCATCTGCGGGTTCGCGCGCTTCTACGGCAACCTGACCGGCGTGCTCGCCAACGACGGAATCCTCTTCAGCGAATCTGCCCAAAAGGGCGCTCACTTCATCGAGCTTTGCTGCCAGCGCGGCATCCCGATCGTGTTCCTGCAGAACATCGCCGGGTTCATGGTGGGGCGCAAGGCGGAGAACGAGGGCATCGCCAAGCACGGCGCGAAACTGGTAACGGCGGTAAGCACCGCCAGCGTGCCCAAGTTCACGGTGGTGGTCGGGGGCTCGTACGGGGCGGGGAACTACGGGATGTGCGGGCGCGCGTACGGCCCACGGCAGCTTTGGATGTGGCCGAGCGCGCGCATTTCGGTCATGGGCGGCGAGCAGGCGGCGGGCGTCCTGCTAACCGTGAAGATGGAGCAGCTGGCGGCGAAGGGCCAGACCATGACCGCCAAGGAACAAGAGGCGTTCAAGGCCCCGACCCTCAAGAAGTACGCGGAGGAGTCGTCGGCTTACTTCTCCACCGCCAGGCTGTGGGACGACGGCATCATCGACCCGGTGGACACGCGCCGGGTGCTCGCGCTCGGCATCGAGGCGTCGCGCAACGCGCCCGCGGCGGAGCCGCGGTTTAGCCTTTACAGGATGTAGGGGAGACTTGCTAAGTCGACCGGGTCTCGACGATGGTTTGTGGGTGGCGGCCCTTGCCAGGGTCCGCGATGGGCGCGGCTGTATTGCGACAAGTGACAAGCGACCTCGGGCGTCAATCTTCGCTTATGGTTTTCCCGGCGCACAGGTCTGCACGTGCTCAACGTGCCCTCTAGCAACGCCCAAGGATGGCGTTGCGAAGTAAAGAGGTGAGCGAGCGCCTGGAAGGCGCGAGCGAGCCAAGGAAAAACTACTCCCCTCCCTTGAGGGAGGGGTTGGGGTGGGTGTCCAATCTGGTTCGCCATCTACCGCGGAAGCTGACGAACACCTCATGGCTCGGGCTCTGGAGGAACGCACAGTCGGGAGCCCCACCCCCCGGTTCGGCCCGTTGCCTCACCGACCCCCGCCGTGGCGCGGCAGGGGCGAGCTAATTTCTCTTTGGGTCGCTCACCCCGTCCCGGGGCTCGCTCGCCGCTTGTTTTTATGGGACGCCATCCATGGCGTCCCCATGGGAGGGGCAAGCTCGTCGTGTCCGCCCGCTGAGGCCGTGAGCAAGCGAGGGCGTAGTTGCCATTTGTAAGCGACGAGCCTTTAGGGCGTCGCGTCCGAGCCGCCTTCGGTGTGGATCAGAACGTAGGCCGACTCGCCGTGCAAGGCCACGTCGAGGCCGCCGTGCTCGTCGTCGGCCGAGACTCGAACGCCGATCAGCGCCTGCACCACCTTCATCAGCACCAGGCTGCCCACGAAGGAGAACGCAAGCACGGTCACGCCTGCGAGCAGCTGCATGAGCACGAGATGCCCCCGGCCTTCCGCGAGCGACGCGCGCACCGCCGCGTTGGCGAACACCGAGGCAAAGGCGCCGGTCAGCAGCATGCCGAGGAAGCCGCCCGCCCCGTGAACGCCCACCACATCGAGAGCGTCGTCGAACCCAAACCGCGACTTCAGCGACACCGCCATGTAGCAAACAATGCTGCCGGCAAGGCCGATCATGATCGCCGGTCCCGCCTCGACGAACCCCGCCGCGGGGGTGATCGTGGCCAGTCCCGCGACGAGGCCGGTGGCCGCGCCGACCGCGGACGGCTTGCCCTTGCCCAACGCCTCCAGCCCCGACCATGCGATCATTCCCGCCGCCCCTGCGAGCTGGGTGGCGACGAACGCGCCCACCGCCACCGAACCGGTCGAGAGCGCCGATCCCGCGTTGAAGCCGATCCAGCCGACCCACAGAAGCCCGGCGCCCAAAAGCACGAACGGCACGTTGTGAGGTTCGGTCGAATTCCGCGTCCTCGGCCCAAGCGCTAGGCACGCGGCAAGAGCGGCGACGCCGCTCGCTAGGTGTACGACCGAGCCGCCCGCAAAGTCGAGCACGCCCAGCTTGTTCAGCCAGCCGCCCGGATTCCAAACCCAGCAGGCGATCGGGGCATAGATGAGAGCCGACCACAAGGCGGTGAACAGCACATAGCCAGAAAATTTCATGCGCTCGGCGACCGCGCCAGAAATGAGCGCGGGGGTGATGATCGCGAACTTCATCTGAAACAGCATGAAGACGGCGAGCGGAATGGTTTGGCCGGGATACGGGCTCGACGTCGAGATGTTCTGGCCCCAGAGCCAATCGAAGCCTCCGATCCAGCCGTTGCTCTTGCCGAACGCGAGGGTGAACCCGACCAGAAACCAAATGAGGGTGCCCAGGCCCATGAGCCAGATGCTTTGCATCATCGTGCTCAGCACGTTCTTATGCCGCACCAGCCCGCCGTAGAACAGCGATAGGGCGGGAGTCATGAGGAGAACGAGCACCGAGGCGACGAGCACCCAGGCGGTGTCCGCCTTGTCGATCGGGGGCGCAAAGCCCCCCTGAGCGCCCGCAAGCGCCGGGAGAGCCAAGGCCAGAATCAAGAGCCGACGTTTCATCGTTGAAACCCCCTTCGGATTTGCGTGTTGTACCGCACGCAGACAAGCTTCGCGTCAAGTAAGGCTCGGAGCTTGCCTTGAAAGGCCCCATGAAGACTGGCGTGGGAGGGGCACGCTCCCTCGTGCCCGGTGACGCCCCTCCCTTGACGGAAGGGGGCCGGTGGGAGGGTGATTCGTGATGCTTTGCTAAGGGCCGTGATCCTCCGCCTTGCGGCGGAGTGCCACCCCTCGCTTCGGCTTGCAGCTTCAGCGACCCCCGCCGTGGTGCGTCAGGGGTGCCCATTCTGTCTTCGGTTCGCTCGCCCCGTCCCGGGCCTCGCTCACCTTTACTTTCTGGCAACGCCATCCTTGGCGTTGCCAGAAGCCGGCCAGGATCAATTTCGCGCGGATAACGAGAGCCAACGCTGAGCGGGCCGTCGTGGCAAGAACGGCTAACCTCATCGCCCCGCAGATCATCACCCGCAACACAAAGCCACGCAGAGCCACGGCAAGGCCACCGCAAAGCCTTCCGGTTAGTCGTCGACGGTGAGCTTCTTCTTCGCCTTGGGCTGATCGGGCGGCGCGCCATCCGTCGCTGCGGCCAGGGCGGCTGCTTCCTCGTGTTTGGCCTCGGCCAAGGCGCTCGACATCGAGCCGCGCTTGGACCACCAGATCGATACGGCGAGCAGGGCGACCGCGGTCACGGTTACGGTGACGAGCACCGCGTTGCCGAACGGGCGGATGTAGATCGGGGCGAGAAGCAGCGCGACCAAGTTCATGACCTTGATCAGAGGGTTGAGCGCAGGGCCGGCGGTGTCCTTGAAAGGATCGCCCACCGTATCGACCACGACGCCAGCCTTGTGGGCTTCGGTCCCCTTGCCACCGTGCATGCCGTCCTCGATCAGCTTCTTTGCGTTGTCCCAGATGCCGCCCGAGTTGGCTAGCAGCACCGCCATCAATTGCCCGCTGAGGATGGCGCCGGCCAGGAATCCGCCGAGCGCTTGCGCGCCGGTGAGGTTGTAGGGCTGGCCGTTGATGATGGTGGGCGCCTTGCCAATTGAGAATCCAAAGCCGACCGCGATCGGAAGCGCAATCGCTAGGATCGCGGGTCCGATCAACTCCTTCTGAGCAGCAGCCGTTACGATCGACACGCACCGAGCGTAGTCGGGCTTGCTGGTTCGGGTCATGATGCCGGGATCGGAGCGAAACTGCCGCCGGACCTCGTTGATGAGCTGGAAGCTCGCGCGCCCGACCGCATTGATCGTAGAGGCGGAGAAGAGGTAGGGCGCGGCGCCGCCGATCAGCAGCCCGAGGAAGATCTCTGGCGTGTCGAGCCTTAGGCCGAACGCCTGCAGCTTCGATGCTTCGAGATACGAGTGGAAGAGGGCGACCGCTGCCACCACCGCAGTGGCGATCGCGAAGCCCTTGGTAAGAGCCTTGGTCGTGTTGCCTGCGGCGTCGAGCCGTTGCACCGCCTTCAAGCCGTACACGTTGCCGTGGCCCTCGCCCGACATCTCAAACACGCCCTGCGCGTTGTCGGAAATCGGACCAAAGGTGTCCATCGCAAGCACGTAGCCCGTCGTGGTAAGCAGGCCAAGGCCGACAAGAGCCACGCCATAGAAGCTCAGGATCATCCCGCCATAGAGCGAAGGCGGGAAGAACACGAGCGGCATGATGAGGGCGAACACGATCGAAAACACCATGAATACGCTCGACTCGAGGGCAAGGGCGAAGCCCTGGATAATCATGGGGGCGGGGCCG
Organism: Fimbriimonas ginsengisoli; assembly: GCA_016179045.1. Taxonomy (GTDB): domain Bacteria; phylum Armatimonadota; class Fimbriimonadia; order Fimbriimonadales; family Fimbriimonadaceae; genus JACOSL01. The sequence goes on along the minus strand of JACOSL010000017.1, from coordinate 13,614 downwards.
GCGGTTGCCACGCCCGCCACTTCCTGGACCGGCTTCTTGTGGGTGCTGACGTAGTAGTCGGTCAAGAACTCAATCGCGAACGCCATGCCTATTCCGAAGGCGATAGTGAGCGCGAACATGAACCACGGCACGGTCGCGCCGGTCGCCACCGCAAGGTCGATCGTCTTCGCCTCCGGAAGCCCTTGGGGACCGCTGGGCGAGGACTGGATTTTCTTGATCTCGTCCTTGGTGTTCGCGAAGTAGCTCAGTTGGATCGCAGGGCGGACCGTATGCGGGCGCTCCGGGCCGGGCGGAAAGGCGAGGGCGAGGTGGCTGCCGTCGGCTGAGGCATAGAGCTCCACCGACCTCGTATCGACCTTCTCCAGTTTCAGGATCGCTTGCTGCTGGGCCGCATTGGCCTTGGCCTTGTCGATCTCGGTGTCCAACACCCTTTCGCTGATCGGTCCAACCCAAAGAGTCGCATCGTTGTGCTGCGCGGGCCGGGCCGGGGTATTGCCCTGCGACGGCTTGGCCTCAACATCTAGCACTTGGTGGATCTTCGCGACCACATAGGTGCTCTTCCCGGTCGCGTCCGGTTGGAAGACCGTCCGCAGATCGGACCAATTGTCCTGGTCGCCGGGGGTGAACTGCGGCTTCATCGTTGCGTAATTGAGGAAGGCCAGAGTCTGATCGGTGAAATCGACCTTCTGAAGGCCGGCCAAGTTGGGCGGCGCGAGGAACGTCTCGGTCCGCTGTTGGAACATCTGGTTTACGAACGGCTCGTCGGTTGGCGCAAAGTTCAGCTTCTTGGCCTCGGGCGAGGCGAGCACCTCGACCGCCGTGATCTGATACGCTTGCTTGCCGGTGGCCTTGGCCAGTCCCTCCCGAATCGCCTTGACCGCTCGCACCTCGTCCTGCCGGAACTGCTCGAGCGGCACCAGCGTGCGCGTTGAAATTGGGAGGCCGCTGCCGCCCATCATGAAGTAAGCAAGCACGAACGTGGCCGCGAGCGCGACGACGGCCGAGGTGTAGAACCCACTGCGGATCGCCCGGAGGGGGTCGCGATCGACATCGTCCGAACCCTTGACCGAGAGCACGCCGAAGATCGAAGCGATGATGCCGACGCCGCGGGCCATCAGGGCGAACAGGATCAGCCGCATCCAGGTGGCCTGGTCGAAGATCAGCGCGGTCGCGGCGCCTAGGACGATGGCGGCCACGAGCGTGACCTCGTAGGATTCAAAGATGTCGGCCGCCATGCCCGCGCAGTCGCCCACGTTGTCGCCGACGTTGTCGGCGATCGTCGCTGGATTGCGAGCATCGTCCTCGGGAATGCCCGCTTCGACCTTCCCTACCAGGTCCGCGCCCACGTCGGCCGCCTTAGTGAAAATGCCGCCACCGACGCGCATAAACAGTGCGGCGAGCGACCCGCCAAAGCCAAAGCCAATCAGAAGCTGCATGGCCTGGTTGCGAGCGATCAGGAAGATGACGGTGGCGCCGATAAGGCCCATGCCGACCGTGAACATGCCGGCGACCGCGCCGCTGCGGAATGCGGTTTCAAGCGCCTTCTTGCACGAGGTCAGTGCCGCATTGGCGGTGCGCATGTTCGCGTCGACCGCCATCAGCATGCCCGCGTAGCCCGCTATGTACGAACAGGCCACGCCCGCAACGAAGGTGATCGCGATTGCGGGAGTGGCGGGAAACATGAAGACGAGCCCGATCGCGAGCAGGATGACGAACACGCTCATCGTCTGAACCTGCTGGCGCAGGTACGCCAGCGCCCCTTCGCGAATGGCTTGCCCGACCTCCTGCATCTTCGCGCTTCCCGGCGAAACGGCGATGACCGACTGGCGCACCCAAAGCCCGAACAAAATCGCCACCGCGCCGAAGCCGAGCGACGCATACAGATAGTTCATGTCGCTGCCGGTGAACTTCAGCTGCACGTCGCCTTCGCCGGCGAGCGCGAAAGTGGGCATAAGCGTCGCGATCAGCGTGGCCGCAAGCGCCGCGGCGCGCGTTCGAAGGCTGCTGAGAGCCCCTTTAATGAGCAACATCCTGTCCGTAAACCTCCCCTACCTGGAGCCGCCCCAAGGGGGCCGGCACTCCGGGGAATATACCTTGTCGGCGGCTTGACGGGCTCGGCGGCGATACCGGCCGGACTAAACGAGGGGCCGGGCTTCGGCCCCCCCTTCGTGGATCGTCAGCTGTGCCAGCAACATGTCCGCCTTGCGGCGCGAAATACCAGTGAGGAGGGTCACCGGCAGCTGGTCCAGCATCTGTTTGACCTGGCTTCGATTCAGGGCAAGCATCCGTTGCAGACAGGCGATCAGGTCTTCAGTCTTTGTGCCGGATTCGACGAGCACTAACTCGTACAGCGCGTCGTCCTCGACCACCGCGTAGAATTTAGGTACGGACTTGTGGCCGTGGGAGTCGCTGGAGATCGGGATTTCATGGCTGCAGTTCTCGCAGACGAGAAATTCGGTCTTGTCGGAGTAGAAGTTGAGCTCGTGGCAGTAGCCGCAGCGAACGAGGTGCACGGGCATGACCTCGCCATCCTCGACCGGGATGACGCGCGCGCACTCCGAGCAACTGAAATCGCTCTGAGCCACTTCGGTAAGTTCGACTATCGATTCACAGTAGGGGCAGGTGTAAGCCACCGACGTAACCTTTCGCACCTCAATCGCACGGCGCGTTCCGTAGCCCAGGCAGGCCAAACCGAAAACGAGCATCAGCCATGTGAGAGCGATGAATGAGCCTTCCGTCCCGTAATACAGCAGAAATCCGAAAAGCCCCAGGAACAGGACGCCGCCAACGCCGTACACGAGGGCGTTTTCCCAGTGGATTTCGATGACATCCTGAGTGCGTTCTACTCTGGGCATTTCGTTCGGCAGCTCGGGCTCAAAGTATATCGCTCGCGTAGGCTTGGCGATCAGCCCTCTTCCGGGAACACGGGCTCGGCCACGTGGTCGAAGGCGCCCGATTCGATATCGTCGGCCAACCGGAGCGCGAATTTGCTCAACTGCTCGTCCCCTTCGCGCTCTCCGTGAGTTCGCAAAGCAGCCACAACGTCGGCACGGCGATCCGGGCGCCATTCCACGACATGGAAAAGGCCGTGAATCGCGCTACGGCTGCCGTAGCGGCTCGGAGCGTCCAGGCATCGCAAGAGGGCTATCTCGCCTTGGTCGCCGGGCACGTGCCCACCCAACACGACACCTGCTTTAAAGGCGGCGCGGGCGTAATCGTCTTCGGCATCCCACAGGAAGGCTTCGATTGCTCGAACTGCTTCCGAGCGGCTCGCCTCGTCCGGGCAGAAGCTGGGGAGGTCCTCGAACAGATCGAGAGCGCACCATTGGGCGATTCGGCGGTGAGGATGTCGCTTGTCGCGGAGCACTTCGATCAGGGCGTCGGTGAAGAGCCGGCTGCTGGCGTGGGTCTCGAGCTCGATCCGCCCCTCGTTGGCGACGTCGCGATCCTCGCAGTAAAGCAGTTTGATGAGGTCTTCCGGAGGCAACTCGCGCACGTGCCCCTTGAAGCGTCCTTTTCGGTTGAGAGTTCTGTTGATCGCAAGCTGTCGGGCAAAAAGGGGCTCCGCGCTCGCCCTCAGATTGCTTAGCATTTCCTCGACCGTATCGCCTCGGTCTTCGTGCCAGAGTTCAGGGCTACGTCCAAACACGCCGTGTGAAGATCGGGCAACTTCGACCGCGAAGGTGTCGCCGTATGCTTCGAAATGGGCTCGTTCGCTCCAGGCGGTGGGCGAGATGTGGAATTCGTAGCTGACCGGATGGGGCGGCCAGTGAAACTTCACCCGGTGTCCGGGGCGCACGGCCTCAGTCGAGCCGGTGATGCGCACGGTCTCGTCGATGTAGGAGCGCAAAGCCTCCACCAGGCTTGCCGCCGTGGCCGTACGTCCCTCGCCCGAACCCATACAAGTCGGGTTAGCTTACCGGGTTGCCGCGATCTGGCGATTAAGGAACCGGTCGATCATGGCCTTCGTTTCGCGCAGGTGCACTCGCGTGAGCTCATCAGCGGCAGGCGCCTTCGCCGCTGCGCCCACTCGGCTGGAAAGCCGACGCAAGGCATCCGAGGCGAGGGTCTTGGCATCCTCCGAGATCGCGCCAAACGGGGCGCCCGCCTGAGCGATGAGGGCGGCGACTCCAAAGCGCTGAAGGTCGCGCCGCACCGGATCGAGGCTCTTGCCGGAGGCGAGATCTCCAAACACCGCGCCGAGCATCAGGCCGTAGTGTTCGTCCAGCGTGTAGTTATTCTTCCGGGTTCGCAGCTTGTATTGGTTTTCGGTTATACGGTCGGTCGTGTCCGCGCTCATCACTTGGGCGAGCATGAACATTTGCCAGCGGCCAACGATGCGCCTTAGCGGCGCCGTCCACTGGCTGGCCCCGTCCACGTCGGGGTCGAACGCCATGTTGAGGGCCACGTCCTCGGGGACCACGAAAGCGTTCGAGGCTAGGCAGTTGGCGGTAATCAGCTTCATAGCCTGACGCTGCTCGTCGGCACTGATCGGCGCGAGCGCAGGTGGCGCCCCTGGGTCGCCCTTCAGGCTTCGGCTGGCGTGGATGCCGCCAACAAAACGCGCCGCGATTCGGCCTTCGCGCATCGTTTCCATAAACGACTGGATCAGCAGCTCGGTGCGCTTCTCGTAAGTGTCTCCCGGCCGAGGCAAGTTCTCGATCGCGTATTGGCGAAGCCGCTTGGCGGCGACGAGCATCTTGCCTGCGTAGTTAAGGGGGTCGCTGGCGCAGTCGAAGGTCACGACCAGAGGATCCCACCGGTTCACGTTCTCATCGGTCATGTAAGCCATGCCGTGCTGACCTGAGCGGGCGGCGATCTTGGAGAGCCGATATTGCTCGCCTTGCGGCGTGACTGCGTCAAACGGCGTGTACCCGTACTGGATCGCCCAGACGTCGTAGGGGCCGATCGTGGGCATATAGAAGTTGCCTTTGCCTCGGAGCACGGCCTGAACGTTCACGGGCGTGTAATCCATCACGCTGGCAGCAATGCCTTCGCGGCCGGTGAGCTGGTCGTCCGCCAGCTGCGCGGTCGTGAGGTTGGTCGAGGCCTCGAAGTTGTGCCGCAAGCCAAGGCAATGGCCGACCTCGTGGCTGATGGTGTCCGAGATGAACTGCTTGGCGTAATCATCCTTGCTGATCTTCACGCCGGGAATCGAAGCCAAAACGTTCCACCCGAACGCCGCGCTCTCGGCAAGGCCACTCGCGAACCGGCAATCGAACCGTCGCCAGCCCGTCTTTGTAATTCGCCGCTCGAACTCCTCGACCGCGAGCTCCTTGTCGGTGGCCCAGAGCCGGAAATCGAGGGGCATCTCGTCGTCCTTATCGCGAAGGAGCACGTCGAAGGCTCGCTTCGAAGTGCTGGAGGCGGGAACGGCGAAGTCTTGATGCTCGCTGAGCACCCAGGCAAGGTAGTTCGCATCCATGGTGACGCTTGCGCTCAGGAGTTCGCCGGTGAACGGATCGTTGCGGAAGAGCGACACCGCATAGGGTAGGTTTTCGCTCATCGTCCAGCGCACCACGTTGAAGCGCCCGTCGCTGTGGTCGTAATCCTCGGGTGGGTCTTGCACCACTACCGCATTCTTGAAGCCGGTGGCTTCGAAGGCCTTGTTCCACCGCAGGATGCCTTCGCGGACAGCGTCGCGATACTTGGCCGGGATCGACGGGTCGATCGTCCAGACGATCGGCTTGACCGGCTCGGAAAGAGCGGCGGCGGGATCCTTCTTTCGAAGGTCGAAACGGAGCACGTACCGCTCCATGCGGTCATCCTTGAAGAATCTCGCCAGCGAGTAGAAATCCTGCGTGAAGTAGCCCACTCTGGGGTCGGCCAGCCGTGGGACGTAGTTGGTCGGCTTCCGGTACCAGAGGTTGTAGGTGATGCGGATCGGAGCGCTTCGCGGATCCTCGAGCTGGTTGGGGATCGAGAACCCCAGAAGCTGCAGGAGCGGATTGTTTGCGCCTTCGATCGCGCGCTGCGTGAAGTAATGCAGCTTGAGTTGGACGACGCTGTTTTCGGGATAGCCCTTGATCTTCTCGATCACCGTCTTCTCGCGGTCGAGCATGTACGGCCCGCCGAGGCCCATGCTGACCGTCTCACCCAAGTGAAGGAGCTCGCCTACGAATAGGCTGGTGGCGTTCAGGAGATAAACCTTGCGGCCGGGGTGGAAGCCGTCGATGTGAAGCGACGCCAGCGTTGCCTCTGGGAAGCTGCGCTCGTTGGCCACCTTGAACTGGTCGTCCGATTCCCAGCGATACCTCGTGTTGGGGCGGATCAGCAGCATCTGTTCGTCCTGCTTCTCCCAGCGGAACACGTCGACGTCGGTGTCGCCGAGCGGGTCGCCAGCCTGGAGGCCAAACGCGGAAACCCCGCTAGCGAAGGTCGCCTGGAGCATGAACAACTTGCCTAGGCGATCCTCCGGCACCTCCATGAGGATGTCCTTCTTGCGGATGTACATCGGGAAGGGCCCGTCGATGCGCTTCAGTTCCTTTACCGCCTTTTCGAAGTCCTCCTGCCGGGTGTCCTTCTTGGGATCCTTGGGCTTGGCGTCGGGCTTGGGCGGCTCGGGCATCGGCGGCATATCGCCTCCGTCTTGAGCGAGGGCCGAAACGCCGAACGCGAGGGTGACGAGGAGGGTGGTGGCAAGGCGGTTCATGGGTTTTAAGAGAGACGCGGTGGCGGCGACCGTCAACTATCCGATACGTTCCGCCGCCCAACATGTGTTTCGTCGGGTATTGCTAATATCGGTCGAGTGGCACGGCAATGATACTGGGGACGCGCGACTCGTGGGCGAAGTTCTCGATTCGTGGGGCCTATCGCCTCACGCCGCCCTTGGCCTCTTTCAGAAGGCGGGGCAGGTCGACGGTCTTATCGGCGACCGAGGCGCCGGCTGCGAGCAGAGCGTCCACCTTGGATTGCGGGGTGCCCATGCCGCCGGAAATGATCGCTCCGGCGTGGCCCATGCGCTTGCCGGGGGGAGCGGTGCGCCCACTGATGAAGGCCACGACCGGTTTGGACATCTTCCTCACAAATTCGGCTGCCGTTTCCTCGTCGGAGCCGCCGATCTCGCCGATCAGCACGACCGCGCGGGTTTGGGGGTCCGCCTCGAACATCTCGAGCACCTCGATGAAGCGAGTGCCCGCTACCGGATCGCCCCCGACACCGACGCAGGTGGTCTGGCCAAAGCCTGCCCTCGTCATCTCCCAGACGATCTCGTAAGTAAGCGTGCCCGACCGGCTGACAAGCCCAACTTCACCTGGCTGGAAGATGTGGCCGGGCATGATCCCCATCTTGCATTCGCCCGGCGTGATGATCCCCGCGCAGTTGCCGCCTAGCAGCCGGGTTCGCCCACGGGCCCTGAGCTGGGCGACCACGCGAACCATGTCTTGCACTGGGATGCCCTCCGTTATGAGAGCGACGAAGGGAATGCCGGCGGCCTCGCAGTCGAGCACGGAATCGGCGGCATAGGGCGCGGGCACGAATATCACGGCCGCGTCCGCACCTGTTGCCTCGACCGCCTCCTGGGCAGAATCGAAAACGGGCACCCCGAACGCGGACTGGCCACCCTTGCCGGGCGTCACCCCCGCGACCACCTGGGTGCCATATTCGATCATCTGCTGGGTGTGGAAGCTGCCCTCGCGTCCGGTCATGCCGGCGACGAGCACGCGGGTAGATCGATCGACGAGAATGGCCATGCGGGTGAACCTCGAATGCGGGGAATGCTATCTTACCGGCAGGCTCGGCGAATCTTGAAGCTCAGCGATCTTGATGGCGATCCGCGCATTTTTGCCGAAATAAATAGGTTTCTGTACACTGTCGGAACGCAGTCTGAAAAGTTCGTGGTAGGATATGTCGTGGCTGCAAAGCCCACCGTCGAGCACGCGCTCACAGCGCGTGACGGGGGAACCGAACATTAGGGGTGAAGGAAGCCTATCGAGGCTTCCAGGGTAACTCTTGGCCCGAACCCGACAGCTAACCCCGTAGGCGAGCGAGAGTCGGCGGAGCTTGGGAGGACGTTCAAGGGCGTCCTACAGCGCGAACGGAGTCGTTCGGAAGCGCACCAAGTTCTGCGACAGTTTCGCGTTTTGCGGCCATGGTGGCTGGAGGCGGGTCGCGCCTCGGGTGCCGCGTCGCGAGGTCGCGATGCAGCCCGGACGTCCGCGGAAGGTCGCCGTGTTAGCACCTCCTGTTGAGCCGGGCCCTCCTGAAAAGGAGGGCCCTCTAACTTTTTTGGGATCGCCATCGGCCGTCGTGAGCCGCGCAAGTAGAATCAGCCCGATGAAGGAACGGCGCGTGCTTGTCACCGGCTCCTCGCGCGGCATCGGCAAGGCCATCGCGGAGCGGCTATCGAGCGAGGGCTGGCTCGTCGCCCTTCACGGCAGCGCCGATGGCGACGACCTACGAGACATCGCGAGCGCGCTGGGAAAGCAGGCGTCGGGCGTGTATTGCGCGGACCTCTCGCAGACCGCGCGGGCTACCGACCTCTTTCAGAGCGTCTTGCGCGACGGGCCCGTGCATGCGGTCGTGAACAATGCGGGCGTCTACTTGCCGCTGAACTTTATTGCGGCCGGAGACGCCGCGTTTACCGCCAACCTCCATCGCACGTTTGCGGTCAACTTCGAATCGCCTCTGGCGATAATGCGGCTAGCCTGCCGGCAGTTTATTCGCCAGGGGGGAGGGAAGATTCTGAACGTGGCGAGCCGGGTCGGATTCAAAGGCGAGGGGGGCGCAGCGCTCTACGCGGCTTCGAAAGCGGCGATCATCAGCCTTACCCGCAGCCTGGCCGTCGAGCTCGCGCCCAAGAAAATTGGCGTGTTTGGGCTTGCGCCAGGCTGGGTCGACACCGCGATGGCGCGCGAAGGTATGGACGACCGCCTGCCCGAAATCCTGGCCTCGATTCCACTCGGCCGCATGGCGACGCCCGAAGACGTGGCGGCGGCGGCTGCGTTTCTGTTGTCAGACGGCGCGGCGTACCTCAGCGGGGTCGTGATCGACGTCAACGGAGCAAGCTACTTCCACTAACCGTCCATGCTCGTCTGCCTTGCCGCCCTTGTCCTGGGTCCAACTGCGGTCGATTCCGCGCCGCGCCTTCGAACGATTCTTCCGAACGGCGTCGCGATCCTCGTCGAGCGCATGCCCGGAGCGCCGCTGCTTTCGCTGCAACTCCATGCTTCGAGCCGCTACGCGCCGGAGACCAAGGAAACACACGGCTATCGCCACCTGCTCGAGCACCTTGTCGCACGTGGGGTGGATAGACGCCTAGACGAGCGCCTGGAGGCGGCGGGCGCCTTCCTGACCGCAACCACCGACCGCGATGAGATGCGCTTTGAGCTGAACCTCGCGCCTTCTAAACTCGACCTGGGCCTCGCTTCGGCGAGAGAGCTGCTCGAGCCGCTCGACGTGACGCCTGCCCAGATCGAAAGCGAGGCGGAGACCATCGATCAAGAGTTGGCGCTTCGGGATGATTCAGGATTGCTTGCGGCGACGGCCTGGAGCGTCGCTTACGGCGAGACGGGACTGGACGCCCTCGGGGAGACTTCGACGATTCGGACTGCGACGCCCGATGCGCTTGTGCAGCTACAGGGGCAACAGTTCGCCGCGCCGTGCCTCGCGGTGACCATAGCGGGCGACGTGGACATCGATCGCGCGACCGCTGCCGCCAAGCGGATTTTTGGAGACTTGCCGAGTACCCGACCCACATGGCCCTCGGTGCGAGCGGAGGGCAAGGCGGGAAGGGGGTCGTCGGCTGGGTTCGGAGAGGCCAGGGGCGCGATCGTCGGGAGCTTCGACGAGCCCTCGACTGCGTACGTGCTGGTTGCCGCCTTCGCCCTCGCCTCGGAGATCGAAGGCAGCTTCGTCACCTACACGCCAACCTCAACCCGCGGGCTCGTCGTGGTCGGCCGGACCGACCAGTCGAGCGGGGTCGGCCTTCGAGCGGATGATCCGGCTCGAAATCGCACAGCGGCCCTGTTTCAGAGGGGCCAGGCGCTCACTCGTGCGTGGCTTCGGGCGCGCCTGAAATCGCCGAGCGCTTCCGCGCGGCTTCGCGGCTCGCTTCTGGCTCAGCAGCACGCGGCGAGGCCGGAGGATCTGCTGGAGTACGTCGATGGCATGAGCTTCGACGACTACCTGGAAGGACTCGCCGCCTTCGACCAGGACCACGCGGCGATTGCGGTGGGGTCGAAGTGATTCTCGAGCTGGCTGCGTTGACTCTTGTCCCAGGCTTCTGGGGACGCTTCGTCGAGTTGCCCGACCCGACGGCGAGCATGGTGGTCATCGAGGCCGTCGTTTTTCACCCGAAAGCGGGCCCTTACGACCAGCCGATGCTAGAAGTGCTTGCACGCACCTTGTTCGAAGGCACCGACACCTATCCGCGAGACGAACTGCGCCGCCTTTCGCTGGGGTCGGGGGGTCCCCTCCGCTGCAGCACGATGCCGGATGCGCTCCGAATCGAAATCGGGGTTAGCCCGGACAGGCTGGCCAAAGGTCTTGCGGTCTTGAGATCGTTGCTGACCGAGCCACTGCTGCCCGATGCGGTAGTCGAGCGAGTCAAGGCGGAACTTCCGTTTGCCAACCGCTCGCCCTGGGCTGAGGCGCAACAGCCTGAGGTCTTGAATTTCGGCCTTGTCCGGCAACCAGACCTCGCGCGCTTTTCGCGTCGGCTATTCCGTTCAAACCATTTGAGCGTTGCGGTCTCCGGCCCATTTCGGCCCAACGAGGCACGTGACGCGTGGATGCGCGCAACATCCGATTGGCAAGACGACCCCGTCGACTTCTCGACACCAGAGGCGGCGAACTTGCCGGAGCAGAAGCGACATTCCAAGGCGGTCACGACCATCGAGTTGCGCGGGACCGAATTCTCTGCCGCCGACACGACAGTTCCTGCCAAGGTGCTAGCCGCCTTCGCACTTGGCGTAGGCAAGCAGTCAGCGGTTTTCCGAGTTCTGCGGGAGCGGCTGCGCCTGAGTTACCGACAGGAAGCCTTTCTGTGGCCAACTGCGGGAGGATTCGTTCCGCGCGTAGTGTTTGCGGTCAAGCCATCGGAGCGAGAGGGCGATTTGGGCGCCAAGGCAGCGGACGCGTTACGCAAGGACGTCGCGTCGTGGACCGAAACCGATCGACAGCGCGCCTTCGCCATGGCGGAGGCGGTTTTCGAGCGGGGCCTCGACCTGAATCCCATGCACCTGTCCCTGCTTGGACCACAGGCGAATTCGCAAGATGGCCGCACCTTCTTGGCCGCCTACTGGCCGGTGAAAATGGGCTCGCCATGGAATGAGCGTCGGTTCATGGCGAGCTTGCGGGCAGTAAGTCTGGAAACGATGCGCTCGGAGGCGGACGCATCCCTGGCCACCGCCAAGGTGTATACAATTTCGGGCCTCTGATTGCTGCCTAGCGCAACTCAGGGAACCGAATGACGCTCCCAAACGCCTGAAATGAGAAGGAGCCGACAGGCTTGTGTCAAGCGGAGGCGCCGTTCAGCCGAGACTTTGGATTACGGCCCACGCGGGCCGATCATAGAGCGATTATTGATTGAAATGAAGGCTATAACCGAAGAGCGCAAGGAGGGGTCGAGCATCCTCGGCCTCGTGGCGGCGTTTGTGGCGGGTGTTGGCGTAGCGGCGAGCGTGGCATACGTGGTCAATCGCGCGGGCAGCCATGCGGCCCGACGCGCAGAATCCGTGTTCGATGCCTGCGACCGCGCTGTGCGCACGCTGGAAACGCGCCTGCAGTCCGTGGACGTGGCGCTCGCGGGGTAGGCGCCCCTAGTTGCGCAGCGGCTTGCTGGTTTCCAGCATGTGGCGGATGCGCGCCCCCGTCAGCGCCCGAAAACAAAGCTCTTGGAACTCGACGCGCTCGCGTTCCAACGCCTCTTCGTACGACTCCGACTTGGCGAATATGCCCTTGATCTTTGCGCCGATCACTTCGTCGTATTCGCTGAGCTTGCCTGCTTGCCTGGCCTCCTGAATCAGCCTTTCGATCATCCCAGCCAGCGGGCCGTCGGCTGTCCTCCAGGTCGGGCGAATCGGGGGTAGGGCCTGCAGAACAAGCTGCTTGGCATCCGTGATCAGCCGGTCCGGGTGATAGATGGTGACATCGGTCTGTCGCAAGAGGCCGAGCGCCCGCGCTTGGTCGGCATTCGATGAAATCATGCCCTCGGTCAGGGTCAGAGCGACGTCGGCCAATCGCTTGATCGATGCTTGAGCGTGCAGCCTGAGGAGCGTGCTTCCCCTACCGCCCGGAAGCAGCCCCACCCGCGCCTCGGGCAGGCCGATCTGCGATTCGGCGAGGGCCGCGATCTGGGAGCAAGAGAGCGCCAACTCGAGCCCGGCGCCAAGCGCATAACCTTGCACGGCGGCTACGATCGTGAGGCGCTCCATTATCTCGCCCAGGCCTTGCAGTGCCTTGAGCGGAGCCTCGATCCCTGTGACATCGACCTCTTCGATGCGTTCAAGAAAGTATTTGAGGTCAAACCCGAGAGAGAAGTGCCGCGATTCGCTCGCCAACACGACGTGGCCGTAGCGCCCGCCGTCGAACAGCTCGGTAAGGTCTTGGATCAGCTCGGGCGTGATCACGCCCATTTTGGTAGCGAGCCCAACAGCGACTACCCCATCGCCGAGATCGCGCACCCGCAACGTTTCCCTCTCGGCCACCACGGGGTAGTCCTGAAGCCGTTTGTATTCGGGCTCAGCCGTGATCGGCACGAACCCGCCTGCAAAGGACGCCATCTTCCCGGGCTCGTAATACTTCCTTGGAGCCAGGCCGACCTTGTCCGCGCCGATCGCATCGATCATTTCGAAAGGGCCGAGCTCCCACCCGAAGCCCCATCTCATCACCCGGTCGAAATCGAGCACGGAGTGGCTCACCTCTACCTTGAGCCAATCGGCGTACTGGAGGACGGGGATCAAGTGGTTGCGAAGGAACTCGCCGACCTCGTCGCGCAGGTCAAGCGCCTTTGCGATCCGCTCCCGGAGCGGCAGCTTGCCCAGTTCGGCGATTGCGGGCAAGTCCGGCTCTCGCCGCTGGCGATAGGCGTAGGTCTGCAGGTCGAGGCACAGCAGCTCCTTGCTCTCGCGGCGATAGTAGCCGCGTCCGACCTTCTCACCGATCCAACCCTTGTCCATCAGCTCCTGCATGGAAGCCGGAATCGCGAGCATGTCGGTATGCGGATCGTGCGGGCACCGCTCGACGAGGTTGGCCGCGATGTGCGCCATCACGTCCAGGCCCACAATGTCGTTCAGGCGGAAACTTGCGCTTCGTGGTCGGCCTAGAAACGGCCCCGTTATCGCATCGACGACCTCGACCGGGAGGTGGAGCCGCTCCGCGGTATGGATGGAGTGGAACATCGCCCACATTCCAAAACGGTTGGCGATAAAGCCGGGCGTGTCCTTTGCGACGACCACGCGGCGAGCGCAGCGCTCTTCAAGGAAACGGGACATCGAGGCGACCGCGCCCGGGTCGGTGTCACCGGTCGGGATGAGTTCCAGCAGTTTTAGATAGCGGGGAGGGTTGAAAAAGTGGGTTCCGAGGAAGCGCTTTCGAAAAGTGCTGCCGAGCCCCTCGGCCAGCATGGAGATCTCTAGGCCGCTCGTGTTGGTCGAGATCATGGCGCCGGGCCCT
>JACOSL010000011.1 GCA_016179045.1 Fimbriimonas ginsengisoli | reverse complement strand
CCCCTCGAAGTCCTTGAAGACGACTCGCTTCTCGACCACGCCGCACGCTGGGAGACCGCCCAATTGCAAGCGTTGGGCTATCCCGAGCTCGTCGATTTCACGGAACTGGGCGAGGACCTGACACCAAAGCGTGCGGCCGTCTTAGGAGACGATCCTCGGTTGGCGGAGGTCGCCGAAGCCGACGACCTGATCCAGCGGGCTCTAAAGGGCTGGGAGATTTGGGCCTGCGCCCTCCTCGAAGGCGACGATCAAGACCTGCGCGGATTCTATGATCGCAGGGAGCGGACCTATGCGCATTACGTCGAACGCTACTATCGGGGCTCTTGGGAGGAGGCGCTGCGGGCGTGGTGGGCCACTAAGTGACCTCCGCGCGCGCGGGCGGATACTTCTCGTAGGTCCGCTGTTCGAGAAGCTCACGAAACCGTCGAACCGCCTCGTCCACTTCGGTGAAGGTGGTGTAGAGTGGCGAGAGTCCGAAACGGATGTTATCCGGCTCGCGAAAGTCGGGAATCACGCGGGCGTCCTCGATCAGGGCACGGTCCACGCGCCAGCCGTCGGGGTGGCCGAAGGATATGTGGGAGCCCCGTCGAGCGGCGTCCAAGGGCGAATTCAACGCGACGCCCAGGGGCCGCAGGTCGCGTTCCCAAAGATCGGCGAGGAACCCGGTCAAGAGCATCGACTTCTCTCTGATTCGGTCCATCCCCCCCTCGATCACGAGGTCGACCCCTGGCTCGATCGCGGCCAGGGACAATATCGGCGGGGTTCCGGTTTGGAAGCGACGCAGCGACGAGGCAGGTTCGTACTTGAGTTCAAATGCGAAGGGTCGCGCCTGCCCGAACCAGCCCGCGATTGGATTGCGCAGCCGCTCTTGCAGGTCGCGGCGAACGTAGAGGAAGGCGGGAGCGCCGGGACCTCCGCTCAGATACTTGTATGTGCAGCCGATCGCGAGATCGATCCCCGACCCGCTTAAGTCCACCGGCACCGCGCCGACCGAGTGGCTGAGGTCCCACAGCGTTAGGGCCCCAACGGAGCGGGCGGCGGCCGAAATCGCAGCCATATCGCGGATCGCCCCGCTCTTGAAGGCGGTGTGGGAGAGCGTCAGAAGGGCCGTTTCCCCACCGATCAACGGCTCGACGTCGCCGGGCTCAATCCCATCCGGCGAGCGGGCCATCACGACCTTACGCCCAGCCGTCTGAGCCAGACCCTGAAGCACATACAGGTCTGAGGGGAAGTTCAGATCGTCGGAGACGATTTGGCTTCGGCCGGACTGGAACTCGAGGGCGGCGGCTGCGAGTTTGAAGAGATTCACCGAGGTGGAATCGGCGACCACCACTTCGTCCGGCTCTGCCCCGATCAGGGAAGCGATCTTGGCTCCGAGGCGGGCAGGCAGATCGAACCAACCCTCGTTCCAGCCTCTGACCAAACGGCTTCCCCACCCGTCTTCCGCCTGCCGGTGCAGTATCTCGCACGCCGCCAGCGGCATACGCCCGAGCGAATTTCCGTCCAGGTAGATCAGGTCGGGATCGTCGATGAAGAACCGGCTGCGGAACTCCCGGAGGGGGTCAGCGGCGTCGAGTTGGGCCGGATCGGGAAGAGTCACTTGAGCTCGACCGTCGTGTTGGGGAGGTGCCCGAACAAATTGTCCCGAAGGCCGGTCACGCGAGCGCTGACGAGCTCGGGTTCGCGCCGAAAATAGAGGGGCAGCCAGACCGCGTCCTGGAGGATCAAGTCCTCGGCCCGCGCATAGAGCTTCGTGCGGAGCGCCTGATCCAGAGACGTGTCGGCTTGCGCGCAGAGGCGATCCACCTCGAGATTCGAGTATCCGAAGTGGTTGCCGTTCGACTTCGTGGTCATCAAGTTGCTGAGGAAGTTCTCGGGGTCGAGATAGTCGGCGTACCAGGCGAGGATATATGCGCCGAGCTTGTTGTGGTTGCGGGTTTCGAGGAACGAGCGCCATTCCATCGAGCGCGGCCGCGCCACAATGCCGAGGTTGGCCTGAAGCTGTGTCGCCGCAGCTTCCGCGATGATGCGCGAGTCGGGCGTCTGTTCGCGGTACACGATTTCGAGCGGCGGCAAGCCCCTGCCGCCCGGGTAGCCCGCGGCGGCCAGTTCGGCGCCGGCACCCGCCGGGTCGTACGGCAGGAAGGCGGTGGCGTCGCGATGCCCCAGAACTCCTGGCGGCAGAATGCCGTTTGCGGAAGGGTTCACGCCGCCAAGGAGCACCTCCACGATCTTGCGCCGGTCGATTCCCATCGCCATCGCCCGTCTGACTCGCCGATCCGCGAATGGGGCATAGCCAAAGCGCCCGAACGCGATGTAAGCCACCGCGGGGCGATCGTAAAGGTGAAGCGCATCCTTCAGCGCCGAATCACGGCGGAGACCGGGAACGTTTTGCTGCTCTACGCCCGCGATTTCGACCTCGCCCGCCCTAAACTTGCCGAGCCGGGTCGCGGGGTCCTTCACGACGAGGTGCTCGATTCGTCTAAGTTTGGGCGCTCCGCCATAGTAAGCATCGTTTGCCTCCAGCACCAAGACTTGTTCTGGAACAAACTTGACCGCCCGGAACGGCCCCGTCCCGATCATCTGGGCCACCGACCGAATCTCCTGACCCTCCGGGGCGACGCCCTTGGGCATCACAAACGCGGTCGAATAGGTGAGCTTGCCCAGGAAGTACGGGCGAGGATGGTCGATTTGGATCCGAACCGTCGAAGGATCGACGGCGACGATCCCGGAAGTAGTCGAAGCCCGACCCGCCAACCGCTCCTTAGCCCCGACGATATCGCCCAGGTAGGTGTCGGCAGTGGGTGAGCCCAGTTTAGGATCGAGGCAGCGGTCGAGGGACCAACGCACGTCTTCGGCCGTCATCACGCGCCCGTCGTGAAACCGCACCCCCTGGCGCAAGTGGAAGAGGTAGGTGCGCCCGCCGCCGAGCACTTCCCACTTCTCCGCAAGCTGCGGCACGATCTGGTTTCGCTCGTCCCACGAGACGAGGCCCTCGAAAACGCTCGAAATGATGCCCTGGGTGTCGATGTCTTGGATGCGCGCGGGGTCGAGGGTAGTGGGATTGGTGTTGATCGTGGTGCGGAGCACCTGGCCGGGCGGGCGATGTGTCTCCTCGCCCAGCCGCCGGCAACCTCCAAGACCTAAGCTGGCAACGGCGAGGCAGACCCAGAAGCCCTTCACGGCACCAATGTTGACACGCCGCGCGTCTTGCGGAGAGGGCCAACCTGCTAAGATGGGGAGCCCGGACAGGCTGGACGGGTCAAGCAAGGCATGGCCGACCGACCGAGGGGTCTCAATCTGTTTCAGGGGTTGCGTCGGGCGCTGATCGGCGCTCCGATCGCCACTTCCAAGGCTCATCAAGAGCGGCTGTCCCCATTCCTCGGGCTACCCATATTCTCGTCCGACGCTCTGTCGTCGGTCGCGTACGCGACCGAAGCGATCCTCGGCATCTTGGTGCTGTATTCGGTGGCCGCCCTCAGCCATCAAATCTGGATTTCACTCGCCATCTGTCTGCTGATCGTGATCGTCGCGATCTCGTACATGCAGACGATCCACGCCTATCCCGGCGGCGGCGGCTCGTACGTGGTCGCGAGCGAGAACCTCGGCCCCCGATGGGGCTTGCTCGCGGGCGCCGCACTCCTGGTCGACTACGTGCTGACGGTCTCGGTGTCGGTGGCGGCAGGAGGCGCCGCCATCATCTCGGCCTTCCCTTCGTTGCACCAACACCTCGTGCTGCTCAGCATTGCGTTCGTGGCGATCGTGGCTTGGGCGAATCTGCGGGGCGTGCGCGAATCGGGCGCGTTGTTCGCGGTGCCCACCTACGGGTTCATCCTCGGCATGTTCGCTGCCCTTGGCGTGGGTCTATATAAGGCCTTCGCCGGCCCCGCTGTCGTGCAGCAAGTGTTCGCGGTCGGGGAGGGTGGAAGTCTCATCGGACACGAGGCGAGTTTCGCCGTCCTCTACATCGTGCTGCGCGCGTTCGCGGCCGGATGCACCGCCCTCACCGGCATCGAAGCGGTGAGCAACGCCGTTCAGGCGTTCCGCCCCCCCGAGGCACGCAACGCTTCGATCACCTTGCGATGGATGGCGGCGATTCTAGCGGTGATGTTTCTTGGCACGGGCATCGTCGCCTCGCACCTGCCCGTGCTGACCCTGCACGCCTCCAGCAACCCGGAATACCGGACAGTTGTTTCGCAAATCGCCTCGTGGTCGTTTGGCGATAGAAGCGTGCCCTTCTACTACCTGCAGTTCGCGACCGCCCTTATCCTCATTCTTGCCGCCAACACGGCGTTTGCAGGGTTCCCCCGTCTTGCCAGCCTCCTCGCGCGAGACGGTTATCTGCCGCGCCCGCTGGCCCGCCTCGGCGACCGGCTCGTGTTTCACAACGGCATCTTGTTCCTGGCGATCGCGGCGGGCGCGATTATCTGGTACTTCCACGGCGCCCTCGACCAGCTCCTGCCCCTCTACGCGGTTGGCGTTTTCACCGCCTTTTCCCTCTCGCAAGCGGGCATGGTCGTGCATTGGTGGCGGCTGAAGGAAGGCGCTTGGCGGCGCAGCGCTCTGATCAACGGCTTCGGCGGAGTGCTCACGATCATCGTGACCGGCATTATCCTTGTCACGAAGTTCGTCGAGGGTGCGTGGATCGTGTCGATCCTGCTTGTGGCGCAATACGCGTTGTTCCGAGCCATCCGCCTGCGGTATGCCTCGATCTCGCGGCAGCTCGAAATTGGCGAGAAGCCTCCCACGATGCCCCGCGAGCACGTAAGCCTGTTGCTCGTGCCGCGCGTGCACCGCGGAATCCTCGCCGCCCTGGAATATGCGCGGCTGCTAGGCCTGGACTGCCGGGCGGTCCACGTCGCGTTGAACGTCAAAGCCCTGCCGACGGTCATGGAGCTCTGGGACAAGTACGGCGAGGGGATCCCGCTCGAAGTGCTCGCCACCCCCTATCGATCCCTCATCCAGCCTGTGCTCGATTACATCGACCGACTCGTCGAGGAGCGCCCGGACCTCGTGGTCACCGTCATCGTTCCAGAGGCCATCGCTTCCGGCTTCTTTCACAAGCTGTTGCAGGAAAACGTCGCCAACCAGCTGAAACAGGCGCTGGGCTCGCGGCGCAACGTGGTCGTCACGAACGTGCGTTACTTCCTAGACTAGCGCTACGCGCGCGAAGCGGATGTCATAGCCATAGCCTCGGCACCCGGGGTGTAGCCGAGGCATGAAAAAGCGCCCACTTGGCCGGTGCCGGTGTAGCTCCAGGTCTCGTGCGCGCCGTCGGGCAGGCTCAGGGTGTACACTCGCCCCTCGGGGTGTAGGCGTAGGTTCTGGCGTAGCCGCGCCCGTTGGTGACGCCGGTGCGCCAGCCGTTGGAGTTGTAGGCGTAGGTCTCAACGTCCCCGCGCGCGTTGGTGAGGCTGGTCAACTCAGCTCCCGGACCACCACAACCTGTGCAGGGCGCGTAGGTCAGCAACGAATGTGCGCAAGTACGCGCGATCTCGTGCGGACACAACGCGGGTCGCTCGTTCCAGCCGCGCGTCGAACTCCTGCTCGTCCGGTAGCGACCAGCTGACGTCCTCTACGTAGGCGTCGCGTCGCAGTTTCTTCGCGTGCTTGACCAAGTGTGTGCCATAGCGAGCCCGAAGCCACCTTGCGCTGGTTTCCGGCGCGAACAGCATTAACTCGATGCGCGCGTGGTAGAGAACCTCTGCGGGCCCCCCATCCAACTTGGCGGTCATAAGGTGCTTGAAGGCAACAGGGTCGCGACTGTGTTTGAATTGAGCCAGGAGCGGTGCCGTAAGGGAATCTCGGTCGGCCATATTGCCCTTAGCCAAAGTCGCGACCAACTTTCGAGTGGACGTGTGGGAAGTATCGCGCCAGGCGAAGTAGTAGTAGATCGCGGCAACTTCGCGCTTTGACATCGCATGGGGCCGCTGGGCGAGAGCCGACCGCAGCTTAGATTCCTCGCTTGCGGTGACCTTCGCTGGCTCGCTTGCGGTGCGAAACGCCTCGCCCAGACGAACAAGAAGCGATTGAGCGGCAGTTTGCCCTAGGACGATCTGGCCCAGGGCGACGAGGGCAATGGCAACGCATCGGCAAGTGCGCTTCATGACTCGTGCTTTACTGTGATGCGCGGCGACTTACGCGAACGCGACATGCCCTTCTGAAGCCGGTACCACACCATGAGGTCGTCAATATCCGATTGCCGCACTCTCACGCACCCCCGCGTCCCTGCTTGCCACCGCTCGCCCTGTCCGGCATGCACCCATGTACCCCGGTCGCGCGCAGGATTCTCTGTGAGCTGAAAGTACTCATCACCCATGGCGGCGGCGTGTGCATCATCCGGCGCTTCCACACGTGAAATCGGATATGTGCCGTCCGGAAAGGGCCCGACAGCTCCGATCTCGGACGGGTCCGCACTCGGATTGGGGACATGGTTCGAGACCGGGAAGACCTTCAGTTTTTCGCCTCCTCGGGCGTAGATAGGCTTGTCGGTTTTTTCGTCGATCCCGATGACGTCTCCAGCGTCAGCGTATAGAGCTCCCGTGCCCTCTCCGTTGGGGCCGATCCGGATTTCAATGTGAAAGAGGCCCGAAGGGTCCACGTACCCGACTGGGCTGCTGCGAGCGTAGCGATACCAATTGCGCCCGTGCTTCGCGCAGTCACGGGTCAGAAACCTTCCCGTGCTCGGATCGTAATACCGATGGCCGAGGAGCTTGAGACTGCTGTCGGCGTCCTCGTGATACCCGTAGTCCCCGGCGTAGCCGAATGGCGTCGGGCTAGTGCCCGACGACGACGTGGTGACGCCGAAGGCGTCGTAGGTTTTCGTATCGGTCGTGGATTGGGTTGCATCAGTGAACTTGGTATTCGTGCCCATGCGGTCGGAGTGGGTGAATTTGCTCACTCCGCTCCTCCGCTCCGAAACGCCGGGCGTGTAGCTCGCCGCTGAATCCGAGAGCACAGGGTCGGTAACGCCGACGCCGTCGCGCTTGAAGGTCTTCGTCCCGCCCGAGTCCACCTTCCCCACGCGGGTATCGAGGCCGTTGTAGGTGAAGGTGTTCGTGCCAACCCCAGGCACGACGACCGAGGTCAGCCGGTCCTCATAGTCGTACGCATACGTGGTGGTCTGGCCGCTTGCCACCATGCTCGTCCGCCGCCCCGCCGCGTCGTAGCCGAAGCTCTTCGCCCCCGCGGTGAGCATCTTGTCCCCCGAATCGTAGGTGTACGCATCGGCCACCCCGTTCAAGGTTTTGGTGAGGCGGTTGCCGTTGGCGTCGTAGGTGTACGAGGCCGAGTACCCGGGCGAGGACTCGCTCGTGAGCTGGTCGATGGCGTCGTAGCCGTTGGCGGTCGCAGCCGAATCCACCGTCTTGGAAGCTAACCTCATGATTGCTACGCGGCTGAGGCTATGGGCCGATAACGACCACAAACTCGTCGCCCTGCAGATAGTTCCTCCACTCATTCTGACCGAACACTCTTTGCGTGAGCACCTCGCCGGTAAGAGGATCCACCGCGCGTATCTCGAAGTTGGGCCCGACCAGCGTTCGGCCGAGATTGGCCCGCGTATGCGCGGCGACGCGAACTGGGTCCCCGCCCCAACTGAGGTCCACGGGCTTCGTGTAGCGGTTCTCCACAACCAGGAAATTCGCGTGATCGCATGCGCATATGATCATGGAGAGCGCAAGCCCCAAAGCCATTTGGCGCAAAGTTCTGCGACCCGCGGAGGCGACACATTCGTGGAGATAGCTGCGGGAGCACGTGGTGCGAGATTGCGTTGACATGTGCGTAACCCTACTTAGGTACAACGTTCCAGGGAAATTTAACCCCAGGATCACGGTAAGGGCGACCAGCCGTTGGCGTCGTAAGTGTAAGTTGCGGTGAAGGTGGGGGCGGCCTCGGAAGTCAGCTGGTCGATGGAGTCGTAGCCGTAGCTCGTCGTCGCCCCGTCGACCACCTTCGAAGTCAAGTTCGAGGCCTGATTGTACGCGTAAGTCTCGCTCGTTATCGTCGCCCCGCCGCTGGTGCGGTGCAAGAGCGAGGTGAGCCGGGATCGCGTGTCGTACCCGTAGGTGGCATACGCCCCGCTCGCGTAGTTCTGGCGGCTGAAGCTAGGCCGAGCGCTCTTCATCGATTTCGGCGAGAGTCGCGATCGCCGGGGAACTGATCCTGCGGTTGCTGCTTTGGGCAAGCGTCGAGAGGGCCTGTTTGGCGTCAACCTCTCCGAGTTCGGCGAGCGCCGCGAACAGGCCCACGCGCGCCAAGGGGCTCCTCTCTACACCCAGGCGAGCGCGTAGCGATTCAATGGCCTCACGACCGACGGCGTCGCCCAGGGCAACGTATGCGTAACGGCGGACGATTGCATTGCGGTCGTTGAAGCCGCGCAAGATGCTTCGCATCTCGCGCTTTCCTGCCAGATCGGCGAGGGCGGAATACGCGCTCGCTCTAACCGGCCAGCAACGGTCAGCCGCTGAAAGTCGTATCGCTGCGACGTCCGCCAGAAGCCCGTGACGACCGAGTAACTCCGTCGCCAACATGCGTGCGGGCCAAGCCGGATCAACTACGAGAGCGCGGGCCGCTAGCCGTAGCTGGCGCCGACCTGCCCGCGAGGGGTGCTTCTCATAGCCGTCCTCCAACTCCTGCAGAGCGTACTCTCGCCGCGTGCCGTCTCTGGCAAGAATCGCCGACACCCACTCTACCGAACGTTCCATTCGCTAACAAACCTCTGGCGATTCATGGGATGGGGATAAGGTTTCGCGGCGGGAACAGCACTCGTAAACCTTCGCTAATTACCCAATACAGAACAACGGCCACCGTCGTGCCTGCCGTCGCGGCTGCCGCGTTCTTAGCCGCCGGGCTTAGCTCCACGGTCGGTACGCGCAGCCCGGGATTGGGCGGGTAGTAGTTCTTCTTACCGCGTTTCTTCTTGTTTCTCTCTCCCCGACCCTTTTGCTCCCTTTGCAGCTTGAGCTTCTCCTGCTTCTCTCCTGGCGTAAGTTTGGACTTTTTGAGTTCGCCAAGGCGGCGCTGGATGTCGCTATCGCTCCAATCATCGAACTCAGGGCTACGCGGATTATTGCCGCCACCTCGCCCTTGGTCAAGGGGATACAACCCACTCGGGTCAATGTAGCCGGACGGGCGTGCGCGAGCGTAAGCATACCAGTTGCGACCGTCCCCTTCCGGATCGCGCGTCAGGAACCCGCCCGTGCTCTGATCGTAATAGCGATGCCCCAGAAGCTTCAAACCTGAGTCCGAGTCTTCATGGTACCCGTAGTCGCCCGCATAACCGAACGGCGTGGGGCTGCTGCCCGTCGCCGATGTGGCGACGCCGAAGGCGTCGTAGGTTTTCGTGTCGGTCGTCGCTTGGGTGGCGTCGGTGAGCTTTGTGTTAGTGCCCATGCGGTCTGAATGCGTGAACTTGGACACGCCACCCCTGCGTTCGCTCAGGCCAGGCGTGTAGTTGGCGGCGCCGTCGTTGAGCACCGGGTCGGTCACGCCGACCCCGTCCCGCTTGAAGGTCTTCGTGCCGCCAGAATCCACCTTCCCCACGCGGGTGTCGAGGCCGTTGTACGTGAACGTGTTCGTTCCCACGCCAGGGACAACCACCGAGGTGAGCCGGTCCTCGTAATCATACGAGTAGCTCGTCGTCTGGCCCCCTACCACCATCGACGTCCGCCTTCCCGCCGCGTCGTAGACGAAGCTCTTCGCCCCCGCGGTGAGCATCTTGTCGCCGGAATCATAGGTGTAGTTGTCGGTCGACCCACCTAGAGTCTTCGAGAGCCGGTTGCCGTTGGCATCGTAGGTGTAGCTTGCGGTGAAAGTGGGGGCGATCTCGGAAGTCAACCTGTAGTCAGTGCGATACGCGTAACACATGTTTCATCTGGCTGGTCTGAGTGAACGGCGAAGCTACTCAGCCTGGCCTCAGCCGCTCGATGCGGTTGAGCACAGCGACGATGTAATCCCTATCGGCCTTGGCACCTCGCGAGCGGCTCACTCTTCCCTTCAAGCGCTCGCACGCCTCCGTCTCGCCTTGTAACTCCCAGGTTAGCGATCCAATGAACTCGTGTCCGCGAGGAATGCGGCGGTAAATGCCCGGATTATCAAGTTTACCGTATCGCCTCCGAAGATAATTGGCTGTATCGCCCGGATAAGCTGCGAGCATGTCCTCACGAACGGCCCAGAGCGTCTCCTCTGGCCCTCCGTCAAGGCGCAGCGTCACGAGGTGGTGGAAGGCCCGCTTCGAGCGGGTTGTCGCGTAGACGTGCAGCAGCGCCTCCGCAATCGGATCGGCCGCCGGCGTTAACCCCTTCGTGTTGCGAGCCTGGCGCACCATCGAGTCAACCCATAAGCCAGCGCGCTCGCCTTCAAAAATCAGTCCGTAGCATGCGCTGGCCCTCTGCATGGCAGTGGCGCCTCGCTCGCCGACGGCCTTCTTCATGAGCTGTAGGCATCGACTAGGGTCGCAAGGAAGGTGGCGCCACCACCTTTGGCAGCGGCTAGCTGTGCAAGGGCCGCTAGCGCCGTCATTAACGCGCATCCGACACTAACCCTGACCAGGTACGTGCGTGACCGTGACCCGATGTCTATTCTTGTTGTGCTTGTTGATTTCATACCATAGGCATGCTGAACTGATGTCCCTCTCTCGGCCCCGTATGCATCCCCCAGTCATCCTTCTCCAGTTGTCGCCTGCGCCGCTGTGAACCCATGTGCCCCGCGCACTAGCAGGCGGTTCTGCCAAATGGAGCCAGTCCGGTCCCATTTTTCGACCGTGCCCGATTGAATCGATCGTATATGTTCCGTCTGGAAACGGTCCGGCCGAACCAGTCTCCTTAGGATCGCCGTCTGGGCGCGGCACCCGGTTGGAGACGTCAAATGTCTCCAACAGTTCGCCGCCCCGCAGGGAGTAAATCGGCTTACAATCGTCGGTCATACCGATTATGTCCCCCGCATCGGCGAACACCTTGGCATGGCCAATCCCATCCTCCCCAATGGCGATCACGATGTGGATGGCGCCTGTCGGATCGCAATATCGAAGCGGGTTAGCCGCGCAGTAGGCATACCAGTTTCGCCCTTGTCCGATCGGATCTCTCGTTATGAAGCGCCCGGTGCCCGCCTCGTAGCTCCTGTAGCCAACGACCTTCAACCCGCTGTCCGCGTCCTCCTGGTAACCGTATCCACCGGAATAGCCAAAGGGCGTCGGTGTCGCTCCGGCGGCCGCCAGCAGCATGCCAAAGGCATCGTATCCCTTCGTGTCGGTTGTCGTCTGGCTTGTGTCAGTAAGCTTGTTGAAGCTGCTCATTCGGTCGCCATGGTAGAACTTGGTGGCACCGCCTCTGCGTTCCGAAATGCCAAACCCATAGCTTGCGCTTCCATCGTTGACCACAGGGTCGGTGACGAAAACCCCATCGCGTTTGAAGGTCTTGCTCCCACCTGAATCCACCTTGCCAACGCGAGTGTCCAAGGCGTTGTAGCTAAAGCTGTTCGTAGCACCGCCTGGATAAGTGATCCCGGTCAACCGATCTTCATAATCGTACGAATAGCTCGTGGTCTGACCCCCCACCGCCATGCTCGTCCGCCTTCCCGCCGCGTCGTACCCAAAGCTCTTCGCCCCCGCGGTGAGCATCTTGTCCCCCGAATCGTAGGTGTAGTTGTCGGTCGACCCACCTAGAGTCTTCGAGAGCCGGTTGCCGTTCGCGTCGTAGGTGTACGAGGCCGAATACCCGGGAGAGGACTCGCTCGTGAGCTGGTCGATGGCATCGTAGCCGTAAGTCGTCGTGGCCGAATCCACCGTCTTGCTAGTCAGGTTCGAGGCCTGGTTGTAGGCGTAGCTCTCGCTCGTAATCGTGGACCCGCCGCTGGTGCGGTGCAGCAGCGAGGTGAGCCGGGAGCGCGTGTCGTACCCATAGGTGGCATAAGCCCCGCTCGCGTAGTTCTGGCGGCTGAGGCGGCCCGCCCCGTCGTAAGTCCAGCTCGTGGTCTCGGCAAAGGCGTTGGCGAGGCTCGCAAGCTCGCTCGCCGCGTTGTAGGCGTACGTTGTCGTGCCAGTGCCGTATTCGTTCATCGAGGTGCGCCGGCCCGCCGCGTCGTAGGCGTAGCTAATCGTGCCCTGGGGGGTGGCGAGCTGGGTCGCCTGCGAGGCGGCATCGTAAGTCCAAGACGTCGTGCCCGAGGCGTCCGCCATCGAGGTCACCCGGTCCGCCCCGTCGTAGCTAAAGCTCACCCCCGTGCCCGAGGGGTAACCCACCCCGGTCTGCCGGTCTTTGTTGTCGTATGTGTAAGAGATCGCCTGGCCGAGCGGATTGGTGTAAGCGCCAACCTGGCCGGTTCCCGTGTAGCTCCAGGTTTCGTGCGCCCCATCGGGCAGGCTCAAGGTGTAAACCTCGCCCCTCGGGGTGTAGGCGTAGGTTCGCGTGTTGCCGCGCCCGTTGGTGACGCTCGTGCGCCAGCCGTTTGAGTTGTAGGCGTAGGTCTCCGCGTCGCCGCGCGCGTTGGTTAGGCTGGCAAGCCATCCCGCCGCGTTGTAGGCGAGCGTGGTTACATGGCCCAGCTCGTCGGTGGCGGTGAGCAGCCGCCCGGAGGCGTCGTAGGTTCGGTTGACGTGGGTGGTGTCGGGGTGGTTGATCTGCCAGACCCTCGACATCGAATCGTAATAGAAGGTCTCGGTGTTGCCAAGCGGATCGACGGCGGTGAGCCTGCGCCCGACGGCGTCGTAGGTGAAGGTGGCGGCGCGCCCGAGGGGATCGGTGACGCCCGTGAGGTCGCCGTAGTAGCCGTAGGCGAGGGTGGTCGTATTGCCGAGCGCATCGGCTGCGCTCGTCGGAAGGCCCTTCGAGGGCGTCGCGTAGGCCAGGGCAAGGCGAGTCTGGCTGAGCGGGTTGACCACGCTGAGCAGGTTGCCGCTCGAATCGTAAGTGTAGCTCGTCGTGCCCGCGCCGTCCCACTCCGAGGTCAAATCGTTGGTGGCGTTGTACGTGCCGCTCCAATAGATGATATTGGTGGGCCCGGCGAGGTACTCGCTGAGCATATTGCCCGCCACGTCCCAGGTGTAGTTGCGCGTATTGCCGCGCTGGTCGATCACGGTCTGCGGGTTATGGTTCGTATCGAAATTGGATAGGGCGACCGAGAACCCGGCGGGGTCCACCCGCGAGGTTAGAACGCCGCTCGAGTAGGTGTCGGTGGTTGTCTGCCCACCGGGCTGGGTGAAGGTGCACGACGAGGCGCCGAAACTGAACGAGGTGGCGTTGCCGAGCGGGTCGGTGAGGCTCGTCGGGAAGTTGTTGACGTCGTAGGCGTAATGCCAGACCCCGCCGGTGGGGTCGGTGCGCGAAGTGAGGAGCAAGCCGCCGTAGCTGAACGAGTGGCTGCCTATGGGACAAGCAAGGCCGGTTAGGCGGCCCGACGTGTAGCTAAAGGTCCAGACGCGCCCGATAGGATCGGTCATGGAGGTGGGCTGGCCGCCGGCGTTCAGGGCGAGGGTGAGCGTGCGCCCGCTCGCGTCGGTCGCGGTTAGCGACGAACTGGTACGCGCGATGGTCACCATGTTGCCCCGTCGGTCCCGGATCGAGGTCACCTTCCCGCTGGGGTCGAAGTAAATGACGGATTGGTCTTTCCGGGTCAGGGTTTGGGTACCGTCCGAGTAGCTGGCGTACTTATCGTAAAAGCCGGGCGTCGTGGCCTTGCTGAAGTCCACCGCAAGTCCGTTTGGATAGTGCACGTACATGTTGGGCGCGCCGTCTCCGATTGTGATGGGATCAACGCGCCAGTCGAACGAGCAGGTCCAGCCGCTCGTGCCAAACAGGCCGCCGTTGCTATACAGGTCCTGAGTGGAGTTGTAGTAGAGGCTAAAGCCGAGGTCGGGTCCGAAGGAGGGCACGTCGATGAGCGGCAGGGCAAAGATCACGTTGCCCGTCGTGGTGTTGACTCTAGTACGAGGCCAATAGCCGCCGGCGCAGGCCTCCCAGGGAAGAGGGGGGCCGAGGTTGTTTGCCAGGGCGTATCCGCCACCGCCGCCCCCGTTGCCGCCGTCTTCGAATATCCCGCCCGATATGCTGGTAGGCGTTATCGAGGGATCGGGGGCGGGATCGGGCGGGGGCGGGGGAATGGGCACGTCCACATACATCGGCGGCTCGCCCTGGAGCTT
The DNA here is from genome assembly GCA_016179045.1 of Fimbriimonas ginsengisoli. Lineage (GTDB taxonomy): Bacteria > Armatimonadota > Fimbriimonadia > Fimbriimonadales > Fimbriimonadaceae > JACOSL01. Next base: position 14,995 of record JACOSL010000011.1, on the reverse strand, counting down.
TCGCGCGGCCAGCCGCAAGGCCGCTCCCATGCCCGATCCGATCGCCGCCGCCCCCGCGAAAGTCTGAGGGATGAGGATTACCAGGCACGCGAACGCCGCCATCCCCTTCGTACGCCAGGCCGGGGAAGAGATAATACGAGTGGCCCTCATGCGCCCATCGTATCACAGGTCTGGTAAATGTGCAAGGGCGCCAGCCGACTTCGTGGACCCCCGTGCGCGCGAACGCTTTATACTGGGCCATGCCTGCCTCGCTCGAAGTCTTCAAGCAGAACTACCTCGTCGTCGGTCTCGACGACGAGGCGGTCAAGCGGATAGCCGACCTTTCCCGGCTCGAGACCTACCTGGCGGGCGAGTCGCTCATCCAGGTCGGCGAGAAAAGCGGCGACCTGTACGTCATCCTCGAGGGCCAGGTCTCCATCGTCACCGAAGCAGGCGACCGGCTTGCCGAAGCAGGCCCGGGCAGCGTGCTCGGCGAGGTGGCGCTGATCGACGATCAGCCCCGCTCGGCGGCGGCGGTCGCGACCGGCTTGACGCGAGCCGCGCGATTGCCAGCGGGCGAATTGCGCGCCTTCATGAAGCAGAACCGGGACATCGGCTTCACCGTGCTCGCGAACCTGGCAGCGGTGCTTTGCCATCGTCTGCGCAACGCGGATCGAAAGATCGACGCATTGAACTGCCAAGACCCATGGCGGGGCAGTCTTTAGCCTGCCCGCTTTCGCGTAATTCGTCCTTTTCGCCAGGTCCGTTTGCGGGCTTTCTCACCACGAAATCGTAAGACCGCTCTTCTTCTTCCAGTTTTCCGGCCGGACGTGGAATAGGCCTCTTGCAAGGTCAAGGAGGAGTGCGCGTACGTGCGTCTGCATCAAGGGACTGCGTCTTCACTTGCTCCTTGGGAGGAACAAATGTTCAAAAGAGCGTTTACGCTAATTGAGCTCTTGGTGGTCGTGGCGATCATTTCGATTCTTGCCGCGATCCTCTTTCCTGTGTTTTCGCAGGCGAAAGAGGCGGCCAAGAAGACGGTGACTCTCACCAACTTCAAGCAAATGGCCACCGGAATGCTCATCTACACCGGCGACAACGACGATTGTTTCCCGCTCGCATGGTCACCAGACACCGTCAAAGGTGTTTGGAGGTCGGTGTCGGGCGAGGGCGGCACGTCGAGCTTCGTCATTTCGCTCCCGGCGGGCTGGCGCGGCGGCACGTATGCCCAATCGCCTCGCGTCGACGAGGACAATGTGATGTGGGCAAACTCGATTTTCCCCTACATCAAGAACTACGGGATCTACGAGGCGGCGGGTATGCCACGCTTCCGCAGCGGCACTCCGGCGATCGTCACCGATTACGGCGCGCATGAGGGGGCGTTCAAGGCGTCGAGCGTGACCTTCAACGGCATGCTGCACAGCTACCAGCTCTCGGCGGTCGCGCGGCCGTCACAGCATCCGATGCTCTGGCAGGGCATGTTCAAGCGGGCCTACGAAGGCTTCGCCCGGACGAACCCCGAGCTCGACTGCTACGACCTAGCTACGCCGTGCCGATTCAATTCGAGCGGTTATCCGCAGCAGGGTGCGTGGACTCGTTTCACGCCAGGCTATGGCTATATCTGGTTCGGCGCGATCGCCCCGTACGGCACCGCCTGGATCTACGGCCACGGGCTGCACTTCATCCAGGACGACAGCTCGGCGCGATTCCAAGCGGTTAACGCCCCCCTGATGTCTTCCTCGGCGACGGGCGCCATTACGCGGCTCGGCCAGATCAGCACCCGCCACCCGTTCACGAGAATGGACAGCGACGCGGGCGCCGCCCCTGGCACGCCGTTCTACTCGGGCGACTGCGACGCGGGCCTCGACGGCCAGCCGCCCGCCGACGACGGGACGACCCTCAACATCGCGTACGACTGCTTCTTCCGACCGGACAGCGAGTACTCGTACACGCAGGCGACGGCTTCGGACTACTAAGTCGAGCCGACCGCAAGGCGAACCGAGCCCGGCCACAGTTCCTCTGGCCGGGCTCTTCGCGCTTGTCTTTAAGCCTGCCCCATTCAAAGCGTTGCGCCGTTTGTGCGCGCAACTTCCGCGAACCACGCAGCCGAGGTCTTCGGCACGCGCCTTTGCGTTGCATGATCGCAAGACACAAGCCCAAATCGCGGCCGAAAGCCTTCAGCCCACTCGAAGTTGTCCATGAGCGTCCAGTGCAAATAGCCCAGCACCGGCAGCCCGTCGGCAAGGGCTCGGCGGATCTGAAGCAGGTGAGAACGGATGAATTCGATCCGCTCGGGGTCATCGACCCGACCGTCAGCCAGCTTGTCGTCGAGCCAGATCCCGTTCTCAGTCACCATCACGGGCGAGCCGTACCGCTCGTAATAGAACTTGGTGGCCCAATAGAGCCCTTCGGGATTGATCGGCCAACCGAACGCCGACCTGGGCCAGGATTCTTCGTATGGCAGCTCCTCGGCAACGCCACCTCTCCCCGCGCGCACGCGCGGAGAGGTGTAGTAGTTGAGGCCAAGGTAATCAAGCCGCTGGTTCATCGTGGCAAGATCGACCTCGGACACCTCGATGAACTCCTCGCCCACCGGTCGACCGTCACAGGTGGGCCAGACCCCGCGAAGGATTGGGTCGAGATACAGGCCGCCGTGCCAGGCGGCCAACTGCTGAATCTCCAGGCCCCATTTAGACGCGGCAGCCACATCGGCGGCATCGCTCGTAGCGGGAATGCCCGCCGCCGCGCAAGTGGCGATGCTGACGAGCGGTTCGCGCAGTGCGCGCTGACGGATCGCCTGGCACGCCAGGCCATGACCAAGCAGCGCATTGCGTTGAGCCTCGAAAAAAGCACGCCAGCCCAGCTGAACGAAGGGAGCATGAACGCCGCTCAGGTGTCCGTCGCCCAGAAAGCACTGGGGCTCGTTGAACGTGATCCAGTTCGAAACGCGGTCCGAAAGGCGATCTACCACCACCGACGCGTGCTCGGCAAACCATGCGGGAGAGTCTGCAGCGAGCCAGCCGCCGCGCTTGAAGAGATCATAGGGGTAATCCCAGTGAAACAAAGTCGCAAACGGCTGGATTCCCCGAGCCAGGAGCGCATCCACGAGGCGGTCGTAGAAACCGAGGCCCTCTAGGCTGACTGCCCCAACGCCTTCAGGCAGTACCCGCGGCCAACTGATCGAGAAGCGGTAAGCGTTTAGCCCCATTCCTGCGATGAGCTCGGCATCCTCCTCAAGACGGTTGAAATGATCGCATGCGACCCTCGCGTTCGACCCGTCCTTCACAAAGCCAGTCCGCTCGGTGGCAACGTCCCACACCGACAAGCCCTTGCCGCCCTCCTGCCAGCCCCCCTCGATTTGAAACGCCGAGGTGGCGACGCCCCAAGCAAAGCCATCGGGAAATGTTGTTCCCCCCATGCCCGTATGGTAGCCGGGATGAACGAGGCAGAGTTCCTCGCAAGGTTTGCGGGACGCCATGAAACGGGCCAATCGGACCGAACCGGCGAAACTACCTGGTCCATTACCTGGCCCGCTTGGAAAGATGCGGTAGGACGAGGATGCCCGAACGTGACCATGGGGCTACGTTGGGGGATTTTCAAAGTAGTGGTAAGGGAACAGGGAAGGAGTCTGCCCGTGTCGGGGATCGACGCTCGCTTTGGCGAGGTGAGGCAGGCGACTGCAAGTAAGCATCACGGAGGATCGAATGTCTTTTCGCGTTAACACGAACGTCAGTGCGATGAACGCTCTGCGTAACGTCTCACACACGAACGATCTGTTTGGCGCCTCGATTCAGAGGCTCTCGACGGGTCTTCGAATCAACTCTGCGGCGGATGACCCCGCCGGGCTGATCGCTTCGGAGAAGTTTCGCGCGCAGATCGCCGGCCTTGGCCAGGCGATCCGCAACTCTCAGGACGGCATCAACTTTGTCAAGACCGCCGAAGGCGCGCTCGACGAGGTCAACGGCCTGCTGAGGGACGCCCGAGCTCTCGCGGTGGCTTCGGCCAACACGGGCACGCTGAGCGCCGCTCAGATCGCAGCCAACCAGAGCCAGATTCAATCAATCGCCGCGTCGATCACGAGGATCGCCGGCCAGACTCAATTCGGCCAGAAGAAGCTACTCGATGGCAGCTCGGGCGTAGTCGCTTCGGTTACCGATGCGACGGTGTTGTCCTCGCTGACCCTCGGCGGCAGCTTCGGGGGCTCGACCATCGCGGCCAGCGGCGGCGTCGCCGTCACCGTCACCCAGGCGGCCACTCAGGCGGCCATCAACTCGAAGGCGCTCGCCACAGCGGGCACTGCGATTGGCGTGACGGGGTCGTTCACGATCAACGGCGTCACGTTCAACGTGGCTGCCACCGACACGGCTCAGCAAGTGGCTGACCAGATCAACCATGCGAGCGGGCAGACGGGCGTTGCCGCATTCTATGATGCGGCCGGAACCCAGATCACGATCCAGACCGTCAAGTTCGGTTCGGGTCAGACGATCAATCTGGCGGATGCCAACGGCGCGTTCCTCGCGGCGGCGGGGTCTTCGAGCGCAACCGGTGTCGACGCTCTCGCTTCGGTAGCGGTCGGAGCGCTTTCCGCGCTCTTCACCGGCTCCGTGAACGGCACCGACGGCCTGACCCTTTCCGACACCGACGGCAACTCGCTTCGGCTGACGGAAGGCGGGAACGCGGTGGCTGCCTCGGCGACCCTCGGTCAGGTCAACGTGGGCTCCGCCCAGTTCCAGATCGGTAGCGACTCGGGTCAGACGGCGAGCCTCTCGCTCGGCAACTTCGCCTCAAGCCAGCTAGGCCAGGGCGTTTCGTCCGGTGTCAACCTGTCGAACATCGACCTAACCACGGCGAGCGGCGCGAGCACGGCCATCCAGGTCATCGACAAGGCGGTTGACGACGTGACGAAGGCACGTGGCCAGATGGGTTCGTTCCAGCGCAACGTGCTGGAGTCGAACATCCGGTCGCTCGGCACCGCTCAGGAAAACCTGGCGGCCACCGAGTCGAACATCCGCGACACGGACGTGGCGGCCGAAATGACCAACTTCACGAAGTTGCAGATCCTCCAGCAGGCTGGCATGTCTGTGCTCGCACAGGCCAACCAGGCTCCGCAGGCGGTTCTCGCGCTGCTTCGGTAACTCGGCCCTCCGGGGCAAACAACACGGCGACGGACCCCAGGCCTAACGGCTCTGGGGTCCGTCCCGTTTTAGCCAGTTCGTAAGTCTGCGCTTCAGTCCACCGAGCAAGAGAAAGTTGCCGAGCAGGCTGTCTCGCTGCCTCGGCTCGAACCGGTGCACTCGGGGGTGACCAGCTTCCAAGGCCTCGACGCAGACCCACCCGCCGAGCCCAACGAACGTGTGCACGTTGGGTTTCCGGAAGATGCGCAGAACTTGGTTGCGCCTGATCACCAGCCTGCGCGAGTCGCCAATGAACTCTATCCCATCGGGAGTGAGAAGCAGGTAACCCAAGTCTTCGTGCGGATCGAGCACGCTCGAATAGCCCTCGGAGGCATAGCCCGCAAAGAGCCGCCAGCCACGAAACCCAGGCTTCAGGATCAGGAACTCGCGCTCGAGGGCGGCGCGCATCGCCCGGTTTTCGTACAGCCCCACGAAATTGAGCGCCAGCCAAGCGAGCACCTGGCCGCTCGCGAGCAGCCACAGCCCAACGGCGGCCCAGCGGACCGGTCTCATAATCACGATCACGCCGGCGGCGGTCAGGGGTAGCCAGATCGATGCGGGCGCCAGGTTCCCCATCCATTTGCGCCGCGCGTTCCAGAACCTGCCTCGCACGGGCGTAGAATACACCCAGCATGAGCCGGAATCGAGGGCGACTCGAGGTGTGGCGCGTAGTTCCCGGCGCTTCTCGCCTCCTGCCCCTGATTCAGGAGTTCGCCCGGGGCGGCGGGATGGTTTCGGCAAGTTCCAATGCCCTGCTCCGAGCTTGCGCGGAAGGCTTCATGCCTGGCGAAGCGCAGACAGAAGTCGAGTTCCTTCCCTTCCCCCAAGTTGTACGGAGGGCGGCCCTCGCGGCCCTCGGTGGGGCTAAGCCGCTAGACCGAGGCGCCCTCGCGCTGGAGGCGATCGGCCCGGCTTGCCAGGACTTGCCAGACGACTCGCCGCTCATTCCATCGGCGGTGCATCGAGGCACTCAACGGGAGATTCAAGCCACGCTTGAGCGGCTCCACGAATATGGAATCGATCCTGAACGCCTGCGCTCAGCGGCCGTTGGCGCTTCACCGCGCCTGGCGAGACTGCTCTTGTCGCTAGCCCAAATCGACGAATCGATCGAGAGGACCTTGGAGGGACTGGGACGGTCAAGACTGACCCAGCTTGTCGACCAATGCTCGGCGAGCTCGCCAAGCACAGCACCCCTGCCGCATTGGCTCCACGTCGCGGGGTCGGAACTGCCTCCGCGCGATGCCGCGCTGCTCAGTTGGGCGGCCGAGTCAGGCGTGCGGGTAGGCGTAGTGCTCGACCGAGGGGTCGGCGATGCGCCTCTCTTCGCGCAGGCAGAGCGGGCAGCAAAACGGCTGGAAGGAGCCCAACGCGATTCGCCGAACCCAGATACTCCCCTTCTCGATGCCCTTTTCACAGACCGGACCGCCACCCCACACACAGGGCCCGAGGTCGAGATTGCGACGGCAGGAGACTCTCTCTCCGAATGCGAGTGGGCTCTTCGCGGTTGCCTGCGAGAAATGGAGCGGGGGGTGCCCGCCGCGCGACTGGCTATCTATGCCCGCGACCCGGAGGGGCTGGCCCCCCTGCTGGAGGCTTCGGCTACTCGGCTGGGGGTGCCCATCCGCCTTGCTCGCCGAGCTCCGCTGCTGTCCAACGGCTACGCACGCCTTTCCCTCGACGCCTTGCGCGCCGCGGTTTCGGACGACTTGCGCTACGTCGAACCGCTCGCTCTCTCCAGCTACGGCGAGCGCGGGGCGAGGGTGAAGCTAGAAGGGGTTATTTCCACATGCCGGTCCTCGGCGAGCCCTTGGTCCGCGGTGGCGACCGCCTGCAGCGACCAGCCCGAGCTTGCCTGGCTTGGCAAGCTCGCCCGATGGACGCTCGAGGCACGCCGCGAGGCTCACAGTCTTGGGGAGTGGTGCGGACAGCTCCGGACCCTGGTCGGATGCCTGCCCATCGATCCTTGGGCGCCGAATCCGACTCAAGAGCGCGATGCGCGAGCAGCGCAAGCGATGCAGGACCCCATACTCCAACGGGCGTCGGTTGAGCGGTTGGGCGCAAGCAGCCAGCGGACGATCGAGGCGTTCGTTCGCTTTTGCCACGCAGCGTGGGCCGATGCCGACGTGAGCCTTCCCGAGGCAAGCGCAGGAGTGCGGGTCACGCATCGGGCGGACGGTCTGCCCGATCTCGAGTCGCTATTCGTGTTGGGTTGCCTCGAAGGGCGCTTCCCGAGGCGGCGGCGCGAAAATCCCATCTTGTCCGATAGGGACCTGGAGGAGCTATCTCGGCTAGCGGAGGTCGAGCCACTCCCCAATTCGCGCGACGCGGCTCGGGCCGAGCGCGACGAGTTCTACCGGCTATGCGCGGCGCCGAGCAAGAGAATATGCCTGAGCTACCCGGTCACCGACGAGGACCGCGATAACGTTCCCGCCTTCTATCTCGCGGAGATCGAGCGAGCTGCGGTCGGGGTGCGCCGGGTGAGCCATCCGCGCACAGAATTGACACCGGCGCGCGAGGCTTGCCTCGCCGGGCGCGACCGCGACCTCGCCGACGCGCTTGCCCTACCCCCAGGGCCGGAGACGCCGGCGAACCTGTCGACCGAAGCCGGGCGCAAGTTGCTGACCGATCGGATCGCGGGCGGGCTTTCGCCCGCCGACTTTCGCGACGCCAGCCAGTGCCCGTTTCGCTACTTTGCCGGCCGCGTACTTGGAGTCGGATCTCGCGACGCCTCCACGCTCTGGCGCGCTCTATACCGCCTGCCTCGCGATGCCCGACTTCCCGCCCAGCCTGACCCGGAGGCAGCCCGACAAGCTCTGCGCGACGCGCTTAGCGAACTCATTGGACGCCTGAAGGCGGAGGCGGAACCTTGGGAGCTAGCTGCCATCCAGGCGCGGGGCGGCCGCCTGATCGAAGAATGGGTGGATCGAGAGTTTGCCGCGCGCCGACACTGGCCGCGCACGCCCGGCAGCGTTCGGGCCGAGGCTAAGTTTGGGGAGAATCCGCTTGGCGACAAGACCCCTACGAACCTGCCCCTGGTGGGCACGGTGCCGGCTACCGCCGACATCGGCCCGTATCCGGCCCTCCAAGTCTTCGAGGCGGGTCCGCTGCAATTGGGACAGAAGCCGGACGAAGCCGACCAACTCTACATTGGCCTCCATCTGCTTGCCCGTTATTCCAACGGCCGCGCGGTAGCGGTGGAGGTCGATTCTCCGGGTGGCCGCGTGCTCTATGTAATGCCGCGAGCGCGGGGCGACGGCCTGAGCGGCAAGGGCGAGGAGTTGCGGGTGTGCAACCTGGCCGACCTTACGAACGCCCAAGACGAACTCACGCAAAGAAGGGACTTCTACGGAGCCGTCGCAAAGCTGGGTCGGGAGGCGGCTGGACGGCTCCAGGCAGGCGACATCCAGCCTCGACCCGGCGATTACTGCGAAACCTGCGCTTACGGCGAGCTTTGCAGGATGTCGCGTGACTTCGGCGAGGGGGGCGCGGGCTGATGCGGGACCCGAACGACCTGCTCAAGGGCCTGACCGAAGAGCAAAAGGCGGCGGTGCTGGACGATTCCGAGTCCTTAGCCGTCGTCGCCGCGGCAGGCGCGGGCAAGACGAGGGTGCTCACCAGGCGCTATCTGCGCCATGTTCTGTGGGAAGGCATCTCACCTGAGCGCCTGCTCTCGATCACCTTCACCCGAAAGGCGGCTGCGGAGATGAAGCAAAGGATCGTCGGCGAGCTTCGCGAATGGGGTCGGGACGACTATGCCCAGGCCGCCGAAACCGGACCCATCCAAACGATCGACAGTTTCTGCGAGGGCCTCCTGCGGGAAAACGCCCTCGAAGCCGGGCTCGACCCCACCTTCGGCGTGCTCGAAGGCGCCCCAGCCGACCACGTGCTGGAATCGAGCATCCGCGAGGCGATCGGCGCTGCAGTGGATGATCCCATTGCGTCCGGCTTGATCGATGAAATTGCGGGCGAGTCCGGCTACCGCACCCGGCACCGCCGCCTCGAGGCCGCTGCTGGGGACCTGATCGGGCATTGGCGTCGCTTGGGCCTCTCTCGTGGCGAAATGGAGGAGTTGCACCAGGACCCGTCGCACTTGCTCAAGACCTGGCACCGCGCCGTCCACAAAGACCTCCCAGACGACATCGCCAAGGGCGTCGATCCCGAAAGCGAATCGTTCTTTGCCGACCTGAAGGCAATCTGGAAAAGGGGCCGGCCAGCTTGGCTTGCCGCCCGCGATCCCGCCATCGAATTAAAGGCGGCGGAGCATGCCTGCGGCCTTGGCGCTCTCGCCTGCGAAGCATGGCGTCTCTTCGAAAACCGGATGCGGGAGATTCAGCAATTCGACTTCCCCGCCCTCGAGACTATGGCGTTGGGGCTGATCGAGCGCTCGGCCCATGTGCGCGAACGGGTGGGCGCGCAGTTCGCCGCCGTGCTGGTGGACGAAGCGCAGGACCTCAACCCGCGCCAACACCGCCTGCTCGACTCCCTGCCTGTAACGCGCAAGCTTCTCGTCGGCGATCCGCAGCAGTCGATCTTCGGTTGGCGTCAGGCCGACGCCCGGCTGTTCCTTGAGCGAGCCCAGCGAGGACATCTGCGGCTTTCTGAGAACTGGCGCAGCGGCGCAGAAATTCTGCGGTTCGTCGATGGCTTGTTCGGCGAGCTTTGGGCGGAGGGATACCAAGCCATGCTTCCGCCTGAAGCCGAGCGACGCCCGCGGCGGCCCTCCGCGATCGAGACTTGGAGGTTGCGAGCGCGCGACTCAACCGTCGTCGCTGCCCGCATTCGCGAGCTTGTCGACGAGGGCCTTGCGCCGGGCGATATCTCCGTGCTCGTCCGCAAGGCGTCTTCGGGCGTGCGCCTGCTAGACGATCTGCAACGCGAGGGCGTGCCCGCTTGCCTAACCGGGGGCACGGATCGCTATTACGCCCGGCTCGAAGTGCGCGACCTCGCCAACGCGCTGCGCGCGCTCGCCGACCCGACCGACGACTTTGCCCTGCTCGCCTCGCTTCGGGGGCCGTTCGCCCGCCTTTCCATGGACAGCCTCGCGATGCTTGCGCAACGCCGCCCGATGGGCGACGCTCTCGAAACCTTCGAGCCACCGATAGAAGACGATCGCGGCAGGCTGGACGCCTTTCGGCGCTGGTTCTTGCCGCTACGGGCCCAGGCCGACCGCCTGCCCGCGTGGGAGGTGCTGGCGCGGATCCTGGCCGAATCGGGGGTGCTCGAGGCATTCGCCACGCGTCCATCTGGGCGGCGAGCCATCGCCAACGCCCGCAAGCTGCTCCTGCTCGCTACCGAACTGCCCGAGGAGGGCGCCTATGCGTTCGCTCGGCGCATACGCGAAATCCAGGAGCTCGGCCACCGCGAAGGAGACGCCCCATCTCAAGAGCAAAGCGACCTCGTTACGATCATGACCATCCACAAGGCAAAGGGCCTTGAATTCGAGGCGGTCGTCGTAACCGACCTGGGGGAAGCGCCAGGCGCGAACAAAGAGGTAGCGGTCGATCCCGAGACGGGACTGTTCACCGCCTCGTTTGCCAAGACGCGAAGCACCTTCGAGCAGGTCTTGCGCCACCGCGCGAACGAGCGGGAAGACCGGGAGGAGTTGCGACTCGCCTATGTGGCGATGACTCGTGCAAAGACCCGTCTCTGCCTGGTCATGCCCGATTCGAGCAAAGATCGCGCGCCCGCCAAGCGAATCTCGCCCATATTGAAGCGACTGAGGGCAAGCGGACTGGAGTGGCAGGAGAAGGCTCAAGAGTAGACTGCCCCCATGCGGTTCACGGCTGCTTGCGTACAGTTCGCGCCGGCCAAGGCGGAAGTGGCGAAGAACCTCGACTCGATTGCAGGGGCGATTCGGCAGGCGGCGGGCGAGGGCGCTCGGCTCGTAGTGTTCCCCGAAGCGGCCACGAGCGGCTACTACCTCGAAGGAGGCGTGCTCGAGGCCGCCCTCACCGATGGCGAACTGCTCGAACAGCTTCAAAACCGGCTCTCCGGCGCCCGAATTGGCTCGCCGACCACTTGTGTCATCGGTTTTTATGAGAAGAGCGGCGGAAACCTCTACAATTCGGTCGCGCTCGTCGAGGTTTCCGAGGCCGGAGGTTGCACTCTCACGGGCGTGTATCGCAAGTTCTTCCTTCCAACGTACGGGGTGTTCGACGAGGAGAGGTTCGTTTCCCGCGGACGGGAGCTTGGGGTGTTCGATACCTCGCTCGGTCGGATCGGGGTGCTCATCTGCGAAGACGTGTGGCATTCGGTGCTGGCGGCGCTCTTGGCGCTGAGGGGCGCGCAGGTGGTGGTCGTGCCGAGCGCGTCCCCCGCGCGCGGCTTCTCAGGCGAATTGCCCGACAACCTGGAGCGATACGAGCGGATGCTGCGCGCGGTCTCCGAAGAGCACGGCGTGTGGTGCCTCAACTGCCAGCTCTGCGGCTTTGAAGGGGGCAAGGGGTTCGTGGGCGGGAGCAGCGTGGTCGACCCGTTTGGACGCGTGGCCGCACGCAGCCCGGTGATGGACGAGCACGTGCTGCTCGCCGAGATCGACCTCGATCAGGTTCAGCTGGCGCGAAGCCAGACGCCGCTCGTCTCCGATCTGCAAAGCGCGTGGGGCGACGTCAAGCGGTTGGCGTCGGACACGGAATAGGCTCATTATTTCGGCGGCGTTGACCCTGGGCGCCGTCGCACGACCATGAGCCGAACGCCCAGCAGCAGCGCGGCCATCACGCTCGCAATGAACGCCCAGCCCCATTGCATCACCCCCGTGGATTGACCCGCCTGAGGCGTCTTGCCGATGTACCCCCTGAATATCTCCTCACCGTTGGGCCCGATTTCATACGAAATTCCGCGGGGCTCATCCTTCACCGTCGCACCTGGCTGCAGCTTTGGCGGCACGAATAGCTCGGCGGGCACCAGCGTGTTTACCTGGGCCTCGAGCAGTTGCTGTTTCCGGTGCTCAAGTGGCGTAGAGCCCTTGCGTGTGATTTTGACAAGCTCGTAATGAGCCTCCTCCGGCAGGACGAACCCGTTAACCGTTCGCACCGAGTCAACGGTCCATGCCATGCGGCGGTCGTCGAACTCCTCCGCTATGTTCACCGCGATGTAGCCGTGCTCGGTGGCAAGACTCGCTCGATACGTCGTGCCGCGGCCATCCTTCCCCTGCAGGAGCAACAGCTTGCCAAACCTTTCGTCCGTGGTTTGACCTTTCGGTCCCAATACGCCAGCCTGCACCATGTCTGCCAGCCAAGGGCCGCTATTCATCCTGTAGCCATAGTCAAGGGGCGAGGAAATTCCAAACGCGTCTTTCGGTATCCAGACACCCATTCGGCCTGTGGGGGAACCTTCTATCTGAGTCTGGGTCACCATTCTTCCGCGGCCGCCATGCGTGAAGATGTTCTCGGTCGAAGGCCCATTAGTGGTGCGTAGCAACTCGTCTTCGCCCTGCATCGCCCACTGCTTCATGGTATCTACCACAGTTGGCGACCCACTAGCGCCGAGGTTCTCCAAGCCGGCGGCCGTCATGCCGTCTTCTGCTCGGTAGCTGACGTAAGCACTCTTCAGTGTGGCTTTCACCGCTTGCATTTTCGCAGCGAGGTCGGCAACCGGCTGCGCGCTCGCGCCGCAGCCAAGCAACACCAGAAACCCAATCGACCACCTAGCGAGCGCCGCCCGGGCCATCTTCAGCCACCCACACATGCACCGTTGCCGGCCGGATCCGGCCACTGGGTCGTTCTGCACCCGCAAATGGTCGTCACGGTTGCTCCGTCAGGGGCTGTGTACGGCTGGCAGTTAACGTCTACGTCCCATTTCTTGCTGCAAATGACGCTTTTGTTGTTGTTGCAATTGCCGCCGCCAATTCCCCACGTGCAGGTGTAGGCTTCGGCGTACCAGATTCTCGTGTGGTTGATCGTGTTGCAGACGTTGTCAGAATTGCAGTCATTGAAGGCCGTCGGGCATGAGCCCGCCCCACCGCCCGGATTTATGTCGTTTGGCGTTGGCCTCGCGGTCGCCGCCGCCCTGGCGGACATGCTCGCGGAGCCAACCAGGGCGATCGCGGCGAGCGCCACTCCCAGCAAGGTCTTGTCGATTCTCATCTTTTCCTCCTCCTAGTATTCAGGGGATCGTTCCAGTCGAAGTCGAGTTCAGGCGGCCTGATTCCTGAGTCGCGCTCAAAACAGCTAGTGATGAAGCGGCAACGAAAGTTGAAAGCGCCAATGCGAAGGAAAGCGGAGGGTTTAAGCGCAACAGAGCGCCGAAGCAATGGCACGGCGCATCGATGCCATGCACCCATCTCCAACTCGCGTAGGCCACGAACAGGCTGCCGAGCCCTAGCGCCAAGCCGCGACCGAGATGCGCGAGCGGAGTGAGCAAGGTCGATGCCGCGACAACCTCCGCGAGCAGCACCGTCGCTGCGACCGGAGTGATTGCCCAAATGGGCACAAGCATCGACGCGGCAAGGGTCCGCTCAAACTCACTAAAGGTGAGCATCTTTGCAATTGCCGCAAGCAACAGGGCCGCGGCAAGAATCGCCGCGATCAGCAACTCGACCGTCCGAGCCTGTCCGCGAGCCAGCGTTAGCATAGGCACCCCACAAACGAGCAGGTGAGTGAACTCCTGTACCCTACTCGTCATCGTAACACAGATTTGTCGTTCTCGCGGCAAGAGAGAGAGAGAGAGAGAACCAGTAAAATTACCTGCCTACACCAAGGTCAGCGGACTAGAGTGCGCTATCGGCTCGGAACCGTCCAAATCTTGTGCTGCCGCCAGTGCTGCACCACGCGCACCGTCCACCCGAACACGTTGAACACGTCGCGGTAGAGGTCGACCACCGCCGCCGCTTCCTCGCCCTTGCGCCGACGCGAGAGCAGCGCGGCCAAATCGTACGACCAATACAACAGGAACACCGAATTCCAAGCGAGGGCCTGGCCCGCGACGGCGGGCGACAACCTTGCCGCGAGCCCCAGCCAAGCCACCGCCGCCGAGGATGCGATCCAGGCGAGCACGAACTGGCCGGTGAAGCTGAAATCCCTCCCGCAGAAGATGGCGTATAGAACCGCGAAGGCCTCGCCGAGGCCCGCCGCCCAAACCGGCAGCCCGCGGTCCACGAGCGCGCGCGCCCACCAAGCCGCGATCAGCAACACCAACGGAAGAGCCGCGGCTGAAATGACCGAATCCTCGCGCCGACCCCGAAACAGCGTTCGAAGCACGTTCAATCCCGCAAGCAGCGCGAAAAGCCACAGAGTGGGTTTGCGCCAGTCGCTTTGAGGCGACATGAACGCCGCCGCCCCCGCAAGGCCCACCAGTCCAAAGAAATGCCCGTACGCCACCCGCCGAATGAACGCCACCCGCTCGCGGTAAGGCAATTCGGTGACGTTGCCCGGGACCTCGATCGCATCGGGGGTGAAGTTGGGAACGATCAACGCTAGACCGCCTGCAGCGCGAGGCTCTTGCCCGTGATCCGCGCGTACGCCTCCAGATACTTATCGAGGGTGCGGGCGACGATCTCGGGCGGCAAGGTCGGGCCGGGCGGGCGCTTGTCCCAGGCCAGCGTCTCCAGATAGTCGCGCACGAACTGCTTATCGTAGCTCGGCTGGGCGTGGCCCGGCTCGTAGAGCGACGGCTCCCAATAGCGGGAGCTGTCGGGGGTGAGCGCCTCATCGATCCATATCAGCCCATCGGGGGTCTCGCCGAATTCGAACTTGGTATCGGCGAGGATGAGGCCTTGCTGCTCGGCGTGGCGCGCCGCGCTGTGATAAAGGGTCAGGGTGGTGTGTTGCGCCCACTCGGCGGTTTCGCGCCCAACGATGTCGACCGCTTGGCGGAAGCTGAGGATCTCATCGTGTCCTTCCTGG